>NZ_JAYEZO010000001.1:1300283-1625354 GCF_037031285.1 Halobellus sp. LT62
AGACGCACTCGTCCGTACTGCGATGATTAAGAAAAGACTTCCGAATCAGCGTGCGGTCAGACGGACGTCGAGACAGACGTTGTACTCGTGCGGGGCGTACGATCGCACGACGCGCTCGGTCTCGACGTCGACATCGTAGTCGTCCCCCGCGGCCGCGACGGCCTCGCGGATGGCCCGCTCACCGGGGCCGAACGGGTCGTCCTCGTGCTGGATGTCGTAGTAGTGAAGCACGCACTCCTCGCTCGCGAGTTCGACCGCCGCGTCGAGGAAGTCGCCGACGCTGTGCGGGAGGTTCATCACCAGCCGGTCCGCCCAGCCCGCGTACTCCTCCGCGAGGTCGCGGACGTCACCGTGGATCGCGGTCACTCGGTCTCCGACGCCGTTGCGACGCGCGTTCTCCCGGAGGTACTCGACGGCGACGGGGTTGAGATCGCAGCCGACGACCTCCGCACCCCGGCCGGCCATCGGGACCGCGAACGGCCCGACGCCGGCGAACATATCGATCACCCGCTCGCCGGCCTCGACCTGCGAGATCACGCGGTGGCGCTCGGTGGCGAGCCGCGGCGAGAAGTACACCGACGCGATGTCGAGCGCGAACTCGTAGCCGTATTCTCGGTGGACGGTCTCGGTCGACTCGCCGACGAGCACGTCCCACTCGCGGACCCGGAGTTCGCCCTTCACTTTCGACGCGCGGTTGACAACCGTCCGCGCGCGGAGGTCCGATTCGACGACGGCGTCGGCGATCCGACGCGCCCGTTCGGGGTCGTCCTCGTCGAGGATGACGACGTCGCCGAGGCGCTCGTAGGAGGGCTCGAAACCGAGGACTTCGGCCGGCGTCGTCTGCGTGTTCCGGGTCGGGGCGTCGCGTTCGACGACCTCGTACTCCGATTCGACGGCCGTCCGGTCGACGACCGGGATGTACAGCGCTCCGGACTCGACCGTGATCTCGTGGGTCTGATCGACGAGGTCGCGCTCGGCCAGCGCCGTGCGGGTCTCCTCCCCCTCGCTGGTCGGCACGCGGACGCAGGGAACGCGCATACTCGCCCGTCGAGAGCGACGCGAGTAAGCGTGACGTTTCGGTGTCGAGCGTGAGGTCTCGATTTCGAGCGTGAGGTTTCGGTGCGGGACGCCGACTGTCTAGACCGGACTCTCCGGGGATGCGACCGGTTCGCCGCTCACTCCGACGGCACGACGAGCACCGGCGTCTCCGAGAGGCGGACGACCTTCTCGGCGACGCTCCCGAGGACGAACCGCTCAACGCCCGTCCGACCGTGGGTCCCGAGCACGACGAGGTCGGCGTCGACCGCCTCGCAGTGATCGATGATCGCGCGGTGCGGGACGCCGTGTTCGATCGCCTCGGCGATCTCGACGCCGAACTCCGATCCCCGCGCCGCGACGCGGTCGACCGCCGATTGCGCGACCTCCTCGTAGGCGGCCCGCGTCTCGCTGGACCGGACGGGCATCTCCGGAACGACCGATAGGGCGTGGACGTCGGCCCCGAACTCCTCGGCGAGATTGATTCCCCAGCGTTCGGCGGGCACCGCGGCGTCGCTCCCGTCCGTCGGAATGACGAGGTCGCGGTAGGGCCGTTCGCCCGTCGCACCGACTCGTACGGTGAGCACGGGGATCGGCGAGAGGCGAACGACCTTCTCGGCGACGCTGCCGACGACGTACCGCTGGAGCCCGCTGCGCCCGTGCGTTCCCATCGCGATCAGGTCGACCGCGTGATCTTCGACCGCGTCGAGGATCTCCTCGTGCGGGAAGCCCGCTTCGACGGCGGTGCTCACGGCGACGCCCGCGTCCTGCACTCGCGCCGCCGCGTCGGTGACGACCCCTTCGAGTTCCGCTTCGACCTCCTTGCGCTCCGTGACGCTCGACAGTCCGTAGGGATCGACGACCGCCAAGAGCAGGATCTCGGCGTCGGTGGCCGCCGCGACGCTGATCGCGTGGTCGAGCGCGGCCGACGCGCCGTCGCTCCCGTCGATCGGAACGAGAATGCGTCGGAGTTCGTCTCCGATAGAGTGGCTCATATCACCCCCTTCGCGCGGAGATGGAAAAAATCCGCACCCGGATTCGAGCCGCCCTCGAACGTCTCACCCCGCGGCGACATCTCGGTCGATAATCGCTATTCCGATGCGTGACTCGTCTCGTCGCCGACGGATTCGAGCGCGCGGGCGACCGCCAGACACCCCCGACAGCAGTACGAGCCCTCGACGTCCGCCGCGGTGATGGGCGGCGTCGGCGTCGGCAACCCACAGTGCGTACAGTCGTTGCGTTCCGCTCGACGGGATGAATCGCGGTCGGGTCGTCCGTTGTTCTCGACGGTCATATCGGTAGTTGTTAGCTGGAGTCAGTCGGTCGATCGCTAGCCGAGCGGTTGGTAGATCGGTACGGTCGGATGGGGGAGGTGGATCCCGAGGAGCATCAGTCCGTGCGCCAGCGGTAAATATCCCAAGAGCAGGAAGGCGACACCCAAGACCCGATGGACCGTCCGTCGACGCCCTACCGACAGCGACCCGAGCGCCAACCCGTAGACGAAAAGCGTCGGAATCGTGCCCAGACCGAGAAGCGAGAGCAGCGCCGCCGCCCGGATCGGATCGGCGATCGCGAACGCGTACAGGTAGGCCGGGAAGGTGATCGGACAGGGGAGAAACGCGTGTCCGAATCCGAGTCCGACGATCCGGACGTCGCCGACGAGCGCGTCCACGCGGGCCGTGAGCGCGGTGCTTACCCTCGTGAAGACCACCGAAATTCGGCCCGGCAACCTGATTCTGCCCCCGGTGCCGCGCCACAGGTACGACGCGCCGGACGTGATGATCAGCGTGCCGATCAGGATGCCCATCGTTCCTCTGACACCGTTGCCGACGGAGATGACGGTGTCGACCGCGGCGAGCGCGAACGCCCCCACGACGGCGAGCACGGCCCCGACAATCGCGTAGCCGCCGGCCCGGCCGAGATTGAACAGCGCGTGCTGTCTGAGTTGCCGAAGCGACACCCCTCGGCCGTCCTCAGTCGCTCTGAGCCTGTCGGCGTAGACGCTCACGAGCGGACCACACATCCCGAGGCAGTGCGCGCCGCCGAGTGCCCCGATGAGGAGAAAGACGCCGATCTCGACGTTCGAGGGTCCGACTGCGTCCATCGCCGCGGACAACTCGATCGGGCCGATCCGTGATAGCAACACGGGAGTTCAGCGGACTCCGAACGGCGATCGGTCGAGCGACTGTTCTACGGCCTGCGCCGCAGCAGTCTCGGCACCTCCGAATACGGGGCAGGTCCGGTCTCCATCTCCCCCGCTGATCGCGGACTGTCGGAACCCGCCCGGACGCGACGCTGCGAACATGCTTTCGTTCCGACGGGGAGCGCAGCACGCACGATCGGGGGGATCTACAATCGCCATCGAATGGTGTTTGGTACCACGACACGCTACGTAAGACTTGCGCTGAACGTGTCAATTAGCCGGTTACCCCACCGATTTCGACCGCGCTCCCGATCCGTCTCCGGTCCGTTCTCGACCCGTCTCTGGTTCGCCCCCGACTCGTCTCCGGTTCGCTTCTAATTCATTCCCGGGTCGCTCGTGTCATCGCACCCCGCTCTCGGTCGCGCGGATTCTCGACTGATCACCCATCGTAACGAAAGTCCCGGCGAATATTGAACTTATTCCGCCCGTTTTCGCCAACTGGGAACGAGTGAGGTATCCTTATATCTGGAGGGCCAACGAAAACTGATGGCACGAATCAGTCTCACCCGTCGGACGCTCCTCGGCGGCACCGCCGCGCTCACTCTCGGTCTCGCCGGCTGCTCGGGCGGTTCCGGCGACTCCGGAGGCGACACCGACGAAACGGACGGGTCTGACGACGAGTCCGGAGACAGCAGCGATTCCGGAAACGGCAGCGGTTCCGGCGATAGCGGCTCGCCGCCCTCGTTCGACGGCTACCTCGACGGTACCTCGAACTACGACGGGGTCGTCGATCGCACCGGCGACGACGAGGTGACCGTCACGGTCGGCGCGGAGGCCAACGGCGGCAACTTCGGGTACGGCCCCGCCGCGGTCCGGGTCTCCACCGGAACGACGGTCGTCTGGGAGTGGAACGGTCGCGGCAGCGTTCACAACGTGGCCGCCGAGGACGGTTCCTTCGAGTCCGAACAGGTGCAGGAGGCCGGACACACCTTCTCGCAGACGTTCGAGGAGGTGGGAACGATCAAGTACTACTGCACGCCGCACGAGGCGGTGGGAATGAAGGGCGTCGTGGTGGTCGAGGAATAGCGGATCGTGGAGCGGTCCCCGTCAGTCAGTCGCGGATTACTCGAACGAGCGAGTCGCCGTCGTCGCATCGAGAATCGATGTACCCTAAGACCTCTTCGTACGCTTCGATTCGGCACGTCTCCTCGATGGCGGTTGCCGTTCGGTCCTCTTCTATCGCGGCGATTCTGTCGGTCTCGGCATCGCGCTTGCGCTCGTCGATGAACGCGCGGAGACGGTCGGCTCTGATCCGACTGACGTCACTATCAAGCATACGACCGCCACGGTGAGAGGACGTAAAAAGCCACGGCGACCGGCGCTCGAGAATCACGTCGGGAATCGAATCCCTCTCCGTCGGGACCGGTGCAGTCAGGCCTCGGCGGCCCGCTGTCGCCCGCCGCGCGGCGTCTCCCACGCTTCGAGCAGTTCCTGATACCGGTTGCGGATGGTGACCTCGGAGATGTCGGTCACGTCGCTGACGTCCGCCTGCGTCAGCTCGACGTTGGTCAACTGCGCCGCAGCGTACAGGGCCGCCGCCGCGAGTCCGACCGGCGACTTCCCCGAGTGGACGTTCTTCTGTTTGGCGTTTTCGAGCAGCTCTCGCGCCGTTCGCTCGGTCTCCTTGGGGATCTCCAAGTCCGACGCGAACCGCGGGACGTACTCGGTGGGGTCCGCAGGCTGAATTTCTAGGGAAAGCTCGCGGACGACGTACCGGTACGCCCGCTCGAACTCGTCTTCTTCGACGCGGGAGACGCGCGCGACCTCGTCGATGCTCCGGGGGACCTGCGCCATCCGGGCGGCCGCGTGCAGCGACGCGGTGGCGATTCCCTCGATGGAGCGGCCGGGGAGGAGGTCCTCGTCGAGTGCGCGGCGGTAGATGACTGAGGCGGTCTCGCGGACGTTGTCGGGGAGACCGAGCGCGGACGCCATCCGGTCGATCTCGCCGAGCGCCTGCTTGAGGTTGCGCTCCTTCGAGTCTCGGGTGCGGAAGCGCTCGTTCCACGTGCGCAGCCGCTGCATCTTCTGTCGCTGCGTCGACGACAGCGAGTTGCCGTAGGCGTCTTTGTTCTGCCAGCCGATGTTCGTCGACAGCCCCTTGTCGTGCATCAGGTTCGTCGTCGGCGCGCCGACGCGGGACTTCTTGTCCCGCTCGGCGCTGTCGAAGGCGCGCCACTCCGGCCCGCGGTCGATCGAATCCTCGTCGACGACGAGGCCGCAGTCGCCACAGACCGTTTCACCGCGCTCATCGTTGGTCTGTAGGTCGGTCGAACCGCACTCGGGGCACCGAAGCGTTTCGTCTTCGGCCGACTGCTCCTCGCGCTCTTCGTGCTCGTCGGCGTCGTTCGTCGTCTCGTTCTCCGCGTCGTGGTCGCGCCACGTTCGTCGTCGCTCGGTGCGCTCTCGTGTGCGAGTGTGAAGGGCGTCACTCATTTTGTGTTGCAAGAGGCCGGTGAGAACTGAACCACCGCCTCGTTCTCATCACCTCGTTTGTAGGCGCGCCTAAAAAATGTGTCGGCCGTGTGCGAACACAATACCGATCCGATACATAATTCGGATACAATTTGGAGGCGATTTCAGGCGATGATAGAGAATCGGCCGCTAATTTCGGGTTTTCACCGGGAAGGCGTTTTCATCGGAAACGGCGTCGACGACAGCACTGGGAACATCCGATGGTTCGACCACCTGCGCCCGCGCTCGGAGCGACTCGTAGACGCGCCTCGCTTCGTCTCCCACGTAGTTCCGCTCGGCGAACGGCCGCTCCTCGACGAGGACGACGCGATCGGCGCGGGTCGCCGCGCGGAGGTTCGGAAGGTTCCCCGTCCCGACCTCCACGTCGGCGACGAGGACGCAATCGGCTGCGTCGACTCGTCGCTCGACAGCCTCGCGGGTGTCGTCGTCGACGCCCGCGAACGGATCGACTGTCACGACGTCGAGCGCGAGGCTCCGGGCCGCCTCCGCGTCGGTGTCGCCCTCGTTCAGCGCCCCGGCGGACACCGCATAGCCCGCGGCGTCGAGGACGTAGAGGTATCTGGCCGCGGTCCCGCCGCCGCCGACGACGTGGACGCGCCCGGCGCGTTCTGTCTCCGCGTCACGGCGGCCTTCCGGAAGGGCGGTCACGTACACCGACCCGGTCACCGGGTGCCGGGAGACGACGGCGTTCGCGCCGAAGGCGTCACCGAGGGCGCTTTCGGTCAACACCGACTCCGGCGGGCCGAACGCGGCGACCTTGCCGTCGGCGAGTAAGAGGAGTTCATCGCAGTACTGCGCCGCGAGGTTCAGGTCGTGAATCGCCGCGACGGCCGTCTTCCCCCGCGAAACGAGCGTGCGGACCAGTTCGAGCGTTCGGACTTGGTGGTTGATGTCGAGGCTGGCGGTCGGTTCGTCGAGGAGCAGTAGCGGGCTCTCCTGTGTCAGCGCGCGCGCGAGGAGGACGCGCTGGCGTTCCCCGCCGGAGAGCGTCGACACCGTGCGCTCGGCGAACTGCTCGGTGGCGGTCCACTCGAACGCCCGTTCGACGGCCTCCGTGTCGGCCTCGCTCCACCCGCCGAAGCGCGAGCGATGCGGGTTCCGGCCCATCTCGACGACCGTCCGGACGTCGAACTCGAAGGCGATGGCGGTGTCCTGCGGGACGGTCGCGACGAGCCGACTCGCCGCTTTCGACGAGAGGTCGTGAACCCGCCGCCCCTCGACCGTGACGCCTCCCGCGTCGGGGGCGAGCGCGCCGTTGATCGTCCGGAGCAGCGTCGTCTTGCCCGCGCCGTTCGGGCCGACGAGGCCGACGAAGGTCCCCCGGTCGATCGAAGCGTCGACGCCGTCGAGGACTGTCGTCTCACCGAAGCCGACCCGGAGGTCCTCGATTTCGACGAGCGGCGCGTCAGCCCCGTCCGGTCGGCTCACAGCCCAGTCACCTCCCGCGATCGGAGGAGATACAGGAAGAAGGGCGCGCCGAGCGCCGCGGTCACGATGCCGACGGGGATCTCGGCCGCCCCCGAACGCGCCAGCGTGTCGGTCGCGACGAGAAACGATGCCCCCGCGAGCGCGCTCGTCGGCAGCAGAATGCGGTGATCCGGGCCGACGAGTAGCCGCATCCCGTGCGGGACGATCAGTCCGACGAAGCCGATCACGCCCGTCACGGCGACGGCGGCCGCGGTGACGACGCTCGACGCGGCGAGCAGCAGTCGCTTCGTCCGCTCGACCTCGATTCCGAGCGCGTGGGCGTCCTCCTCGCCGAGCAGCAGGACGTTCAGATCCCGCGCGTACGCCATTAGTAGAAGGAACAGCGGCGGGAGCACGAGCGCGATCACGCGCACCTCCGCCCACGTCGTCCCGCCGAGGTGGCCCATCAGCCAGTAGACGACGCGACGAATGCTCTGGCCGCTGTGAAGCAACAGGAGCGAGATGATCGCACCCAGAAACGTCTGGACGGCGACGCCCGCGAGAAGCAGCGTTGCGGTCGGCGTCCGGCCGTCTTCGGTCGCGATGAGATAGACCGCGAAGGCCGTGAGGACGGCGGAAACGAACGCCGCGCCCTGCAGTTCGAGGCCGAACGGGAACGCGACGGGGAGCACGATCGTCGCGACGGCCCCGACGGCCGCCCCCGAGGAGACGCCGACGATCGACGGGTCCGCCATCGGGTTGCGGAAAAAGCCCTGCATCACCGTCCCGGCGGTCGCGAGCGCGAAGCCGACGAGCGCCGCGAGCGCGATGCGCGGCAGGCGGACGTCGACGACGATGATCCGGTTCGTCCGAGCGACGTCGAAGGCGAACGGCAGCGGGTCGGCGGACAAAAGCGCCTTCGCCACCGTCACCGGGGGGATCGACACCGACCCCATCCCTGCGCTGGCGACGGTTACGGCGGCGAGCACGCCGCAGAGCGCGCTCGACCACGCGACGGTACGCGTTCGGAGGGTCACGGTGGAAAGCTCAGTTGGATTAGCCAAATACTTGTTGCATTAGCGGGCAGGAAGTCATATGCAACGCAGCGCACTCGTCTTCGTGATGCTTCTCGCCGTCGCCGCGGCCGGGCCGTTCGTCGGCGGCGTCGGGGCCGCGACGGCGGTCGATGGCTCGACAGCCGCTGAACCGATTCCGCACGATCACCACTCCCAGACGGCGACCTGCGAGTTCCCGCACGAGACGACCGACGCCACCGGCGCGGCGGTGAACCTCACGTCCGACCCCGACCGGATCGTGACGCTGAACCCGAGCGCCGCCCAGACGATGTGGGAGATCGGTGCCGAAGAGGAGGTCGTCGGCGTCTCCCAGTACGCGAGCTATCTCGACGGCGCGGACGAGAAGGCGAACGTCTCCGGCGCGAGCGGTCCGGACGTCGAGCGCGTGCTCGACGCCGAGCCTGATCTCGTTCTCGTCCCGAACAGTTCCTACGGCGCGTCCGCAGAGCGCGTCGAACAGATCCGCGCGCAGGGCGTCCCGGTCTACGTGTTCGGACAGCCGACGTCGCTGGAGTTCGTCGCCGACAAGACCGAACGGATCGGCCGCCTCACCGGGAACTGCGAGGCCGGGACAGAGCGCGCCGACCAGATCCGCCAGTCAGTGGACAATATGGAACGGGCGCTCGAAGGGACCGAGAAACCCGTCGGACTGAACGTCTTTTACGGGTACACGTCGGGGTCGAACACGTTCATCGGCGATCTGATGCGGACCGGCGGGATCGAGAACGGCGCGGCCGACGCCGGGATTTCGGGCTTCGCGATGATTAACGACGAGGACGTCGTCGAAATCCAGCCGGAGTGGATTCTCGTGCCGACCGGCAGCTCGGTCCCGGAGACCGCCGCCTACGAGAGCACGCCGGCCGTCCAAGAGGACAATATCATCCGCGTGGAGACGAACCTGCTCCAGCAACCCGCGCCGCGCTCGGTGCGGGCAGCAGAGCAGATCCTCGAACAGGTGCACCCCGACGCGTACGAGGAGTACCAATCAATGCAAGAGGCGGAGTCGTCTGCGACGGCCGACGAGTCGGCATCGACGACTGACGCGGAAGCGACATCGACGAGCGACGCGGAGTCGTCGCCGGAGGAATCGCCCGCGACGTCGACTGAGTCGCCCGGATTCGGTGCGGTGGCGACGCTCGCCGGGCTCGCGGCCGTGGCGCTTCTCGCGACGCGCCGATAGGCGACGAACGCCCACGCTCCTCTCGGGACGCGTCGAGGGGTGGCCTCGACGGCGCTCGGACAGCAAGTATCATACCGCCCCCGCGTCCTACGATACCTATGGACGTCACCATCTCGCAGTCACGCGTTGCGGGGCGCGTGCGCTCACCGCCGTCGAAGAGCTACACGCACCGCGCGATCCTCGCGGCGGGCTACGGCGAAGCGGCCGCCGTCACCGACCCGCTCGTGAGCGCCGACACGCGGGCGACGATGCGCGCGGTCGAGGCGTTCGGCGGGGCGGTCGACCGCGCTCCCGACGACTCCCGAATCGACGTGACGGGATTCGGCGGTCGCCCGGACGTTCCGGACGACGTGATCGACTGCGCGAACTCGGGGACGACGACGCGACTCGTCACCGGCTGCGGGGCGCTCGCCGACGGCCTCTGCGTCTTCACCGGCGACGACTCGCTGCGGTCGCGGCCGCAGGGGCCGCTGCTCGACGCGATCGGACAGCTCGGCGGACGGGCGGAGTCGACGCGCGGCAACGGCCAAGCCCCGCTCGTCGTCGGCGGCAACACGCCCGGCGGTAGCGTGTCGATTCCCGGCGACGTCTCCTCGCAGTACATCACGGCCCTGCTGATGGCCGGCGCGGTAACCGACGAGGGGATCGATATCGAACTCGAAACCGAACTCAAGTCCGCGCCGTACGTCGACATCACGCTGGAAGTTCTCCGGGATTTCGGCGTCGACGTCGAGCGGACCTCGGAGGGCTTTTCGGTCCCCGGCGGGCAGTCCTACGATCCCGTGGGCGGCGAGTACGCCGTCCCCGGCGACTTCTCCTCGATGTCGTATCTCCTCGCGGCGGGCGCGGTCGCCGCTGCGGACGGGGAGACCGTCGTCGTCGAGGGCGCGCGACCGAGCGCGCAGGGCGACAGCGCGATCGTCGAGATCCTCGGAGCGATGGGCGCGACGATCGACTGGGACCGCGAGGCGGGCGAGCTCACGATCACCCGCGCGTCGCTGTCGGGGACGACGGTCGACGTCGGCGACACGCCCGACTTACTGCCGACGATCGCCGCCCTCGGCGCGGTCGCCGACGGCGACACCGTCATCGAGAACTGCGAGCACGTCCGCTACAAGGAGACCGATCGCGTGAGCGCGATGGCCGAGGAGTTAGCGAAGATGGGGGCGTCGGTCACGGAGGAACGGGACCGGCTGACGGTCCACGGCGGCGAGACGGACCTCGAGGGCGCGCGCGTCGACGGTCGCGCGGACCACAGAATCGTGATGTCGCTGGCGGTCGCGGGGCTCGTCGCTGACGGCGAGACCACCATCGAAGGCGGCGAACACGTCGACGTGTCGTTCCCGGACTTCTTCGAGACGATGGCGTCGATCGGCGTCACGGTCGAGCAGACCGAGTAATTCGGGCGGCGGCGTCGACGCCGACAACTGAGCCGGACACTCGATGTCGACAACTGAGTCGGATACTCGACGCCGACGACCGGGCAGCGCGTGCCGCCTCGATGGCCGGACGCGGGTACGTTACGACGATGGTCACGACGATGCATCCGACCACAGCACGACGGGAGACCCAATACCTCACGACGATTTCGAGGTCTCTCGGCCCGCGATCGACTCGATTTCGAGTTCGAGAATACGAATGTCGATCTCGTCGATCTCCTCGCCGAAGACGCGGATTGGCGAGAACTGACTGTTGATCTCGGCGGTGTCGAACCGATCGTGTTCCGCGTTCGGTATCTCGCTGAGTGCGCCGCTGACGACGACGCTCCACGAGTCGAACTCTCGCGCGTCCTCGGTGGGTTCGGTGTCGTAGAGGACATACGTGGCGGTCTCCGTCGCGTCTAGAAACGCCTGCTTCGTGCTCCCCTCCGTCACGCCGAGTCGAAAGTAGAGCCCCTCGCCGTCGTAGTAGTGCGCCAGCGGGACGGCGTAGCTGTCGTTGTTTTTCGAGAGCGCCAACACGCCCGTCTCGGTCGTTTCGAGCCGCTCTCGAACCGCTTCGTCGTCCATACCGCACGTGTACGCGTACTCGATGTGTTCCATAATATCCCGGGACATCGACTCCGAGCGAACCGGGCGTAGAACTACGTCGCACGTGCGGATAGTCGTTCCTGCGATCGGGGAGAGCCGACTCCCCGCCGGTCGACGGCGGACCGAAATAGTCGTTCCCGCGCTGAGCCCTTCGATTGCGCGTTTCTGCAACGTATATATGCCCGGAACCACGACGGCGAGGTAATGAACGGGAACCGATTCGGTCGGCTCTTTCAGGTCACCACCTACGGCGAGAGCCACGGCGACGCGATGGGCGTGACGGTCTCGGGCTGTCCGGCCGGGCTCGAACTCGACGAGGACGACGTCCAAGCCGAGCTCGACCGACGAAAGCCGGGACAGTCGATGATCACCACCTCCAGAGGCGAACCCGACGCGGTGTCGATCAATTCGGGGGTCCAAGACGGCTACACGACGGGGACGCCGATCGGGATGGTCATCGAGAACAAGGACGCGCGCTCCGGCAAGTACGAGCCGTACGTGACGGCCCCGCGGCCGAGCCACGGCGACTTCACGTACTCGGCGAAGTTCGGGACGCGGAACTGGGGCGGCGGCGGGCGCTCCTCTGCGCGCGAGACGGTCAACTGGGTCGCGGCGGGCGCGGTCGCGAAGAAGATCCTCGAATCGCAGGACATCCGAGTAAAGGCGCACGTCAACCAGATCGGGGACATCGAGGCCCCCGAGGTCAGCTTCGAGCAGCTGCTCGAACACACAGAGGAGAATCCGGTGCGCTGTGCCGACCCTGACACGGCAGAGGAGATGCGCGAACTGATCGACGAGTACCAAGAGCAGGGCGACTCGATCGGCGGCTCCATCTATTTCGAGGCGCAGGGCGTCCCGCGGGGCCTCGGTGCGCCGCGGTTCGACGCGTTCCCCTCGCGACTCGGCCAAGCGATGATGTCGATCCCGGCGACGACGGCGTTCGAGTTCGGTCTCGGTCGGGAGGCTCGCGAGTGGACCGGCAAAGACCGAAACGAGGACTGGGAGTTCGATAGTGACGGCGACCCGGTTCCCGAGGGCAACAAACACGGCGGCCTGCAGGGCGGCATCACGACCGGCGAACCGATCTACGGCGAGATCACGTGGCACGCGCCGACGTCGATTCCGAAAAAGCAGAAGACGGTGGACTGGGAGACCGGCGAGGAGAAGGAGATCCAAGTCGTCGGCCGACACGACCCCGTGTTGCCGCCGCGTGCGGTGCCCGTCGTTGAGGCGATGTTGAACCTCACGATCCTCGACTTTATGCTCCTCGGCGGTCGGATCAACCCCGACCGACTCGACGACCGACCCGGCGAGTACGACACCGACTATCACCCGTCTAGCCCCCAGAACGAGTAGCCCCTGCGATAGAGGGATTCCGTATATTTCGGTCGAATCTGCGATTATATCGGGATTTGCGGGAAATAGACCGATATGTTCGGAAAGTGACTGCGGCTCCGACAGTGACGTTGTGACGGTCCCGTCAACTGATGCGGTAGAGTATCAAAATCTTCTAAATATATTACTATTACTTTGGTTTTAATTCAATTACACGTGGATTGGCTACTCGTTTCGGTGGCAAATCAGGAACATCATCATCTTTCCTTGGTAACTTATAGCAAAGGCTTTAATCGACTCCTTCCGAAAGTTTTCGGTAGTGGCCCACTCGGGCCGTGAGCTCAGATATGACTGACGACGAACTCATCTGGCGAATCGCGGGTGGTTCCGGAGACGGGATCGCCTCGACGAGTCAGAATTTTGCGAAGGCCCTGATGCGAGCGGGGTTACACGTATTCACCCATCGTCACTATCCGTCGCGCATCCGCGGCGGCCACACGTACACGGAGGTTCGCGTCTCGGCGGATCCGGTGCGGTCGCGTGGCGACGGGTACAACTTCCTGCTCGCTCTCGGTGACTCCTTCGCTCGAAACCCACAGGAGAACGCCTACTACGGCAACGAGGAGGTCAAACCGCTGTCGGAGAATCTGGACGAACTCGACGAGGGGGGCGTTATCGTCTACGACTCCGGCCTACTCGACACCGACGACATCCCGGACTTCGACGAACGCGTCGAGGAGAACGGCTGGCACGTCTACGACATCGACCTCCGGACCATCGCTCGCGATCACGGTCGCGAAGTGATGCGCAACACCGCCGGTGTCGCGGTCACCTGCGCCATCGCGGACATCGAGCCACAGGTCATCAAGAGCCTGATGGAGGACTCGATGCCGGAGAAAGTGTTCGAGCCGAATATGTCGGTCTTCGACGACGCCTACGACACCGTCCGCGAGGAGTTCGACGCCGACGCGCCGGACGTGTCGGTGCCGGCGGGCGAACACGACGAGGAGCAGGTCCTCATCTCGGGATCGGACGCCATCGCCTACGGCGCGCTCGACGAGGGCTGTCGCTTCATCGCCGGCTATCCGATGACGCCGTGGACCGAGGTCTTCACGATTATGTCGCAGAACCTCCCGGAGGTCGGCGGCATCTCCGAACAGGTCGAAGACGAAATCGCCGCGGCGGCGCTGGCGGTCGGCGCTTCCCACGCGGGCGTGAAGGCGATGTCCGGCTCCTCGGGCGGCGGCTTCGCGCTGATGTCGGAACCGCTCGGCCTCGCGGAGATGACCGAGACCCCGGTCGTCCTCGTCGAGGCGATGCGCGCCGGTCCCTCGACCGGAATGCCGACGAAACCCGAACAGGCCGACCTCGAACACGTCCTATACACCTCGCAGGGCGACTCCCACCGCGTCGTCTTCGCGCCCTCGAACGCCGAGGAAGCGTACAAACAGACGCGACGGGCGTTCCAGATCGCCTACGAGTACCAGATCCCGTCGATCGTCCTCTACGACCAGAAGAACGGCGGCGAACTGCAGAACGTGCCCGCGAGCGTCTTCGACGAGGAACCGAACGCCGATCTCGGCTCGATCATCACCGAGGCGGAGCTCGAAGACGCGCCGCACGACCCCTCCGGGAAGTACAACCGCTTCCAACACGAGGGCGAAAAGGGCGTGAGTCCGCGGTCGATCCCCGGCCAAGCGGGCGGTCGCTACCTCGCGACCGGCAACGAGCATATGCCCGCCGGACACATTTCGGAGGACCCCGACAACCGCGTCAATCAGGTCAACCGTCGGATGGAGAAGATGGAAGCTATCCGCGCCGACCTCGACGGAGACGAGGGAACGAACACCCACTACGGGCCCGAAGAGGCCGAATACGGCATTCTGACGTTCGGTTCCCAGCAGGGAACCGTCGAAGAGGCCATCGATCGCCTCAACGACGAGAGCCACGCGGTGAAGATGCTCGGCGTCTCCGAGATGGCACCCTTCCCAGTCGAGGAAGTGACGGCGTTCGTCGAGAGCGTCGATCAGGTGCTCGTCGTCGAGATGAACGCCTCAGCGCAGTTCCGCGGTCTGACGCAGAAGGAGCTCGGTCGCTACGGGGAGAAGCTCTCGAGCCTTCTCAAGTACAACGGTAACCCCTTCGAGCCCGCGGAGATCGTCGACGGGTTCGTCACCAGCATCGTCGAGGACGGGACTCTGCCCGGCCACGAGACCAAATTCGTCCCCGCAGCGAGTGATTAATATGAGCGCATTCAGTGCAATCGGCGAACACGCCGAACACGACCGTAACGAGTACACGCCCGGCGTCGAACCGCAGCCCACGTGGTGTCCCGGCTGCGGCGACTTCGGGGTTCTGAAGGCCCTGAAAGGAGCCGCCGCCGAGTTGGGTCTCTCCCCCGAGGAGATGCTCGTCTGCACCGGCATCGGCTGCTCGGGCAAACTGAACAGCTACTTCGACAGCTATGGGTTCCACACGATCCACGGCCGATCGCTCCCGATCGCGCGAGCGGCCAAACTGGCTAATCCCGGACTGACGGTCATCGCCGCCGGCGGCGACGGCGACGGCTACGGGATCGGCGGGAACCACTTCATACACACGGCCCGCGAGAACCACGATATGACGTACATCGTGTTCAACAACGAGATCTTCGGGCTGACGAAGGGCCAGACCTCGCCGACGTCGCCGAAAGGCCACAAGTCGAAGACCCAACCCCACGGCTCCGCGAAGGACCCGATCCGGCCGCTCTCGATGTCGCTGAACGCCGGCGCGTCCTACATCGCTCGGACCGCCGCTGTCAATCCAAACCAAGCGAAGGATATCATCGTCGAGGCCGTCGAGCACGACGGGTTCTCCCACATCGACTTCCTCACGCAGTGTCCGACGTGGAACAAGGACGCAAAGCAATACGTCCCGTACATCGACGTCAACGACTCCGAGGACTACGAGTTCGACAACACCGATCGGAACGAGGCCTCCGAGATGATGTTCGAGACGGAGAACGTCCTCAACGAGGGCACCGTCCTCACCGGCCGCTACTACGTCGACGAGGACCGACCGTCCTACCAGCAGGAGAAGCGACGAATCGGCGAAATCCCCGAGGAACCGCTCGCAGAGCGGTACTTCGACGAGGAGTACGAGTGGGAGCGGGTCTACGACACGTTCCTCGACAAGCACAAGTAGCGGCGACTGACGCCGGGTCGAGCGGTTATTTCGCCGTCCCGGTGCCGCGGTCTTCGGGTCCGACACCCGTTGTTTCGTCGTCGTGAGTTCGGTTTTTGCATTCGGAAGGTATTTTTTCTGGCACACGAAAGAGGTGGGTATGGAAGCCACCTCGACGGAGAGCCGCATTCTCGACGTCCTCGAGGAAGACGCGCAAGCGTCGTACGCCGAGATCGCAGAGCGGGCAGAGGTCTCCAAACCCACCGTCCGGAAGTACATCCGGCAGATGGAGGAGGAAGGAGTCATCATCGGCTACTCCGCCGACGTCGACCCGAAGAAGCTCTCGGAGACGTCGATCGCGCTCGTCGGTCTCGACGTCGCCTCGGAACGCTACGTCGAGGCGACGCGCGAACTGAAAGCGCTCGACGCGGTCGAGTCGCTGTACACCTCCTCGGGCGATCATATGCTGATGGCGGAGGTCCGCGCTACCGACGGCGACGCGCTCGGCGAGGTCATCGCGGAGACGTTGCTCTCGATCGACGGGATTACTGCCGCGCACCCGTCGTTCCTGCAGGAACGGCTGAAGTAGCACGGCTCAACCGATCGAACCGAATGGCGAACTCCGTCGAGGGCCGCGATCGATCGGCTATTCGCACGGTTTCGCTTGATTTCACTTCCGGTCCGGTTTGCGAACGCTATAGTGACTCCTCCGCGTAGCCTCCCGTACCGATCCCCCGTCGAGACGTATCGATGAATCCAATCTCTGCGATCGACCTCTCGAGCCTCCGACGACGATGAGCGAGGAGACTCTCCCGGGCGTCGAAGCCGAACGATCCCCGCGGATCGTCCTGCACGTCGATATGGACTGCTTTTACGCCTCGTGCGAACGGCTCCGTGAGCCGGGGCTCCGCGGCGAACCGGTCGTCGTCGGAATGGGCTATGAGTCCGGCGAGACGTTCGGTGCCGTGGCGACGGCGAGCTACGAGGCGCGCGAGTACGGTGTCGAGAGCGCGCAACCCATCTCACAGGCGCTCGAACGGCTCCCGCGCTCGGACGCCGACACCGACGGCACAACGGGAGACGAATCGACTTCCGGGGAGGTCGGTCACTACCGCTCGGTCGATCTGGAGTTTTACCGGTCGGTCGCGGCGGCGGTCAAGGAGATCCTTCACGAGTGCGCCGACGTCGTCCGCGAGGTGAGCATCGACGAGGCGTATCTCGACGTTACCGATCGCACCGGGTGGCAGCGCGCTCCCGACGACGATCGAACGCTCGCAGAGGGGTACGCCCGCCACGTCAAACAGCGGATCGCCTGCGAGGTCGGCGTCCCGGCCAGCGTGGGCGTCGCTCCGAACCTGTCCGCGGCGAAGATCGCCTCCGATCACGACAAACCCGACGGGCTGGTCGTCGTCGAACCGGGCGACGTCCGCGAGTTTCTGGACCCGCTCTCGGTCAGCTCGGTCCACGGGGTCGGCCCGGTGACGGCCGATCGGCTCTCGGAACTGGGCGTCGAGACCGCCGGTGATCTGGCCGACGCCGACCCGTCGGCACTCCGCTCGCGATTCGGTTCGCGGGGCGTCGAACTGCACGACCGCGCCCGCGGTCGCGACGACCGCGAGGTGACGCCGACCGGTCGACCGAAGAGCCTCTCGCGGGAGTCGGCGTTCTCGGAGGCGACGGCCGACCGAGAGGCCAAACGCGAGACGCTGGCCGCGCTGGCCGAAGACGTCGCAGCGCGGGCACGAAGCCGAGACGCGACCTACCGGACGATCGGAATCAAGGCCGTTCTTCCGCCCTACAACGTCAACACGCGAGAGCGGTCGCTCCCGGGGCCGGTCGACGATCCAGACCTCGTCGAGTCGGTCGCACTCGAACTCATCGAGGAGTTCGACGACAGCGCGGTTCGGAAACTCGGCGTCCGGGTCTCGAATCTCTCCTTCGCCTCGGGCGAGCAGGCCCGGCTCGACGGATGGGACAGCGCGGAAGAGGCGGCGGACGGGGGAGCCACACCGAGCAGAGACTCTCGGTCGAGAGATGACGAGGGGCGATCAGAGACGTCGCGGGGGCAGATCTCGCTGGACGACTTCGAAAGCCAGCGCTGACGGGACTGACCGATTGACGGTCCGAACAGTGAGGCAAACAGGCGGCGCATCGACAGAACCCGCGACGGCGCGCCGCACACCCGCCGTGACCGCTCGCGGTCGAGGCTTAACTCACGGCTCGACTGGCCGCGCTTTCGTATATAAATCCGTGGCAACAGCGGGGTAGCGGGCAAAAACTGATGCCGGTGACGCGATTGGTTGTCCCTATGGTCCCCCAACCAGACACCGATCGCGGATGCCCGAAGTGCGGTCACACCGAAACCGAGGTCGGAACGATCTCGACGACGGGTGGCGGTCTCTCGAAGATGTTCGACATCCAGACGAACAGCTTCAAGGTCGTCTCGTGTACGAACTGCGGGTACTCGGAGCTCTATCGCGACGCGACGTCCGGCAGCAGCGACATCGTCGACGTCTTTCTCGGCTGATGCTCGGCGGTGCGTTCGCGCTCGTCGTCCTGCTGTTCGCCGTCGCGGTTCCGCTCGTACTCTATGCGTTGGTGCGGGCCGAGCACGACCGGAGAGAGACGATGGACCGTCGCGAGGGTGAGCGGGCAGCACGGCGAGATGCCGAGCGAGCGTCCAGCGAAGAGTCCCGACGAGTCGCCCGATCGGACTCCCGTGACCGCTGACGAACTGCGGAGCGATCATAAGTGTCCTCCACGAACCGTCCCCACGGATGGACGAGCCGACGCCGACACGCAGACGACTCCTCGGTTTCGGCGGGGCGGGGATCCTCGCCGCGCTCGCGGGGTGTAGCGCGGAGGCACCGAGCGCCGAGAGACAGGCGAAGACGACATCGACATCGAGTCCCGAGCGGTCTCCAGCGCGCTCGGCGACGCCGACGAGTCCCTACAGCCGGGTCTACCGCGAAACAATCGACGCCGTCGTGCTCGTCCAAACCGATCGGGGACGGGGGACCGGATTCGTCGTCGACCCCGCTCTCGATACCGACTCCGCTGCAGTGGCCGACTCGAGGTGCGTCGTCACGAACGCCCACGTGGTCGATGACGCCGCGACGGCGGACCTCCGGTTCAGCGGGGGCCAGTGGGCTGCCGGTGACATCGTCGGCACCGACTCCCGCAGCGACTTAGCAGTGGTCGAACTGCCCGCGTCGACTCGAGACCGGGAACCGTTATCCTTCGCGGAAGGCGAGCCGACAGTCGGGCAGGAAGTCGTCGCCCTCGGCAATCCGTTCGACCTCGACGGGACGATGACGACCGGCATCGTGAGCGGCGTCGACAGGTCCGCACCGGCTCCCACGGGAGCACAGATTCCGGACGCGATACAGACCGACGCGGCGGTCAATCCGGGGAACAGCGGCGGACCGCTGCTGTCGCTCGACGGCGACGTGGTCGCCGTGATCAACTCCGAGATCGGCGAGAACGTGGGTTTCGGGATCTCGGCCGCGCTCGCCGGACGAGTCGTCCCGGGTCTCATCGCCAACGGGTCCTACGAGCACCCGTTCTTGGGCGTCACGCTCGCTGAGATGACTCCGGAATTGGCCGGTACGATGGGACTGACAGGACCGAGGGGCGTACTGGTAACGTCGGTTCTCGAAGACGGGCCGTCAGCGGGGCTTCTCAGCGGCGGTTCCGAACTCCGAACTGTTGACGGTTCGCGCGTCAGGATCGGCGGTGACGTCGTCCTCTCGATCGGGGGTGAAACGATCCTTACTACCGAAGACCTCAGCAGCCACCTCGCGTTGGAAACGAGCCCCGGCGAGGTGGTGACGCTGACCGTCCAGCGGGACGGATACGTGACGACTGTCGACGTGACCCTCGGGGCGCGTCCCGGTACGTAGCACGGGAGCCGAACGGCCTAGATACGCGCGCCGCTTCCGGTGGCCACACGCGGCGACCCTGTTTCACCGTGGCGTGTCCTTTATATCGCCCCCTCGACTACGACGGAGTATGCCCCAGTGCGAGATGTGCGGCAATGAGCGGCCGTCCCTCACGACGGTCAAGGTCGAGGGGGCCGAACTCGAACTGTGCGACGACTGCAAGGAGTTCGGCACCGAGGTCCGCACTGAGTCGAGCTCGTCTCAGTCGACGAAGTACTCGACGTCGAGCACCTCCAAATCGTCCGGGTCGAGCGGCGCTTCGAGCGCGTCCTCGTCGAGTGGCGGCGGTTCGTCGGGCGGATCGACCCGCCGACGCCGCGATATGTTCGATACGATGGACGAGGTCGCGGCCGACTACGACCAGCGCATTCGCGAGGCGCGGGAGGGACTCGGACTGAGCCAAGAGGACCTCGCGAAGTCGCTCAACGAGAAGGCGAGTCTGATCCGAAAACTCGAACGCGGTGATATCCTCCCCTCCGACGACGTGCAGAAGAAACTCGAACGGAAACTCGAAATTTCGCTCGTCGAGGGCGAGGACACCGACGACAGCGAGTGGTCGGGCGGGTCGTCGACGACGACGACGCTCGGCGACGTCGTCAAGCGAAAGGACTGATCGGAACCGAAATCGATTCGATGCGGTTCTTCGGTGGAGAGAATCAGCCTCGCGTCTCCATCCAGAGCGTCAAGAGCAACCTATTTTGTGCCGTGGTTCACACGAACGCACGTGTTCATCCTAGTTAATCTCAAGGCCTACCCGTGTGACCCGATCGAGGTCGCGACCGCCGCGCGCGACGTGGCAGACGCCGCGGACGTCCGTATCGCGGTCTCGCCGCAGGCGGCCGACGTCGCCCGCGTCGCCGACACCGGCGTCGAGACGTGGGCCCAACACGTCGACTCGAACGGCCACGGCAGCCACACCGGCAGCACGCTCGCCGAATCCGTCGCGGAGGCGGGCGCAGTCGGGACGCTCATCAACCACTCCGAGAAGCGGTTGAAGCTCGCGGACATCGACGGCGCAGTTCGCGCCGCAGAGCGCGCGGGTCTCGAAACGTGCGTCTGTGCGAACAACCCCACCCAGATCGGGGCGGCGGCGGCGCTCGGTCCCGACAGCGTCGCCGTCGAGCCGCCCGAACTCATCGGCGGCGACGTCTCGGTGGCGACTGCGGATCCGGACATCGTCGAAGACGCCGTCGCGGCCGCGGGGGCCGTCGATTCGGACGTCGACGTCTTCTGCGGCGCGGGGATCTCCTCCGGCGAGGACGTCGTCACCGCGGGCGAGTTGGGAGCGACCGGCATCCTCCTCGCGTCGGGCGTCGCGAAAGCGGACGACCCGCGCGCGGCGCTGGAAGCGCTTGTCGAACCGCTCTGAGGAACCGATCTCGATAGCGCTCGGACGACCCGCGCGCGGCGCTGGAAGCCCTCGGACGACCCGTCGGCGGTTCTTCGCGGTATCTCGGACGCTGCGAACCTCGTGTCCGAGAACGGGAAGGCTTATGCCGTCGAACACAAGTCTGTGACGGCTCTCGTCATCCCGAGACGAATCTCTCCAAACAGTTGTGTCGAAGGAGTGTCAGACGCCGGAACGGTCGCCACCGTCGCTCTCTACGCTCGCTCCGTCGACTTCGGAATCTCCGTCGTCGGCGAGGTCCCCCTGAGAGACGAGTTTCTCGGGACGGAACGCGTCTTCGACGGCCGCGACGACGTCGCGAAGTTCGTCCTCGTCGAGCCGGTCGGCGAACTCCCGACGGACGAGCGCGGGGAGGGCGTACGCGTATCGGCCGCGACCGACGTGCTCGATGAACTCCGCTCGTCGGAGCAACCCGTTCCGACTGTAGGCGAGCTGTTTGTCGCCGGCCTCACCGGCGGCGACGTGGGCGTCGATCGGATCGCAGGCGTCGACTTCGCGGTAGAACGCCAGCATCCGTTGAGAGGCGGGCGGTAGCGACGCCACGACGTCGCGCAGTCGCTCGATGACGTCTTTTCGTCCGGTCAACGTCGCCGTCTCCTCGTGCGCGCGCTCGGGTTGGACGTCCCGATCGATCTCGTCGGCGTCTCGGTCGATTAGGCCGCCGTCGAACCCCGGATAGGCCCCCGCGGCGGCGGCGGTGGCGATCTCCTCGTCGATCTCGTCGTCAGCGGCCTCCGCCGCGTGTTCGGACGATGCCCGTCCATCACCATCAGCATCGGGAGACGCCTCAGGCTCGCCGGGAGCCCCCTCGGCCTCGTAGTGGTCGAGCGCGGACTGCCGTTCTTCCGGACGGTTCAGGTTTCTCCTGTCGCCGTCGCGATACGGCGATTCGGCCTTCTGAAACATCGCCTGTGCGAACTGGTCCGCCATCTGTGAGAGGTCGCGGGCCTCTTCGAGTTCGCGTTCGAGCTGCCGGATCTTCGCCTCCTTCGCTTCGAGTTCCTGGCGGAGATCCGCGAGTTCGCTCTCGCGGCGCTCCTTCTCGTCGGAGATGCTCTGTAATTCCGAGACGAGGTCGCCGTCGACCGATTTCAAGTCCGGTCGTTGGAAGTCGTCGAGACCGGGCGTCGCTCCCGCGTCGAACGTCCGCTTCTTGTGGAATTTGACCCGTCGGAGCGAATCGGACCAGTCGGTGACCAAGAACGCCTCACCGTCGCCCATCTCCTCGATCGCGTCGGCGTACTCCGAGCCGAGAATCCGACCGACGACCTTCGTGTCGTTGTTCCACGTCAGTCGGTGCCAGACGAGCCAGTCGCACTGCGTGATGAAGTCCTTCTTGACGTCGGCGGGGCGCTGAGAGATGCCGACGATCCCGAGGCCGTGTTTTCGACCCCGCTTGCCGATCTTGATGAGCATCTTCCCCGCCTCGGTCATCCCGCCGCCCTCCGGAATGTACTCGTGGCACTCCTCGATGAGCATCAAAAACGGCTTTTTGAGCTTCTTCTCCTTCGCGAACAACCGTTTGGACACCTCGGTCAGAAGCTCTTGGGCCTCGTCGTCTTCGAGGTAGCCGGAGACGTCGAGGATGATCGGTACGTTCTGTTCGAGCGCGAGGTGTGCGAGCTTCTCGGCGTGCTCGGGGCTGACAACGATGTCGCACTCCTCGTCCGCGCCCGCGTGCAACAGCTCGAACTGCTCTTTGAGCCCGTAGTACTCCCCGTCGGTGTCGACGATGAGCACCGGGAAGTTCTTCGAGAGCAGGTTCTCGATGATCACCGACGCCGTGTTCGACTTTCCGGATCCGGATTTCCCGGTGATAAAGCCCCGGCCCGTGAGGATATCGACGACGGGCAGATCGACTGCCGTGCCCTGTGCTCGCTCGCCGTCGCCCCCCGGTCCCTCGCTGACGTTCGCGACGGTGATCGTCTCCGTGTCCTCGGTCATCTATCGGGTGCTCTCCTTCGCAGGACAATAGTTCCTTCCCCCACGTCGTCCACGACTCGTCAGGCGACGGCACCGAGGTCCATCCGGGTCTCCGGGTGCGCCAAGGGTTTATACCCGAACCCGCGGCCAAGACCGCCGTGATCTGACGAGAGCCCCACGTCGGGCCGCGGTTGCTCGGCACGTCGACGTGGGAGCGATGGCGGCGTCGAGAGAGCGCGTCGCTAGGGCGGGTGCCGACTGTTCGCCACGACTCGAATTCCTGAAACGGGCAGCCAGCTACGACTCCGCGAGGTCCGACCACGCGCCCCAGAAGCGCTGCAGCGCCGTGACGTGACCGATCACGGCGAAGAAGACCAAGAGCCAGCCGACGAGCGACAGCCCGAGCGGTCGAACGGGGCCGGATACGACGAGCGGCGCGACCGCGGCGACGAGCGCGACGACGCCGATGATCGCCAGTCGGTCCGCACGCCCGACGAGGCCGCCGTACGCGCGGCCGAGTCCGACGGCTTGGATCTGTGTGCCGAGATACGAGGTCATCAGCACGCCGGTCACCGCCGCGAGGCCGAGCGCGTAGGCGTCGATCCCGGCCGCGAGGCCGACGAGCATCGCGATATCGGCGTAGCGATCGAGGACGTGATCGAGGAGGTCGCCGCCGTCGCTCTCGACGCCCTGCGCCCGCGCGAGCGCGCCGTCGACGAGGTCGAGCCAGCCGTTGCTGAGGACGAACAGCGCACCGAGCGCGTACCACAGCGGCGTCGCGAGCGCGAACGCGCCACCGGCGGCGACGGCGAAGCCGAACGCGACGACGCTGACGCCGTCCGGACTCAGTCCCAGACGATCGGCGGCGGCGACGAACGGGCCGAGCAGTCGGTCCGCGAGGTCGCGGTACTGATCCAGTGTCATCGTTCCTCCGTCGGCGTCGGTGATCCCCGAGTCATAGGTACTCGACGAAGTCGACGACGCCGACCCGTGGCTCGGTTTCGCCCTCGATAGCGGCCGCGACGTCGCTCGCGACTTCCGCGGGCGCTCGATCCGTCGTGTCGATCTCCCAGACGGCCTCCGCGCCGTGACGCTCCACCGCCTCCGCGAGGATCACGTCGAGCGCCTCGCTCTCGGCGTTCTCGGCGATCGACGCCTCCGACTCGCCGCGCTCTCGGAGCCGCGGCTTCAGTTCGTCGGGGTGACACCGAAGCACGATCACGCGCGCGACGTCGAGGAGGTGTGAGAGGTGCGATTCGACGAGCGTGTCGCGGTCGGCGTCGTCACCGCTGTCACCCTGCACCTCGCGGTCCGCGAGCCACGCTTCGACCGCGTCGAGGTCGGCGACGAGCGAGTCGCGCTCGACGTCGCGCTCGGTGAACAGGTCGGCCTCTCGAATCGCGTCGTTCAAGTGAACGACCTCGGTTCCGATCTCTTCGGCGACGAGGTTCGAGATAGTCGTCTTCCCCGTTCCGGGCGTTCCGGTGAGCGCGATTCGACTCACGGATCTGTCGCCTCCGGCGTGACCTCGGCGACGACCTCGTTGAGCACGTCGACCGCTCTGCGCGTCTCCTCACGGGTGCCACAGGAGACGCGGACGCACTCCGAGAGGCCGAAGCTGGATGTGTCGCGGACGATGACGCCCCGGCGCTGTGCGGCGTCGGCGACGGCCGTCGCGTCGCCGACCTCACAGAGGACGAAGTTGCCGCCGGAGTCCCACGTCGGCACGTCGAACTCGTCGCGGTAGTACTCCCGCGCCCAGCGGGCGGTCTCCACGGAGCGTTCGAGGTGCTCGTCGTCGTCGATCGCGGCGAGTGCGGCGCGACAGGCGAGTTCGTTGGCCGCGAACGGGGTGTTCACCCGCGCGTACGCGTCTGCCCACTCCGAGGGGACGACCGCGTAGCCGATCCGAAGCCCCGCCAGCCCGTAGGCCTTCGAGAACGTCCGAAGCACCGCGAGGTTGTCGTACTCCTCGAGCAGATCGATGGCGGTCGGCTCTTCGGCGTACTCGGCGTACGCCTCGTCGACGACGACGAGCGTCTGCTCGTCGACGCGTTCGGCGAGTGTGCGGATGTCAGCTCGCGAAAGAACCGATCCCGTTGGGTTGTGCGGCGTCGTCGCGAAGAGGATTCGCTCGCCGTCGTAGGCCGACAGGATCGTCTCGGCGGACTGCTCGAAGTCCGTCTCCTTCGAGATCCGGTACGTCGAGGCGTCGCCGTGGTGATACCGCGCCGACATCGAGTAGTACGAAAAGCCCGGCGCGGGCACGAGGATGTCGTCGTTGGGTTCTAAAAACGCCCGCGAGAGGTAGTCGATCGACCCGTCGGCACCCGCGCTCAGCCACACCTGTTCGGCGTCGACGCCCCACTTCTCGGCGATCCGATCGGTGAGGTCCGTGTGGGAGGCCTTCGGGTAGACGTTCACGTCGGGCGCGGCCGCCTCGACCGCTTCCACGGCGGCGGGGCTCGGGCCGTGGGGGTTCTCGTTCGACGAGAGCTTCGTCAGTTCCTCGGGGTCCATTCCGAGATCGCGGGCGACCTCCTCGGCCCCGCGTCCGGGAACGTACGCCTCGTGTTCAGAGAGGTCCCTCGGTTGCATACCCGTACGCTGTCGCCGGCGGGTCTTTAAGGGTGTGTCTCGCGGTCGACGCCGACGCGTTCCCCGGTTCCAGTCTCGAATCTACAGCGAATCGGCAAGCGAGTCGGCCGCCCGGAGCGACAGCGCTGCGATGGTGAGCGTCGGGTTCATCGCGCCGCCGGTGGGGAACACCGACGAGCCGACGACCCAGAGGTTCGAGAGGTCGTGCGTCCGGCAGGTGCTGTCGACGACGCTCTCGTCGGGGTCTGTCCCCATCCGCGTCGTCCCCATCTGGTGGTAGGCGGGGCCGGTCGCGCCCGGTCCGACCGTCCACTCGATCGACGCGCCGAGTTCCTCGAGGATCGCGTGCTGGACCTCGTTGGCCCGTCGGATCGCGTCTCGCGTCCGTTCGGAGAGCGACCACTCGATGTGCGGGACGGGGTTGCCGTGATCGTCGCGGCGCTCCGGATCGAGCGTGACGCGGTTCTCCGCGTCGGGCAACTGCTCGACGAGGCCGCCCATCGCGATGTGGGTGCCGTAAGACTCTCGGAGCTGATCGAGCAGCTCGTCGCCCCACGTCTCCGCGTGCAGGGCTTCGATCACCGGCGACGGCCCGGCGTAGTTGAGGAACTCCAGTTTCACGCCCTCGATCGGCTCTTCGTCGTCGTAGAACTGGTGGCACTCGCTGGTGATGAACCCGATGTGGTTCTGCCGTGTCGGTTCGTCGAGTCGGCCGCCCGCCCCGGCGAAGAGGTGGTCCATAAAGAAGCGACCGACTGCGCCGGAGGTGTTGGCCAAGCCGTCCGGGTACCGCTCGGACTCCGACAGGAGGAGCAGGCGCGCGTTCTCGACGCCGCCGCAGGCGACGACGAACCGTCGGGCCGTCTGTCGGTGTTCGTTCCCGTCGGGGGTCGCGTACACCGCGGCCTCGACGACCTCGCCCGACTCGTCGTGTTCGAGCCGTTGCACGGGTGCGTGATCGATCACGCGCGCGCCGGCTGTTTCGGCCTTGTCGACGTGGGACTCGGCGGTGTACTTCGCCCCGGAGGGACAGACCGGTCGGCACGTCCCGTAGCCCTGACAGGCCGACCGTCCGTCGTAGGACTCGGAGTTCCGCGCGTTCGGCACCGAGTGCATATCGATCCCTAGACGCTCGCAGGCCTCCGCGAACAGCGAGTCCGAGTGGGAGGGCGGAAACGCCGAGAGCGGAAACGGCTCCTCGCGCGGCGGCGCGTAGGGGTTGTCCATCGCGCCCGCGACGCCGAGTTCGCGCTCGGCGTCGGCGTAGTGGGGTCGGAGGTCCTCGTAGTCGATCGGCCAGTCGGCCCCGAGACCGTAGCGCGTGTCCATCTCGAAGTCGCGCTCGTGGAGACGCATCACCATTCCCTGCCAGTGCAGCGTCGAGCCGCCGACGCCCTTGACGCGCGCCGCGTTCAGCGGGTAGTGCTTCCCGGCAGTCGTGTAGTCGTCGCGGGGGCCGCCCATTCCCCACAGGTCGTCCATCCCCGGTCGGATGTGTTCTTCCTGCTGCTCGCGCCGCCGGGAAAAGTCGAACCGCGGCCCGGCTTCGAGGACGACGACGTCGGCTCCAGCGTCCGCGAGCCGATGAGCGACGAGCGCGCCGGCGGGACCGGAACCGACGACGCAGACGTCCGCACGGGCCGACGGCGTGCGGTCGCGGCCGTCGCCGACGCCGCCGTCCTCAGCCATCGCGGTCGCCTCCCCACGGCTCCTCACCGCGGTCCGGCATTGAGCCGCGCTGGTAGCTCTCGATGCCGCCGGGGTAGCCGATCGGATTCTCGATGCCGACGAGGCGGCCCCCCGCCGGTGACGCGTAGAACGCGAAGAGGAGGTTATCGACGAGGTAGAACCGGATCCGGTCGGTGATCGGTCCCTCAGGATCCGGTTCAGCTGTCTCGACGCCCAGCCGACGGAGTAGTGTGTCCCGCGTCTCGGCGTCCAGATCCGCGTACGAATCGCCGTGCCAGTCGCGGGCGACCGCATCGAGCTGCGCCGCGGCCTCCCGAACGCCGTCACGATAGATCGGTCGACCCTCCGTTCGTCCCAGCGCGTACTCTTCGACGAACGCGCGACGGCCCGAAGCCTCACGGGGGTAGAGCACCTCGGCGACGGCGTCGAGGAGGTCCAGTAGGTCCGTCGACAGCGACGGGTTCGCGGACGATGCCGGTCCGGGAGCGGCGTCCGCGTCGCTGTCCGCTCGCGGCGGCTCGATACGGCCGGCGAGCGCGCCCCCGCCGACTGTCGCCCCTGCCGCCGCCACCGCGGCCAACGCGTCGCGTCGCGTCAGTTTCACGGACTCGGATTAGGTTAGCCTAAACTTATGGGTTGTCCTTCTCGCTCGTCAGTGGCTCCGAAAAGAACGGCGATGGCCGCGGATCACCGACCGAATAACCGCTCTCTCACCGACCGCGCTGTCGGGCGCTCGGTTAGCAGGACTGATGTGTCGAGATCTTCGAGGACCGACATCGACAGCGATCCGCGGACGACGCGGGAGAGCAGCCCCTCTTCGGTCGCACCGATCAGCACGAGCGTCCGGTCTGCGGCCGCCCGCTCGATCGCCGCCTCGACGTCACCGGTTTCGACGAGCAGTTCGGCGTCGGCGAGGCCGTGCTCAGCCGCCCACTCGGTAACGAACTCGCGGCCGGCTTCCCTATCGTCGTCGTCGACGACATACAACACGGAGACCGTCGAGTCGAGCCGGTCGCGAAGCGCTCGCGCGACGTCCGCAGAGAGGTCCGAGGAGTATCCGCCCGCGGTCGGGAGCAGGACCTCCGAGGGATCGAACTGTCGCTCGTTGAGCACGAGCACGTCGCACGGGGGATTGCCGGCGAGCGCGCCCTCGGCGCGTCCGCCGCCCAACCGCGCACCGCCGTATCCCATAACGACAGCGTCGACGTCGTGTTCTCGCGCCGCGTCGAACACCTCTGTCGCTCCCTGATGTGAGAGGATGGTTCGCGTCTCGACCGGGACACCGAACGATTCGGCGTGCCCGCGGGCGTCTTCGAGGAGCTGTTCGGACTCCGACGCGATCTGCTCGCGCCGTTCGGCGGCCGCCGCCAGAGAGGTCTGATCCGGGACTTGAATCACGTGCGTCGCCAGCACGCGGGAATCGTTGGTCGACGCGAGCGCGCTCGCGAGCGTCACGAGCGCCCGTTCGGTCCGCGGGTTCGAGAGCGCGACCATCACGGTCGACGTCGACTCCGACTCCCCCGAGCCGTTGGGCGCGACGGTTTCGGCTGCGTCGACGACTGGTGGTGGGAGCTCTCCGCTACGCGTTCGGATATACTTCGAGAGCAGTCCTTCACTCGTCGTGTGGTTTCGCGCGTAGGCGAAGTACCACACGATCGCCCCGACGACGAACACGGCCGACAGCGCGAGCTCGCGCGTCCCGACGAACGCCAGCAGTCCGAGAGAGAGCACCAATCCGACGATCGGCGTGATCGGATACAGCGGGACCGTGAAGTCGGGATCGTACTCGGGGTCGTCGGTCTCGCGGAAGACGATGAGCGCGGCGTTCATCAGCGCGTACACGACGAGGTGAAGCACGCTCGCGGCCTTCGAGAGGATTTCGAGGTCCTGCCCGAGTGCCACGATGAAGGCGAGAATCAGTCCACCGGTGACGAGGATCGAGCGGTACGGCGTGGCGAACTGCGGATGGATCTCGTTGAGCCAGTCGGTGACGATCTGATCGCGTCCCATCGCGAAGTTGATCCGCGCGGATGCGAGGATCGACGCGTTGGCGCTGGAGGCCGTCGCGAGCAGCGCGCCCGCGGTGACGATCGTGACCGCGATACCGGACCAGCCGCCGGGAAACGCCGCCTCCGTCGCCTGCGTGAGCGGTGCGCTCTGGCTCAAGTCGGGCCACGGGACCACGCCCAGCATAATGCTGACGAGAATCGCATAGATGACGGTCACGAGCGCGACGCTGCCGATGATTGCGATCGGGAGGTTCCTGCCCGGGTTCTTCAACTCCTCTGCGACCGTGGCGATCTTCGCGTACCCGAGGAACGAGACGAACACCAGCGCGGTGCCGGGGAGAATCGCTCCGTACCCCATCGGGGCCAGTCCGCCGTCGCCGGTCAGCGTCGCGAAGTCGAACGAGAGCCATCCACGGACCGCGAACAGCGTGAGGATTAGGAGTAACACCGAGACGATGATCGTCTGGATGCCGCCGGTTTCTTTCGCGCCGACGTAGTTCACGAGGACGAACGCCGCACCGGCGATCAACGCGCCGACCTGGATGTCGGTGAGGATGAACGCGCCAGGAACCGGGAGGAGCGTGGCGAGGTACTGACCGAACCCGATGCTGTAGAACGCGGAGGCGAAGGCCAATCCCATCCAGTCGCCGAGCCCGGCGATCGAACCGAACAGCGGACCGAGCGCCCGGTTGACGAAGTAGTAGCCGCCGCCCGCTTTCGGCATCGCCGTCCCGAGTTCCGAGATCGAGAGGGCGTTGACCATCGCGATGACGCCGCCGACGACGAACGAGACGACGACGACCGGTCCCGCCGCTCTGGCGGCGACGCCGGGGAGCACGAAGATTCCCGCCCCGATCATCGTCCCGATCCCGATCGTCATCGCCGAGACCAAGCCGAGGTCCTTCGCGAGCTCTTCGTCGCTCACAGCGCCGCCCTCCGAGTTGTGGACGTCCGTCGACGCGCGGGCGACACCATCTCAGTCGTCCCTCCGCAACGGCAGCGAAACGACCGGGACCGCCGGATTCGTCACGATGTTCGTGGCGGTGTCGCCCGCGAGCAGCCGAGCGATTCGATTCCCTCCCCGCGGCCGAAACGCGACGGCCGTGGCGTCGACCTCGGTCGCCGTGTCGAATATCGCCTCGACGACGCTGCGGCCGAACACCGTCCGCGTCTCGACGACGACCTCGTCGCCGATCCGCTCTTCGACCACCGAGAGAAACGCCGCGGCGTCCTCGCGGCGCTTTCCGATGGGTGCTTTGTCGATCGCTCCCTCGGCCTTCTCGATGACGTGGATCGCCGTGACGCGCCCCACGTTCGAGAGGTGGGGTTCGATCGCCTCGCACGTCGAGATCGCATCCTCCTCGCTCGCGATGGGGAGGAGTACGTGATCGAGTATCGTCATCGGCTCCCCTCCGACCGTGGACGGGCAGTGAATCCGATTCGGTTGGCGTCCGTGGTTGCGATGCGAGCCATACGAGAGGATCTTCAGGGAGAACACATAATATTTCCGATCAGATTGTTGAATCCGCAAATATACATCTAAATTCTACTCTATGAGTAATGAAATCGGGATTGTTATGTATTCGGGCTCAGTCGACTACAGTAAAGTGGTCGCCCCACGTTCACGTCGTATGGATTATCGGCTCGATGAAATCGACCGGCGCATCATCTACGAGCTGATGCGTGACGCGCGGAACACCTCCGCGCCGACCGTCGCCGACGCGGTGGGCGTCTCCCCCGGAACGATCCGGAACCGCATCGCACAGCTCGAAGAACACGACATCATCCGCGGCTACACCGCACAGGTCGACTTCGAGCAGGCTGAAGGGCACTTGACGAACCTCTACGTCTGCAACGCACCGGTGTCCGAACGGAAGACGCTCGCGCGGGAGGCCGGCGTGATCCCGGGCGTCATCAACGTCCGAGAGCTGATGACCGGTCGGCGAAACCTCCACATCGTCGCGGTCGGGGCCGACACCGAATCGTTGCGCCGAATCACGCGGGCCCTCTCGAAGCTCGGGATCGAAATCGAAGACGAGACGCTCGTCGAGGCGGAGGTGGGCTATCCGTACGGGCCGTTCGGCCCTGACGAGGATCGTCCGGCGAGCGAGGCGACCGATTTCATCAGCCTCGCGGGCGACGCGAACGTCGTCGACGTGACCGTCCAAGCCGACGCGCCGATCGTCGACCAGTCGCTCGAAGAGGCGGTGCAAAGCGACGTTCTCGACGAGGACTCGCTGGTGATCGCGATCGAGCGCGACGATCAGGTGCTGACGCCGCACGGGACGACCGTGATCCGCCGCGACGACATCGTCACGGTGCTCTCACGGAAGGGGAAAACGGATCGAGTGCTCGACGCCTTCGTCGCCGAGGAAACGGCCGCGAACGGCTGATTTTTCGATTGCGCCGGCGCTACGGGATTCGGACGTCGTGTTCGAGGACGCCGACGCCTTCCAACTCGACCTCGACGGTGTCGCCGTCTTCGAGCGGGCCGACGCCGGCGGGCGTACCGGTCGCGATGACGTCGCCCGCTTCGAGCGTGAGGTACGTCGTGATCTCCTCGATGAGGTCCGGCACCGAGAAGGCGAGGTGATCGCGCGAGGACGACTGCCGCGTCTCTCCGTTGACGCGCAGTTCGATGCTCGCGTCGTCCGGCACCTCGTCGGGCGTCGCCAGCACCGGCCCCGTCGGTGCTGCGTTGTCGAAGGCCTTCCCGCGAACCCAGTTCGTCTCTCGACGCTGATCGTCGCGGTTCGAGAGGTCGTTCAGGCACGTGAACCCGGCGACGTACTCCATCGCGTCGTCGGCGTCGACGTTCCGCGCGGCCTCGCTGATGACGACCGCCATCTCGGCCTCGTGATCGATCCGTTCCTTTCGGGCGGGCAGCGTCACCGTGTCGCCGTGCGCCGAGAGCGCGTTCGGCGGCTTGAGGAACAACAGCGGTCGATCCGGGATCTCGTTATCCATCTCCGCGGCGTGGTCGGCGTAGTTGCGGCCGACGCAGACGATCTTCGTCGGCTCCGACGGCGGCAGGACGTCGATGTCCGCGAGGTCGTGCGTCTCCCCGCCGAAGGAGACGCTGTCGCCGTGCCACTCGCCCGCTCGGATCGATCCCGCGGGATCTCTGAATCTGACCGTGTGCATACGCGTCGGGTCGTCCGCGCTCGGTTTCGTTCTTTCTATCTCGTCGGCTCCGATCGACGTTGCTATCCCGTCGGCTCCGATCGACGTCCGTCACCGCTCCCCACCGTTCGCCGCCGGGCAAACCCACGCACCTCGACAGTACGCTTTATTGTCGATCCGGTAGAATATCGAGGTGGACGATGACGATGGAACTCACTTGGCACGGCCACTCCACGTGGCACGTCGACGTCGACGGCACCACCTTCCTGATCGACCCGTTCTTCGACAACCCGAAGACGAGCCTCTCCGCGGACGACGTCGAGACGCCCGACTACCTGCTCCTCACCCACGGCCACGCCGACCACATCGCCGACGCCGGGGCGTTTACCGACGCGACGGTCGTCGGCGTCCCGGAGATGACCGGCTATATGGAGGCGGAAGTCGGCTTCTCCGAGAGCATCGGGATGAACATGGGCGGCACCGTCGAGTGCGGCGAGGCGTTCGTGACGATGCACCGCGCGGACCACACGAACGGGCTCAACACGGGCTACGAACACAGCCTCGGCACCCCCGTCGGCTTCCTCATCAGCGACAAGAAGCCCACCCAAGAGTCCGACGCGGACGCGACGACGTTCTATCACGCCGGCGACACCGGCCTGATGACGGAGATGCGAGAGGTGATCGGGCCGTATCTGGAGCCCGACGCCGCGGCGCTCCCGGTCGGCGATCACTTCACGATGGGTCCGGTTCAGGGGGCGATCGCGACCGACTGGCTCGACGTCGATTACGTCTTCCCGATGCATTACGACTCGTTCCCGCCGATCGAGATCGACACCGACGACTTCGTCCGCGAGGTGAAGGCCGCCGGCTCCAACGCGGAGGTCCACGCCCTCGACGGCGACGAGTCGTTCACGCTCGAATAGCGCGCGGAAGCGATCGAAGCCGACGAGCAGTCGGGGCCCCGAGCGATCCGCCCTCCGTCGCAGGTCGGGGCGAATACGACCCGGTCGGCAACCTTTAGGACGCACCCATCCGTTCTTCCGGACGGAATGAGCGACATTCAGACTTCGACAGTCAGCGAGGAAGGGTTCGCGAGTACCAGCCAAGTCGGCGACTTCGAGCTCACGATCGACGCGCTCGGCGAGTCGGGACCGGACCCGAACTCCGTGCTCGTCGCCGACTACGCGTCCTGTTTCCTGCCCGCGTTCCGCGTCGGCGGCCAACAGCGGGGTCACGATGACCTCGGGAAGGTCCAGATCGACGCGGACGCCGACCTCGACGAGGACGATGACCTCGAAGCGATCCGATTCGACATCTACGTCGAGGCCGACCTCGACGAGGAGACGCTCGCGGAGATCCTCGATCGCGCGAAGGGAATCTGTCACGTCCACTCGGCGCTCCGAGAGGGCCTGCACGCGGACGCGACGGTCCACGGCGACGCGTTCTGAACGGGCCGCTTCGAGGAGTTACGCCTCGAAGAATTCCGATTCGAGAATCAGTCCAGTACGCACTCAGCGCCGGTGATACGCGCGGAAGCTCATCGCCTGTCCGTCGGCGATGATCACGTCTCGGCCCTCCGGATCCGGAAGGGTCTGTTCTTCGACTTCGTCGTGTGAGACGTACGGTTCGGCTGGTTCCGAGATCTCCTCGGAGTAGACGTACGGACTGTTCGGCTGACTGTCCATACGAACGGGAACGCCACGATTAGATATAAATCTTTGTCAGACGGTACCACGCCTCGTGGAGGTCCGCGTGAGATGTCGACCGGCGGCAACGAGTCCCGGCGATCGAGCAGTCGAGTTCAATCGTCGGCAGCGGCGGGTTCGCCCGCTTCGATCTCCGTGCCGAGGAGGTCTAAGAACGCCGCGAGCCACTCGGGGTGGTCGGGCCACGCCTGCCCGGTGACGAGGTTGCCGTCGACGGTCACCTCGTCGACCCACGAGCAGCCCGCCGCCTCGACCTCCGCGCGGACCGCCGGATAGGCGGTCATCTCGTAGCCGTCGAGGACCCCCGCGGCGGCGAGAATCTGCGGGCCGTGACAGACCGCCGCGACGGGCTTGTCGGTCTCGAAGAAGTGCCGGACGGTATCCAACACCTCGTCGTAGGTCCGGAGATACTCCGGCGCTCGACCGCCGGGAACGACGAGTGCGTCGTAGTCTGCGGGATCGATCTCGTCCATCGTCGCGTTCACCGCGAAGTCGTGCCCGCGCGTTTCGAGATACGTCTGATCGCCTCGGAAGTCGTGAATCGCGGTTTTGACCGTGTCCCCGGCCTCCTTCTCCGGACAGACAGCGTCGACGTCGTGGCCGACCATCTCTAGGGCCTGATACGGGACCATCGTCTCGTAGTCTTCGCCGAAGTCACCGACGACCATCAGAATCTGTTTTCCCATCGTATTGCCTCGGTGAGTCTCTCGGTCTGTACGCCAGTAACCGTTGTGTCGGGTTAGTGGTGTTTCATCAAATCTCCGGATATCTCCCGATATTTACGGATTGTTTCGATATCATCCCAATTATGAGACGGTGATCTAATCTGATACGGAAAGAGGCATATACGCGAGGTCCCACGGAACGGATGTGACGAACTCCCAGCTCACTCTCGTTCAGATCGACAATTACGGGCCGTGGACGGTGACGCCGGAACCGCGCCGCGAGATGGATCTGCAGACGCTGCAGTCTCGACTCTTCGCGGACTTGGCGCAGTTCGTCGGCAGCCGCGACGGGTACGTGTTCTTCACGCGGTTCGACAATATGGTGGCGATCACGAACGGACTGGACGCGGCGGATCACGCGCTCTTACAGGAGACGATCGGGAACCGCTACCCGGTGACGATCAGCCTCAGTATCGGCATCGACGCCTCGCCCGTCGAAGCGCTCGAAACGGCGACTGCCGGACTCCAGCGCGCCGGATCAGCCCAAGACGGCGATCGCCGCGAGGTGCTCGCGGGTGAGTTCCTTTCGGAATCCGATCGGACCCAAGGGGACGTCCAGATCGCACACTTCGACGTCAACGACGCCACCGGCAAGTACACCGATCGGCTCAACGAGTTCGACTCGTTCATCCGGATCGAGCAGGGGTACGCGGCGCTGATGCGGTACCTCCGCGAGGAGTACGGCGCGCTCTCCTTCTTCGTCGGCGGCGACAACATCATCTCGATCTGTCCGGCGATGGACGCCGACGACTACCGCGAGGCGATCGACCACGTCGAGGCCGAGGCGGGGGTCGAACTCAAGGTCGGTGTCGGTGCCGCACGCACGCCGCACGAGGCCGGAATGGACGCCAAGCACGCGCTCGAACGATGCCGCCACGACGGAACGATCGTAGAACTGAGCCACCCCGTCGGTGACATCGAAATCGCGACTGACTGAGCGGGGTCGACGGGAGTCCCGGGACGCGAACGCCGCTGCGGACGAACCGCGTCGACGACGTCGACCCGCTTGCCTCGATATGAATATATTTTATTCTCGTTTGGAAAAAACATTTTTGTTCAGGTCGAAGTATTAAGTCACTGGCGAACCAACGTGAAGGCGCAATGAGCACACAGAAGACGGTCCGACAGCACGCGGGCGAAGTCGAGGGAAGCGAGGCGCTCCGGGTCGACGCGGAGAAGGCGACGCAGCTCGTCGACGCGTTGAACACGGATCTCGCGTCGACGTACGTCCTCTACCACCAATTGAAGAAGCACCACTGGAACGTCGAGGGCGCGGAGTTCCGCGACCTCCATCTGTTCCTCGGTGAGGCCGCCGCAGAGGCCGAAGAATTCGCCGACGAACTCGCCGAACGAGCGCAGGCGCTCGGCGGCGTGCCGGTCGCCGGTATGGGTGTGCTGGAGGAGCAGGCAGCGGTGACGCCCGAAGACGAGGACGTCTACGACATCCGCACGTCGCTCCGCAACGATATGGAGATGTACGGCGACATTATCGAGACGCTCCGAGACCACGTCGAACTCGCGGAGAACCTCGGTGACCCGACGACCGCGCATATGCTTCGCGAGAACCTCATCGACGTCGAGGATGCCGCACACCACATCGAGCATTACCTCGAAGACGACACGCTCGTCGTCGAATAAGTCACGCAGTCGGAGCGTCGAACCCGCAGTCGGTCGTTGTTATCGGCGAAACCGGTCGACCGTATTACCGGCGAACGCGACTCGCGAGATCCGCGTCGATCGAGATCCACCCGTCGCAGTTGCCGCTCTCCGTGAAGACGACGCGCTCGGGCGAGGACTGGTGCGCCGAAACGTTCGTCGCCACCGCCGTCGGTTCCTCAGAATCGAGTTCGTTCCCGCCGTCTCCTTCGACGGCATCCGTTCCGTTCATCACCAGAGAGTGATCGGGGGGCGAATAAAACACTTTTGGTCAGCCTAAAACAAAATGGGACGGACGCGATCGTCTGTCCACCGCGTCGTGGCGGACCGTCCGCGGACCGACCGCGGACGTCAACTGTTTACTCGCGCGAACCGATGTTCCGGCGATGACCGAGTCGCTGTTCACGCCGTTGGACCTCCGCGGGACGACGGTCCCGAACCGAGTGATGGTATCGCCGATGTGTCAGTACTCCGCCGAAGACGGGTTCGCGACCGAGTGGCACCGCGTGCACTTGGGGAGCCGCGCCGTCGGCGGGGCCGGAATCGTAATGACCGAAGCGACCGCCGTCTCGCCGGCGGGTCGCATCTCGCCGGGCGACCTCGGCATCTGGTCCGACGACCACGCCGACGCCCTGCGGGAGACGGTCGCGTTTATGCGAGAGCGCGGCACCGTCCCCGGAATACAGCTCGCGCACGCCGGGCGAAAGGGCAGCGTGACGCCGCCGTGGGACGGGGGCGACCCGATTTCGCTCGACGACGGCGGCTGGGAAGTGCTCGCGCCGAGCGCCGAGCCCTACCCGCACGCCGAGGGGGAACCGGTTCCCACGCGGGCGATGACCCGCGACGATATGGACCGCGTGAGAGGGCAGTTCCGTCTCGCCGCCGAACGCGCGCTCGACGTCGGCTTTCAGATCGCGGAGGTTCACCTCGCACACGGATACCTCCTCCACGAGTTCCTCTCACCGGTCACCAACCAGCGCGACGACGAGTACGGCGGCGATTTCGAGAACCGCGCTCGTTTCCCGCTGGAAGTGGTCGAGACGGTGCGCGAGGCGTGGCCGGACGACCGCCCCGTATTCGTGCGGATCTCCGCGACAGACTGGCTCCCGGATCGTCCCTCGTGGGACCTCGAGGACTCCGCGCGGCTCGCACCCCTGCTCGCCGAGGCCGGAGCCGATCTGATCGACGTCAGTTCGGGGGGCATCCACCCCGAGCAACGGGTCCCCGAGAGCGGTCCCGGCTATCAGGTCCCGTACGCAGAGCGCGTACGCGAGGCCACGGACGCGGCCGTCGGGGCCGTCGGCGGGATCACGACGCCCGAGCAGGCTGATCAACTGATCAGGAACGAGCGCGCTGATCTGGCGATTCTCGGCCGGGAGCACCTCCGAAACCCCTACTTCACGCTCGAAGCCGCCCACGAACTCGGCGTCGACATCGAGTGGCCGAAGCAGTACGAGCGCGGTCGATTCCGGTAGGATCGCGGTCGGTTCGACTAGGAGTCCGGTCGATTCCACTCGAAACCCGGTCGGTTCCGCTAGCACGGTTCGCTCGGCTCGTCGATCGAGTAGTCGCTTTCCGGCGCACACGTTTTTGACCGCGCGAACCCTACGCCGAGTATGGCCCCACGCGACTCCGAGGAGGACCTCCGGGCGCTCGTCGCCGAGTTGGAAGCGACGCTCTCGGCGCTTCGATCCGAACTCGATGAGACCGACGCGTCGTCGGGAACACATTCGGAGCGTGACGGACGAGCTTCCGGGGAGAATAGCACCGATGCGCCCCCAGACCGCCGATCCCGACGAACGCGACCCCGACGAACGGATTCCCCGCGTCGATCGAGTCCTCCGCGTCCGCCGTCGCTTTCGGAGCTGTTCCGGTTCACCGAACAGCACACGCTGCCGACGCTCGTCGCGACGCTCGAAGCGACGATCCAGTCGCTGGAACTCCTCCGCGGGGCGCTTCGGCTCGCCGATCCGGAACGATCTGCGTTCGACGGCTCCGACCGCGCGGATCGGTCGTCGGCAGCGCGGTTGAGCGACGGGGTCGCGGGCGTCGGCCGCGGGGCCGTCTCCGGCGTCGAACGGGCGCTCTCGGAGCTGCAGACCGCGCTGTCGGAGGCGGATCTCCCCGAAGAGGAGTCGTCCAGAACGCTCCTCGAAGACGCCCGACGGCTCTCCGATGAGGTCTCAGGTCGGCTCGCCGAGGCGTCCGGCGAGCGCGACTCATCGGTCTCGGACGCGACAACGCAGGCTAGCGGCGTCGAAATCAGCGTCCGGGACGCGCGCGAATCGGAGGGGGCTGCCGACGGACCGGATTCTGCCGACGGATCGGGTTCTGACGACGGACGGAAACCCGGTGGAACCGAGACTGGCGACGACTCGCCGGCCGTGGACGTCGAAGCCGAACTCGCATCGATCAAGGACGAGGTAGACGGGCGGTCGGGGTCGGAAGCCGATGCCGACGCATCAGATTCGTCAGAGAATGACGCGTCGAATACGCCCGAGAATGAGGAATCGGGGAGTCACGGCGACGCATCGGAGAGTCACGACGACGCATCGGAGGATCGCCCCGACGATTCAGGTGACCGCGACGAGGAGTCGAATTCGTAACGCGCTCGTCGGGGTGTTCAGGGTGAGACGAGCCGAGCGACCGATCCGGTCTCGCCGCCGCCGTCGCTCTCCTCGGTCGTGAGGACGTAGACGTCGCCACGCTGATCGCGTCCGAAGCCGAGGACGAATCGTCCGAGGTCGTCGTCCGCAACGTCGACGGGAACGATGTCCCACGGCGGGGTCGAGCCGGGGTCGACCGCGAACAACCGCCCCCGTGCAACGAAATCCGCGAAGACGTACGCGCCACGCAGCGCACCGACCGAGTCGTCGGCGGCGACGACCCCGCCGATGATCGACACGCCTGAGACGTCCTCGCCGTCGTGGGGGTACTCCGCGACGGGGTCGACGAAGGGCTCGCCGTTCGGGGTCGTGGTCGGGCACTCGTCAGTTCGAAAGCAGTGCGCACCCTCGCGGACGTTCCAGCCGTAGTTGCCGCCGCGTTCGAGCAGGTTCAGCTCCTCCCACGCGTTCTGGCCGACGTCGGCGACGTAGCAGTCCCGGCCGTGAAACGAGAGCCGCCACGGGTTCCGAAAGCCCCACGCGTACTGTTCGTCGAGTCCCTCACGACCGACGAGCGGGTTGTCCTCGGGGATCGCGTAGGGCTTCTCGTCGTCGCCCGCGGTTGCACTGCTTCCGGCGACGCCCCCGCGGCCGTCCACGTCGATCCGGAGGACGCTCCCGAGCAAGTTCTCCGTGACGTCCTGTCCGTTCCCGCCGTCGACGGCGTCGTACCAGTCGTCGACGTGACCCGTCCCGACGTCGTTACCCCCACCGCCGTCGCCGAACGCGACGTAGAGGTATCCCTCGGGGCCGAACGCGAGCGCGCCGGCGTTGTGGTTCGACTGCGGCTGCGGGACTTCGAGGACGGTCCGCTCGTCGGGGTCGTCCTCAGCCGCGCCGGCGTCGGCCACAGCCGAGTCGGCGTCGGCCACAGCCGGGTCGGGATCGACAGTCAACTCCGCGAGGACGGCCGTGTGACTGAAATTGCTCGGCGTCCCCTCGCGAGACTCGGCGCTGTAGCGGACGTAAAGCCGGCCGTTTTCGGAAAAATCCGGATGGGCGGCCGCGCCGAGAAGCCCGCGCTCGCCGCCGAGGAGGACGCGTTCTGAGAGGTCGACGAGGGGCGCATCCCGCCGACCGCCGTCGGTGAGTTCCCAGATCCGACCGTCGCGATCGACGACGAAGCGTCGGTCGGTCCCGGCGGGCGCGACGAAATCGAGCGGCGCGGCGAACCCCGTCGCGACCGGTTCGAGTGCGACCGAGGGGTCGGTGAGGTCGGGGCGCGGGCTGTCCGTCTCGGTCGGCGTCGGAATTCGAGGGGGGCGCTCGTCGCCGCTCGAATCCGATGTTTCCGATCGGGTCGCAGATTGCCCCGATCCGTCCGAGTCGTCCCCACTCTGTGGGGCTTCGACTCCTGCACATCCCGCGAGCGACGCGAGTCCCGCGGCGAAGCCGGCTCGGAGGAACTGCCGTCTGCGGCGACTGTCCATACGGGAACAACGGGACGCACACACAAGGACGGTTCGGCCGATCGATCGAGACAACGACAGTTGTCGCATAACGGAGGTTGCCGCCGGTCGGTCGGATCCGAACGGCTTACCAGCCGACGGTACCCAGTGAGTGGTATGACAGCGGCACTCGTCGCCGACGGGGTCCGGAAGTCCTACGGCGACGTGACGGCGCTCGACGGCGTCTCGATCGACGTCGGTCGGGGGGAAGTGTTCGGTCTCGTGGGCCCGAACGGCGCGGGAAAGACGACGCTGGTCCGCGCGCTCACCGGAACGACTGATATCGACGGGGCGGTGTCCGTTCTCGGACGCGACCCCGAGACCGTCGAGAAGTCGAAGATCGGACTCCTCCCGCAGTCGTTCTCGCCCGCCGCGCGACTCACGCCCCGCGAACTCCTCGCGCAGTACGGCGGGCGCTACGACGTGGCGCGCGACCCCGAGAGCGTCCTCTCGGACGTCGGCATCGATAGCGAGACCGCCGAGCAGTGGTACGAAACGCTTTCGGGCGGTCAGAAGCGTCGCGTCTGCGTCGCAATCGCGCTCGTGAACGATCCGGACGTGCTCTTTCTCGACGAGCCGACGACCGGAATCGACCCGGCGGGCCGCCGCGCGCTGTGGTCGCTGCTCGACGGCCTCGCCGCCGGCGGAACGACCGTGTTCCTGACGAGCCACTCGATGGCCGAGGTCGAACGGCTCGCCGACCGCGTCGGGTTCCTGAGCGAGGGCCGACTCGTCGCCGTCGGCCGACCGACCGACCTCATCGACGAACACGGCGGTCGCAGTCGCCTCGTCGTCGAGAGCGAGCGCGCCCGCTCGAACTTGGCCTTTGACGACGCCGGCTTCCCGTTCGAGACCTCGATGACCGACGGCGTCCTGTCCGTCGAGGGTGTGGGGCCCCGCGAGATCGACGACGTCGTGAGCGCACTCGAATCCCGCGGTATCGCGTTCGAGTCGCTGACGTGGAAACAGCCCGACCTCGAAGACGTCTACCTCGAACTCACCGGAGAGCGGTTCGCGGCGGGCGATGAGGGGTTCGTCGGCGCTGGCGACGGTGACATCTCCGGTGTTGACGACGGTGACATCGCCGATGTGGGCGACGACGCGTCCGGCTCCGCTCGGGGGAGAGAGCGATGAGCCGCCGCCGACGGATCCGCGCGGAGTTCGTCGCGTCGTGGCACGCCTTCCTGCGGCGGCGGACGGCGGTCTTCTTCACCTTCTTCTTCCCGGCGATCATCGTCGTGATCTTCGGGGCGCTGGTGCAGACGCAACCGACGGGCGGCGGCCTCTTCGCGGAGCCGAAGGGCTACTACATCGCGGGCTACCTCGCCGTCGTCGTGCTGTTCACGCCGCTGTCGCGGATCGGTAGCACGGTCGCGCGCTACCGCGAGGGGAGCCGCTTCGAGAAACTGGCGACGACGCCGCTGACGCGGGGAGAGTGGCTCTTGGCGCAGTCGCTCGTGAACGTCGCCGTGATCGGAGCCGCGGCGCTCCTCCTGCTCGCGCTCTCTGTACTCGTCACCGGCACGGCGGTCCCGACGACGCCCGCGACGCTGCTCGTCGTCCCGTTCGTCGCCCTCGGCGTCGTGCTCTTCTGCGGACTCGGCGCGATTATCGGACGCGTCGCCGACTCCCAAGACGGCGTCATCGCGGCCTCGAACGCCGTCGCGCTTCCTCTCCTGTTCCTCTCGGAGACGTTCGTCACCCCGGATCTGCTGCCCGCGTGGTTCCGCCCCGCACTCGGGCTGTCGCCGCTGACCTACGTCGCGCGGGGGATTCGCGCAGTGACGTATCCCGAGGCGACGACGGCTGCGCTTCCGAACCTCGTCGTGGTCGCAGTCCTCGCGGCGGCGTTCTTCGTCGCCGGCGCGTACGCGGTGCCGAGAACGGACTGACCCGTCCGGCCGACCGAGGAGCGAAGTTCCTTAGTCCGTCACCCGCGAACACCCTGCTATGGCCGAAGACGAGATCGACCACGTCGACAGAGCGATCCTCCACGCGCTCCAAGAGGACGCCCGAAACACGTCCTCTGGCGACATCGCCGAGCGGACCGGGACGTCGGGCAGCACCGTCCGCAAGCGGATCCAGCGGCTCGAATCTGACGGGATGATCAAGGGCTACAGCGCAGACGTGGACTATCAGGCCTCCGGCTACCCGCTCCGGATGCTGTTGTTCTGCACGGCCTCGATCCCGGAACGCGGCGACCTCATCCCGGACATCCTCGAGATTGACGGCGTCGTCTCGGTACAGGAACTCGTCACCGGCGAGCGGAACCTCCTCGTCACCGTGGTCGGGGAGACGGACGACGACATCACTCCCGTCGCCCAAGAGCTACTGGAGATGGGGCTGACAGTGGCCGACGAGGTGCTCGTCCGCAGCCACGAGACGAAACCGTTCGGCGAGTTCGATTCTTCTTAGCCGTCTCGGCATCGTCGCTGGACGGATCGACAGGTAGCTCTCGGCCGCTGTCTGAGTCGAGCGCCGCAGCAGGGCGACAGGGGCGTCGACGCCGCGGTTTGACCTCTCGCCGGGAATTGGGAACATAATGTTCTATAACTCTCTTTCTAGTGAACAATCTGTTCGGAATAGGTGGATTTAATAGTCAGTCTGTTCTCGAATCTGGCGAGAAGATCTGTCACTGCAACTGACGACCGGGGTAGGTCGTCGGGCGGACTGGCAGATCGCCCAGACACCAAAGGATGACAGGACAGAAGCAACCGACGACAATCGGAGAGTTACCGGGCGGGGAACCGCAAACGGACGCGCTAACGCCCGTCGCAGTCACGCGACTCACGTGGGCGCTGTTCGTCGCAAGCCTCGGGGGGACCGTCGGTCAGGCCCTCGGATGGTGGACGTCGCTCCCGTCTGTGGGTCCGTTCGCTATCGACGGGCTGACGCTTCTCCTGTGGGCCGTCGTGACTTTCTTCGCCGGCATCGTCAACAGCTACTCGCGCCGGTATATGGCAGGGTCCCACGGGATCGAGCGGTTCTTCGGCCGGACGTTCGGCTTCACGCTGGTCGTGATGGTGCTGGCGGCCGCGGACCACGCGCTGCTTTTCGCCGCCGCGTGGCTGGCGATGGGACTCGTGATGGCCGACCTGATCGGCCACGTTCGCGGCTGGCCGCAGGCGCAGTCGGCCGCGCGGTTCGCCCGCCGGTACTTCCTCGCGAGCAGCGCGCTTCTCGCTGTTTCCATCGCGGTCCTGTGGTGGGAGACGGGCGCGACGACCGTCGCGGGGTTCGCCGCGGCCGGCGAGTCGCTGCCCGCGACGACGGCGTTCGCCGTCTCGGGCACGCTCGTCCTCGCGGCGATGATCCAGTCGGCGCTGCTGCCGTTCCACGGCTGGCTCCTCGGCTCGATGACCGCCCCCACGCCCGCATCGGCGCTGATGCACGCGGGGTTCGTCAACGCCGGCGGGATCTTGCTCCTCCGGTTCTCGCCCGTCGTCACCGCGGAGCCGTCGGTGATGCTCGCTATCGTCCTCGTCGGCGCGGTCAGCGCGCTGGGCGGGAAGCTCCTGAAGTCGGTCCAGACCGACGTCAAACGCCGTCTCGGCTGCTCGACTGTCGGGCAGATGGGCTTCATGATTATGCAGGCCGGACTCGGCTTCTTCGGTGCCGCGATCACGCACCTGATCCTCCACGGGTTCTACAAGGCCTACAAGTTCCTCTCGGCGGGGAGCCGAGTCGAGCGGACGAGCCCGACCGCGGACTCCGACGACGGCGCTCTCGGTCCCGGCGGCGTCGCGGTGACGCTCCTCTCGGCGATCGCCGGCGGCGCGGTGTTCGCCGCGGTAACCGGCAAAGGAACCGGATTCGACAGCGGCGCGCTGCTGCTGCTGATCGTGGTCCTGACGACGCTGCACGCGGCGCGGACGTCGCTCTCGCAGACCGCACTGTCCGCGTCGGTCCGGATCGCCGCGGTCCCGCTCGTGTTCCTCCCGGCGATCGCGCTGTACGGAGCGGCCTACCGGGCCGTCGGGGCGGTCCTGCGCGACGTGCCGCTCGTCACCGCACCGGCCGAACTGACGGTCGGACACGCCGTCGTGGCCGCCGCGTTCCTCCTCGCCTACTTCGCGATCGAGACGGGCGCGTACCGGCGCAGCCGTCGGCTCTACGTGGCGCTGCTGAACGCGACCCGGCCGCCGTCTGCGACGCTTCTGACCGCCACGGAGGACTACAATGAGTACTGAAACCGCCATCCGCGACAGCATCGAACAGGCGAAACGCGCGGTCGGACGCACTTGGCCGCTCCACTCGTTCGTGACGGCCAACCCGCTCTCGGGGTTCGAGGACCGACCCTTCCACGAGGCGGTTCGGGAGGGGGAACGCCTGTACGGGGGACAGGGCTACCCGAGCGCGTCGGTCTTCCGCCGCGCTTGGGAGCAGGGTCGGATCGACCCCGACAGGCTGCGCGAGGCGCTAGCGCGGCACGGGTACGGCGATCCCGAGGCCGACGGGTTCGACCCCGAGACGCACCTCGACCGGATGGCGGCCGCGGAGACCGAGGCGGAGGACGCGACTCCAGACGTCGACGACCGGGCGACGACGCCGTCCGACCGGGTCGATGCCGTCCTGACGAAGTGGCTGTCGGCGTTCCTTGACGAGGGAGCCGCCGAGTGGCCGATGCCGGATCGGTCCCGCGGGTTCTACTGCGCGTTCCGCGCCGCCGCGCAGTACGACCGCGAGATACCCGATCGGTCGTCGATCGCGGCGCTCCCGAACGATCCGATCGACGCGCTCGCCGACCGCCTCACGGATCACCCGCGCGACCGTTGGCCGTCGGCGTTCGAGCACCACCTGAGCGCGCTCCCCGGCTGGACCGGGCTGATCAAACGCCGCGTCGAAGACGGCGACGTCTGGCAGTCGGCCTGTCCGATCACGCTGCCCGGGTACTTGGCCGTCCGGCTGACGCTCGCGGACCGGTTCGACGCGCCGATCGTCCCCGACGCGGCGACGGCCGGTTCGGGATCGACTCCCGGGAGCGCGGACGGCGCGGACGATGCCCCGCTCGCGGAGGCGTGGCTGACCGCGTGGGAGGCGACGTACCGCGAGCGCCTCGTCGACGAAGTCGCCGCGAGGAGCCCTCGCGTCGGCGAGGAGGGCGACGAACCCGGAGACGACGCACCGCACGGGGCCGACGATGGAGTGCGCCCGGACGCACAGTTGGTCTTCTGCATCGACACCCGCTCTGAGGTAATCCGCCGGCACGTCGAATCGGCCGGGAACTACGAGACGCACGGCTACGCCGGGTTCTTCGGCATCCCGATGCGCTATGAGGGATTCGACTCGGCGGTCGGCACCGACGCGTGTCCGCCGATCGTCGACGTCGCCCACCGGATCGAGGACCGGCCGTCGGGAGCCCACCAGCATAGCCACGAGCGCCACGCGCGGTGGACGAACCTGCTGGAGGCCGGCGAGTCCGTCCTCGAAGGGCTCAAGTCGAACGCCGCGACCGCGTTCAGCTTCGTCGAGACCGCCGGGAGCGGCTACGGGGCCGCGCTCGCGGCGCGGACGCTCCTGCCGGGGCGCGTCCACGACGCCCTCGACGCGATCGACGAGCGGACCCCCTGTGCACGCGAGTTCTGTCGACCGGCGCTCGATCGCGACGGCTCCGACGATGGGGAGATCCCGCGAGGGATGACGTTCGAAGAGCGCGTCGAGTACGCCGCGAACGCCTTCGAGCTGATGGGCTGGGAGGAGTTCGCACGCCTTGTCGTGTTCACGGGTCACGCCAGCGAGACGGAGAACAACCCCTTCGGGTCGAGCCTAGACTGCGGGGCCTGCGCCGGCAACCCCGGCGGTCCGAACGCCCGCGTTCTCGCGGCGATTTGCAACGAGGACAGGGTGCAGTCGGCGCTGGCCGAGCGGGGGATCGAGATTCCCGACGACACCGTCTTCGTCGCCGGCGAGCACAACACCACGACCGACGAGGTAACGCTGTTCGCCGGAGACGTCCCCGAAAGTCACGAGCGCGACGTCGAAGCGCTCCGGGTCGACCTCGCGAGCGCCACCGCGGACGCCACCGCCGAACGCGCGGCGTCGATGGGGGTCGCTCCCGACGACGCCGGGCGCGAGACGAAGCGCCGCGCTGCCGACTGGGCGGAGACACGCCCCGAGTGGGGCCTCGCCGGGAACGCGGGGTTCGTCGTCGGACGGCGTGAGCTCACGGCGGATCTGGACCTCGCCGGGCGCTCGTTCCTCCACTCGTACGACTGGCGCACCGATTCCGAGGGCGACGCCTTGGAGGCGATCCTGACGGGGCCGATGGTGGTCACCCAGTGGATCAACGCCCAGTACTACTTCGCCACCGTCGACACCGCCGCCTACGGCAGCGGATCGAAGGTGACGCAGAACCCGATCGGAAACGTCGGCGTCTACCAAGGCAACGGGGGCGACCTCTTGGCCGGACTGCCGCTGCAGTCGGTGATGCGCGCCGCCGACGAGCCCTACCACCAGCCGCTTCGCCTCTCGACGGTCGTCCACGCGCCGGTCGACCGCGTCACCGACGTCCTCTCGGGGCACGACCACCTCACCGAGCTCTTGGACAACGACTGGCTCTCGCTGACCGTCGTCGACCCCACTCGGGATCACGCGGCCTTCCAGTACGAGGAGGAGCTCGCGTGGACCGGCCTCAGCGAGGCGGCGAAGCCGACGGTCGAGGAGGCGCAGAGAGAATCGATCGAAGTGAGCGCCGCCGTCGCCGACGACTGAGGATCGGATGAGACTCGATTCCCGGTCTGGTCCCGATCCGCGGTCGCGTCCCGGTTACGTCTCTTCTCCGCGCCGTTCCCAGTCGCCCGTCGAGTCGTCGGCCTCGTCGCCATCGCTCGCTCCCGGCTCGTCCTCGGAGCCGATTCCGGCGCGACCGGCGCGGTAGGCGTCGACGGCGTCTTCGAGCCGCGTTTCGAGCCCCTCGCGCAACTCGTCGGCCCGGGCGCCCGACACGTCCACTGCGGCCGCGTCTTGCCCCCCGAGCGAGAGCGACCCCGCGGTGTCGATGGTAACGGTCGCGAGGCCCAGCCGGCGTTGGAAGACGTTGCGGGAATCGATGACCGTCTGGATCCGGTAGTAGGGGACGATCTTCGTCTCGCGTCTGAGCACGCCGTTTCGGGTGACGACGTGGTGCTCGCCCAGCCAGTGCCCGCGGTTGCGCCACGTCGCGTGCGCGAACAGTACCGCCAGCGGCGCGAGCAGCAGGGGAAGCCACGGCGGGAACGGGAGCGGAAACAGCGTCTCCGCACCGTAGGTGATCCCGGTGAGCACGCCGACCACGAGTAGATAGCGGACTAGGTACCGCCGCCGAGCCAATCGCGGGGGCCGCTCGAAATCGACCTCGCCGACCGGTTCGAGTTCCTCGACGAGTTCGAGCACGTGATCTCGCTTTGCCAGCGGGATCGCCGCCTCAGAGCCGCGGGACCCGCCCGAACTGCCGGGCGCGTAGCCCGCCGTCTCGATGTACAGCGTCGCGTAGCCGAAGTGCCGCTTCAGCGGGTTGTCCGCGATCGTCAGCGTCTGGATCTTGTCGAAGGGGATCGAGCCGTCGTAGCGCTGGAGCAGGCCGCGTTCGTACTGTAGCTCGTCGCCCGAGCGAACCAGCCGGAAGTCGTAGTACTCGATGATCGCCGCGGCGGCCCCGACGAGCCACGAGACGAGCGCGACGACGACGACGAGCACGCCCGCGGCGAGCGCGAGCGCGACGCCGGGGACCGCTTCGAGGTACGTGGAGATGACCGTAGAACCGATCGTCGAGACGAGGAGAAAGAGGATCCCCGGAACGCGCAGATCGACCGACAGCGCGCCGAGGATCGCGAGTTCGCTCCGATCGAGCGCGAACAGCTCAGTCGATTCGGGCTCTGCGGTGACCGCCCGCGTCTCCTCCTCGCCGTCGGCCGTCGCTTCCTCGGCGGCGGCTTCCCGCTTCAACCGCGCGAGTTCGCGCTGGAGCCGCTTGGCTTCCTCGAAGGTGACGAATTTGAGTTGCGCCTCGGTCTCGCCGCCGCCGGCGGTCTCGAAGGAGACGAGCGCGATACCGAGCAGGCGCTGGACGACGTTCCGAGAGATGTCGACGTTCTGGATCCGCCGGAGCGGGATCTCGCGGTTCCGACGCGAGAGCACCCCCGAATCGATGTCGAGCGTTTCCGTCGCGAGTTCGTAGCTGAACCGCCTGACGTACGCGATCTCGTAGCCGACGAGTGCCGCCACGGCGAGCAGGCCGATACCGAGGACGATCAGCGGGCCCGCGGGACCGACGCCCGGGATCGTGACGCCGCCGCTGAGCACGAACGCGAGGAAGACGGCGATGCCGCCGCCGCGCTGGAACGCGCGGTACGGAATCGACAGCGGCGAGAGGCTTCGGGGCATCTCAGACGGCGTCCTCGCCCTCCGAGCGGATTGCCAGCCGCTTCAGCCGTTCACGCAGGTCGTCGGCGTCGTCCGGCGTGAGTCCGGGAACCGATACGTCGGCACCGCGCGACCCCGCCGTGTAGACGACGGTGCTCGCGAGACCGACGAACCGCTCGGTCGGCGAGCGGGACGTGTCGACGTGTTGAATCCGGACGAACGGAACGACCGTCCGGACCCTCGTGAACACGCCGCGTTCGAGATAGAGTGAATCCTCGCGGACCTCGTAGCGCCACACGCGATAGCGGAGGACGGCGAGCGTCACGCCGAGGCCGCCGAACGCGACGAAAATGACCGCGGGAGCCCACGCGGGGAGCCACGCCGGATCGATGACGCGGCCGACGCCGAAGGCGATCCCGGCGAGCACTGCAGCCGTGATCAGAGAGCGGACGATCCACAGCAGCCGGATGCGGGGATTGAGTCGGTTCATTTCCGGTTCAGTAGAGCGTCAGTCCCGAAGCGAGCAGTCCGGCGTCGACGAGGAGGAGCACGCCGACGACGGCCGCCGCGCGGAAGACGGTCGCCGACTCCGCGACGGGCGTCCGAACGCGCTTCTCCTGTAAGCCGTCGACGAGTCGACTCCGGCCGATCTCGACGAGCGCGGTGAGCACGAGCCACAGCGCGAGCATCGCGAGGACGAGGTGGCCACGTCCGGATCCGGTGAGCGTCTCGACGGTGTAGCGCGTCCCGGCGAGGTGGCCGCCGGTGAGGAACATCACGACCGACGCGCCGCGGGAGAGGTAAACCAACCTGTCGGTGATTGTCTCCAGCGGGGCCGCATCGAGCGCGCCCTCGGCGGCGGCGGGGAGGATCGCACCGGCGACGAAGACGACGCTACCGACCCACAGCGCGCCCACGAGGACGTGCAGAGTCACCATCACAGTGTCGAGTACCATAGCCGTCGGCAGGGACCGACGGCGCTTGAAACCCGGCGGTTTCGAGCGGCCTCTCCGCTCGGTGTCGATCGAGAACCCTCACCGCCGGGTCGACCGCGACCGGGGAACCGTCATCGCCACGTCGACGTCAATCGAGAACCGTCATCGCCGCCTCGACGAGTCGGTCACACGTCTCGCGGTCCGTCGCCGCCACGTAGAGGCCGTCGATCCCCTTCGCGTCGGTATCGCTCGTGCGCTCTTCGAGGCCCGTTCCGCCCTCCTCGACGTCGAAGACTCTGTGGACGACGCCGCTCTCCTCGGCGAGCAGCGCGCCCGCGTACTGCTCGTAGACGTCGGGTCGGTAGGCGACGAGCCCCTCGATCGATCCGCGCGCGAGCAGCCCCCAGTCGACGCAGGGCGACCACGTGTTGATGACGCGCTTACAGCGATCCTCGAGAGCATCTTCTAACCCTTCGGCTTGCTCTCGATACGCCTCGTCGCGGAGCGCCGGGAGGCCGACGACGAACGAGACGGTTCCGTGCGGGAGCGATCGGCCGTTCTCGGCGACGAGCGGGTCGCCGTCGATCGTCGCTCCGCCGCCCCGCCGCGCGAGATACAGCGAGTCTGGGAGGGGTTCGTAGACCGCCGACACGAGCGGGTCGCCGTCGTCGAGGACGCACGCCGCCGCCGCGAAAAGCGGGATGTCGGCGGCGAAGTTGTTCGTCCCGTCGAGCGGGTCGACGACCCACTCGTAGCGATGTTCGCCGTCGCGACCGTATTCCTCGCTGTGAACCGCGTGCTCGGGGAAGGCCTCTCGAATTACCCCCAGCGCGCGCTCCTCGGCGGCTCGGTCCGCGGCCGTCTTCACGTCATCGATGCCGTACTCCGCCTCGACCGCGTCGCCGCGGAACGCATCCGCGAGGTAGTCGCCGCTGGCCCGGACGGCTCGGGCGGCCACAGCCTCCAAGAGCGGGCGGTCCACCGATCGATCGCTCATACCCGCGAGAGTACCCAGCGCGACAAGAGGAGTTCGGTTCCCGGGGTCGGTCCATTCGGCCGACGGCGAGAAAGGACGCCACAGACGTTTTTTCTTCGCGGGTCAGATATCGTGTATGGAGTTTACTGTCGTCCACGGAGACATCGCACGGCAGTCGGCGGACGCGCTCGTCAACGCCGCCGGGACGAGCCTCCAGATGGGCTCGGGGGTCGCGGGCGCGCTCAGACGAGCGGGCGGCGAGGCGGTGAACCGCGAGGCCGTCTCGAAGGGTCCGGTCGATCTCGGCGGCGTCGCCGTCACCGACGCCTACGACCTCGACGCCGAGTACGTGATCCACGCCGCGGCGATGCCGCATTACGGGGACGGAAAGGCGACCGTCGAGAGCGTCCGCGAGGCCACCCGAAACACGCTGCGACGCGCCGACGAACTCGGCTGTGAGTCGCTCGTAATCCCGGCGCTCGGCTGCGGTGTCGCGGGGTTCGATCTCGAAGCGGGTGCGCGAATCATTCTGCGCGAGATCGACACCTTCGACCCCGGTTCGCTCGAAGACGTCCGATTCATCGCGTACGGAGACGGCGAGTACGAAACCGTCTCGCGAGTCGCCGCCGAAATCCGCCAACGAGAGACGTGAGTTCCGTTGTCGCCCGCTATCGGCGTCTCTGAGACGAATCGAGCGGATTGACAATCGTCGTCTGACTCCCGCCGCCGAGGATGCTGCGAGAACGTCCTCGGCGGGCCCGACGACGGTTTGTATAGCGTATAGAAGTATATGGCTACTGAACTATCGTCGTGAACCGTTAGAAGAACCAAACCACCGACGGAACGCGGAGCCACTCTGCCTTTCTGCGATTGAATTCCAAAAATCAATGACTCAGTGATTCACAGATTCACTGATTGTCGTCTTGCATCGCGATTTCGCGAATTTTCGCTTTCGTTTCCTCTCGGTGCTCATCGAACGCGACCTCGAAAATCGCGCGGTAGAAGTGCTTGTTCTTCTCCAGCGTCACGTTTTCGCGCTTCAACTGCTTTTTCAGGCGCGTGAAAGCGATCTCGATGTCTTCGCTCTGTTCGGGCTCGACGTATATCGTCGCCGGATCCCAATCTTCGCGGATGTTCAGCGGTTCGTCCTCCGGCTCTCGGTCCGGATCCGACGCGTCGCCGTCGGTCGCGGGCGCGTCTTCCGGCCCATTCGATTGCGTAGACGTCTCGCCTGCGTCGGCGTTTTGCTCTTCGGACTCTCGCGCTGTCGTTCGATTCGCGGCTGATTCCGCTTCGTCGACTTCATCAGCGGGATCCTCGAACCGCTCGTCCATTCCTCGGGGCATCAGACCTTCGCCTCCGTTCTGCCGAAGGCGCGTTCCATCGTCGCGGCGATTTCGACGAAGAGGTCGCGCTCTACGTCCTGATCGTTCGCGTCTTCCCACTCGAAGATGTCGCGCCCGTTGTCCCACGCGCGCTGTATCGCGACCCGCATCGGGAGCTTGAAAATCGGTGCCATCGAGGCGAACGACTCGGTGAACACGGTCTCGAACTTCCGCGATTGGCCGTCGTCGCGGTACATATTCGCGAGCAGTCCCACGATCGCGATCTCGATTCCTTGGTTCTCCTCTATCGATTCGAGCTGATCCCACAGATCGTCTAACGCGTCTCGCGACGTCGCTTGGGTTTGTGCCGCCAAGAACGCGTTCTGCGCCGCGATGAACGCCGCGTCGGTCAGGACCGACAGATCGGGAGGGCAATCGATCAGGACGAAATCGTACTCGTAGCCGTCCTCGACCAAGTCTTCGAGCGCGGATTTCAGCGAGAGGCGAGCGTTCGCGTCGTCCATCCAGTCCCGAGCGAGACCCATATCTTTGTGGCTCGGGACCAGATCGAAGTTCAGGTGCTCGTACTCGTCGGCTTCGACGACGATCTCCGAGAGCCTCGTATCGTGCGTGCGCGGGTTGTCGACGAGCACATCGAGTAGGTTCGCCTCGTCGGTGACGAGGACGTTCGGCAGCTCGTTTTTCGGATTCGACGAATCGGTGTCGTCGCCCGGTCCCAGTCCGAGCCCCTTCGTCATATCCGCCTGCGGGTCCATATCGATCGCGAGGACGTCGTGGCCCCGGGTGGCCAAGGCCGCCGCACTGTTGATCGTCCCGGTCGTCTTCCCAGTCCCCCCCTTCTGGTTGCCGAAAGCGACAGTCGGGATTCCGGTCGACGGCGTGACGCCCCATCCGACAGGTAGTTCCGTCATCGATCGATCATTGAGTCAGTGATTCATAAATCCATAGTGAACTTTCGGTGAGAGATCCGATCACTAATTCGGTTACTCGTACGTTTTTGGCGCTGTCGGTGGTATATACCGTCAATTAGCCGTGGTAGATGTCATCGAGTTCCGTCCGATGGTCTCTTTGAATCCAAAAATCATTGAATCATTGAAATTCGTATCGGGCTTAAGCGGGCGTTTTAGACGAGTTATGACTCATTGAGTCAGTATATCAATGAGTCATAGAGGCTTTGAATCACGGACTCAGTGGATCAGTGAGTTATTGATTCTTTGAATCACTGATGAATTGATTCAAAGAATCTCTGAATACTTGAGTCCAGATCTCTCTGACTACTTGATCGTCGAGCAGTTTGCAGACGTTCACGTGTCTTCACACGGCGGCATACGATCGGGCGGGGACTCATCGGAGTTTCGTACCTATCTCTCGATTCTCGCGATACCGTCCGACGAGAGTTCGATGGAGAGCGGACGGACAGTAGTCCCTACCAGTTGCAGGCGCTGTATACGCCGATATCTCACGGAATCAATGAATCAGTGATTCAAAGAGCAGTTACTCGTGGTAGACAGGTGAAAAATCAGCTGGGGCGTCACGTCGGTTTCGGGACCGAAGTCCGTTTGAGGTCGGGTTCGCAGGTCTGTGTAGTGAAGAGAGAATATGTCGCGAGGCGACAGTCGGTCTTGTGTATGGAGCCAAAGCATCAGCTGGGGTGTCGATGCTATCGCTATCGTGATGCAGTGGTGTTTTCGTTCGATTTGTCGAAAAGCAGGAGAGATGGAGTTATGGATTTCCGTTGAAGCGTGTTCTGCCTCACCAATAAATCAAATGCCGCGATATAGATATTGTCGGTGGGAGTAGAGACTACAGGGGTACACCGCGCGGTAATACGTGGTTTCGGACGAATCCGCTCTCGGTGGGTATGACCGATAGTAGCGTGTGCAACCCATTGCTCATCCGATCGCACGCTGTCGTGCGATCGGGTGAGTGAAGACTTGCACACGCTACTGTAACGGGGTCGGTGCCCCGGCGACACGTCCGCTACCCTCGGTAATGCGATGGCAGTCTAGCCGTATACAGTGAGGGCTACTCAGGCTTCGCCTTCTCTCGGGTCGTTCTCAACTAGTAGCCCGGTAGCCATCAGCCGTCGAACAATCGCGACGAGGCCGTTGTCGAATCCTCGCCCGAACACGCCCTGTTCGTGTTCTCGCCCGTCGTAACGGCCCTCGGTGAACGAGCTCACCAGAATCGCCTCTCGGTCAGTCAGTAACAACCGGCTGATCTCGGTGTCATCTCCCGGGAGTGGCGAGCGACTCACCCAGTCCAGCTCGGATACGAACACTTCTACATCCGGAAGCGCGTCTTGAATCGCGATCCGGAGTTCCTCATCAACCGTCCCGACCACAACGTTGACGCCCCGTCCTTTAGCCGCCCGCAGCTGCTCGGCCAACTGGTCGGTGAATATACTCTCGTGCCCGATAACGAGGATCGCCTCGTCGGTCGCCCCCTCGATCAACTGCTGGGTCCGACTCGTGATACCCTGATCACCCGAAATTGCCCACACCTCGTGAGTGGCTTCGGTGACGGTTTCATCATCAGTCGGTTCGAGCCCGCTCAGTGCGTCTCGGAGTGATTCCGCGCGCTCTACATACTCGGTCTGGAGTGTGTTGACAGCCTCGTCGATGGAGACAGCACGAAACACCTGCGGGCTCGAATGCTGGGTCTCGACGAGGCCTTTCGATTCCAACACTCGAATCGCGTCATAGACGCGCGTCCGGGGCACCTCAGATGTCTCGCTGATATCTTTCGCTGTTCCACTCTGGCGGCGTGCGAGTGCCACGAACGACTTGGCCTCGTACTCTTTGAGCCCGAGTTCTTGGAGCAGTTCGATCGCTTGATCTTGATTTGAAGTATCGTCCATTGGTCCCAACCTCGGCTGCTAGAATCTCTTTGCCTCCTAGATGTTTAGTACGTCGCACCGAGATTCAACTGTGTCACTCGCACAGTTACACAATTAAGGAGGGATGAGGTTTTTTGAGCCCAGTGGGGCCGCATCACACAGGCATTCACCCACTTAATCACAATACTTCTTTGTACGGGTAGCACGGAGAGTACTGTGGCGTGTAACCACAGAACTGGTCCCAACCTCTCTGTCGCTACACGTCAGAAGCCACCACAACCGGTGGTTTTCACGAAACTGGTGCCGACATACTGTCCGGCGACTCATCGGACCAAGCACGGTCGACGGCCGTCAAGCATCCCAAAGCACTCGGGCTCAGTACCTACGCCGTACGGACGTTCGTCGCTCTCGTCAGCCTCGGGAAAAGGACTGCTCAAGACGTGGGTGAAGTTGCCGACGTGCCTCGAACACGTGTTCACCAGGATGGTCACAACAACGCTATACAGACACGGGACGAATGGCTACAGAAGGAACTCTCCGGTGGAATTCTGTTTCCCGCCGGTTCTCTATCGACGCAATCGGTGATACATAATGTGCCATAACACGAATGATGCGGGTGATTCGGACACCCCCGACCGGACCACAGACGAAGAGACGCACCCAACCACAGTTCGTCACGAGTGGATGCAGTCGGAGCACCCTAGCGCAACTCTCGTCGAAGCAGTTGCTGCCGCTACTGGTCAAGCGATGACTGACCTCCCACCACTCCACCGGAGCATCGACCCTGATGCGCTCGATGCATTGCTCACCCGGGGACAGTCGTCGTCGGTAACAGTCTCGTTCAGGTACGCCGACACCGACGTCTCGATGAACGAGAACGGCAGCATCGAAATCCAAGTCGATGGAACGTTCCGCGAGGGAGACGACGAGTAGTGTCTATGTGGCACTGAACCACACGGTACCGAATGATCGCGATCTGACTGTTTCCACACCCTCTGTGTGAAATCGATGGAGGTAGTCTGTGATTAGGAAAACGTCGTTGACGTCTCTTTTCGGTGGGCGTCAATCACTTCGAGCAGAGAGAGCACGCCTTGGAACTCTCGGCCGCGATGGACAGTGCCCTGACTGGCGTCGTAATCAACCACGTTCGCGTCCTGTAACATCGGCAGGTGAACGTGGTGAAGCTCGATACCTCGATGTTCGAAGGATCCGTTTCCGTCTGGGTGAATCGAGTTCGCCGCTCCTAGCTGTTTCACAAGCTGGTCGATAGTCGCCCCGTCGGGTGTGTCAGCTATCCGGCGAAGGATCTGCCGTCGCTGCTGATTGGTCAGCAACTCTAGTGCTGTCTCGGTCGATATCTGCTGTTGTAAGTCGCTCATAGATGGTCTCACTATGTCCAGTTGGGACATCGGCTCGCGTGAACACGGATTAAATACTTCGCAGACCTAGCCGAAAACCCGTGTCGTTAACCCGAATCCTCAAACTATGGCGGAGGATTAAAACACAGATGGTCGATTCGAGAGCCAATTAATCTCAAAAACCGTCTCATTGAGGCGGTCAGTGTCCTGTTAGCGATCTACCGAGAGAGTATCGACAGTACCCGCTACGTATGACTGCAGTTTCAGTTGGATTCATCCTGCGCGAATCCCGGGAGATTAATACGGCCCCTTATCCAGCATCCCATAATGGCGCGCGAGTCGTCCGCGAGAGAGTCAGCGGACCTGCGGACCGTCCTCGACGCACTCGACGACGCAGACGCGAGAGCCATCATCAGAGCGCTCGAAGAGCCGCAAACGGCGAGCGAACTCTCAGAGCGCACTGACATACCGCTCTCGACGACGTATCGGAAACTGGATCTCCTGACCGAGGCGGAACTCCTCGAAGAGGGAACGGAGATCAGGTCGGACGGACACCACACGACGACGTACGCCGTCGCCTTCGAGGAGGTTCGCATCGCGATCACGGAGTCTCGCGAACTCGACGTACAGATCGCCCACGTCGACAAGGGGCCCGAAGAGCGACTCGCAGACATCTGGACCGCCGTACGGGAGGAAACATAATGCCACACGATACCGCAACGACCAGCATCGCAACGGGAATCATCGTGGTGAAGACCGGGATTCTCATCCTCGGAGGGCTCATCACGTACTTCTCTTGGAAGGCCTACCGGAAGACCGGCACGGGAGCGCTCCGCGCGCTCGCACTCGGATTCGGCATCATCACGCTCGGCGCGCTTCTCGGAGGGACGCTGGATTTCATCCTCGGCGTCGACCTCGCGACCGGCATCCTCATCGACGCGATCTTGACGTTCGTCGGCTTCGCGGTCATCACGTACTCGTTGTACGCCGACTGACGTCAAGGGGACTGTATACGACATCGTCCTCGTCGACTTCTACGCGGACTGGTGCCGTCCGTGCCAGATGCTCGAACCGACCGTCGAATCGCTGGCGGAATCGACGGTCGCGGCGGTCGTGAAGGTCGACATCGACAGCAACCAACAGCTCGCCCAGCAGTACCAGGTCCGCGGCGTGCCGACCCTCCTGCTCTTCAGCGACAGTGAAGTCTCGGGAGCGTTCTTTTTACCAACGAGCCCGAAACGGACGGTATGAACCGTTCCGAGGACGACGTCGACGTGGCGGAGGCCGTCCACCGAACCGCCGAGGACATCGGATCGATGGAGATCCGAGGTGCGGCGACCATCGCCGCCGCCGCGGCGAAGGCTCTCGGCGAGCAGGCGGCCGCGAGCGAGGCGGAGTCCCCCGAAGAGTTCCGGGCCGAGCTCCGGGCGGCCGCGCGCGTGCTCTACGACACCCGGCCGACGGCGGTGAGTCTCCCGAACGCGCTCCGGTACGTCTTTCGCGACGTCGAGGGCGAAACCGTCGAACGCCTGCGCGCGAGCGTCCGCGCCAGCGTCTCGGAGTTCTGTCGACGACTCGATACCGCGCAGAAAGATCTCGGGCGAGTGGGGGCGAACAGACTCCGCGACGGCGACACGCTCTTGACGCACTGTCACTCGACGGACGTGCTCGCCTGCGTCGAGACCGCCGTCGAGCAGGGGAAGTCGCTGTCGGCGTACGTCAAGGAGACGCGGCCGCGGAATCAGGGCCACATCACTGCGGAGGCGCTGACGGAGTTGGGCGTCGACGTGACGCTCATCGTCGATTCCGCGGCGCGCCGGTACCTCAACGAGGTCGATCACGTCCTCGTCGGTGCCGACAGCATCGCCGCCGACGGATCGGTGATCAACAAGATCGGCACGAGCGGGCTCGCGGTCAACGCCCGCGATCGGGGCACGCCGATCGTCTGCGCGGCCCAGACGATCAAACTCCACCCCGACACCCTGACGGGGCAGACCGTGGACATCGAGATGCGCGACGAGCGGGAGGTCATAAGCGAGTCAGAGGAGCGCGAGATCGGCGAGATCACCGTATTGAACCCCGCCTTCGACGTGACGCCGCCGCGCTACGTCGACGCCATCGTGACCGAGCGCGGGCAGTTCCCGCCGGAGAGCATCGTCACGCTGATGCGCGAACTGTTCGGCGAGAGCACGTCGGAGCCGTGGACTGAAACCTGACAGGTAGAGGGAGCAGGGCAGATATCGTCGCCGCCGATCAGCGCCCAGCACAGAAGAGTTTTATCGACGCGGCGGGGACCCCGGACCGATGGAGTCCCTCCCGCACTTCTCCCCGAAGCTCGTCGTCGGGGCCGGTTCCCTCCTGCTCACGCTCGTCGCGACGTGGGCGACGACGCGAACGTCGGGCTATCCCGACCACCGCTCTCTCCCGTCGTGGCCGAGACACCTCGCCGTGCGGCTCCGCCGCGAACTTCCCCGCGGCGACCCCCTGACGGGCGCGTGGGCCGCGCTCGCGGCGTGGTCCCTTCTCGTGTCGGGGTTGCACTTCGGCGGCGTCCACTACAACGTCTACACCGCGCTCCCGTGGTGGGACCTGATGACGCACGCGATGGGCGGGTTCGGCGTCGCGGTGCTGTTGGCACTGACCTTCCGCGAGTCGACGCTCCGATCGCCGACGTGGCTCGTCGCGGCCGTGCTCGCGATCGGCGCGGGCTTCGAGGTCTACGAGTTCGTCTTCAAGACCTTCTGGTACCACTGGTCCTTGGAGTTCTACGTCGAGGACACGGTGATCGACTTACTCGTCAACACGACCGGCGCGGCGCTGTTCGCGGCGGCGACGCTGCTCTACCGGAGTCGCGTCGACACGCGCTCGCTCGACGGCGAGCGCGGCGACGAATCGATCGGTACCGATTCCGACTGACCGACGGATTCCCCGTCCTCCGCGCGCCTCGTCCTTCACGCGCGCAGTTCCGACGTCCCGCTCACCGCGGCCGTCTCCGTTCGACGTCGTCCTCGCCCAGCGATTCGGCGAGTCGCTGTCGAACCGCCTCGAACACGGTCACCTCCGAGTCGAGCGTCCCCGCGAGCGCGTCGCCCGCGCCGAGGAGCCACGCCGCGCGCTCGACGTGCGATTCGACGTCGCCGGGGCCGACGCGGAACCGGTCGACGAGGTCCTCGATCGTCGCGCCCTCACCCCACTCGAAGACGAGACGCGCGAGTTTGACCGCGCAGAGCCACGCCTCGAAGTCCTCCGCCGCGTCGGGCGCGGTCGTGAACTCCGCGGCGTGCCGGGAGGCGTACCGGTAGATGTCGGCGCGTTCGCGGTTGCCGAGGTACGTCCCGCGCATATCCGGCGTCGCGCAGACGACCCCGAGGGCCGTGAGCGGCGTGACGGTCTCCTCGGTCATCGTCTCGATCGTTCTGATTCCCTCGATGAGCCGCGCGCCCGTCTCGGGGCGGACGTACTGCCGGGAAACGGTCTCGCCGAGAGCCGTCGCAGCGAGTGCGGTCGAGCCGTCCCGCGACACCCCTTCCGCCTCGTCGTCGCCGACCTCCAGCAACTCCATCGCGCCCAACTCGTCGACGACGCTCCCGAGCAGCCCCGAGAGGTCGACATCGGGCGACTGGTGGGCGAAGAACGTCGCGTCCAACAGGTCGAGCACGCCCGCCGTCGAGTCGGCGAAGCCGGAGGCGACGACAGAGAGGACGTGCGTGCGGAGCGCCTCCCGCTCGGTCAGTTGCGACTCGACCGCCTCGGGGCCGGCCTCGACGTACCGCTCCCACAGGTCGTCCGCCGTACGTTCCTCGCCGATCAGGACGGCCTCGCCGTAGGGGTCGAGGTGCGGACGGCCCGCGCGCCCGCACATCTGATGAACTTCCAGCACCGGCAGCGGCGACATCTCCTCGCCAGTGTACCGTTCGAGGTCTCTGATCACGACGCGGCGCGCGGGGACGTTGACGCCTGCTGCCAGCGTCGGCGTCGCACACAGCACGCCCAGTTCGCGCTCGCGGAACCCGCGCTCGACGAGCGCGCGGTGTTCGCTCACGAGGCCGGCGTGGTGGAACGCGACGCCCGACTCGACCGCCGCCGCCAGCCGACGTCCGGTCGAGGTGCCGTCGACGTCGCGTATCCCCGTCGCGAGATCCGCCGCGGCCGACTCGTCGACGGCCAAGTCCTCCGCGGCGAGCCGCGCTGCCAACGACTCCGCCTCGCTCCGCGAGCGAACGAACGCGAGGCACTGCCCGCCCGCGGCGATCGCGTCGGCGACGAGATCTGCCGTCGCCTCGGTGTCCCGATCGCCGTTCGCTCCGCCGGCTTCTGCCCCGTCGTCGGTCGCGCCGCTATCGACGTTCACGTCGAGCGCCGACCCGTCGTCGAACTCGACGTCGTCGCCGTCGTAGACGCCCGTCCGGAGGGTGACCGGCCGCCACGTCGACTCGACGAGTCCGGCGTCCAGCCACGACGCGATGTCCTCGGGGTTGTCGACGGTCGCCGAGAGCGCGACGATCTGTACGCCGGGCGCGCGCCGCTGCAGCGTCGCGAGCGTGACTTCGAGCGTCGGGCCGCGCCGCTCCTGTCCGAGTAGGTGGACCTCGTCGACGACGACGCAGGCGAGGTCTTCGACCCACGACGCGCCGTTCCTGATCGCGGAGTCGACCTTCTCCGCCGTGGCGACGACGACGTCCTCGTCACCGAGTTCCTCGGCGGGCGAGTCGAAATCGCCCGTCGAGATGCCGACGCTGACACCGGGCAGTTCCGCGAACGACTCGTACTTCTCGCGAGCGAGCGCGCGCAGGGGAACGGCGTACAGCGCGGGTCCGTCGGCCGTCAGCATCGCCAGTTCGGCGATCAGCGTCTTGCCCGACGCCGTCGGGATCGCGGCGACGACGTTCTCGCCCTCGGCGATCCCGGCGTCGACGGCCGCGGCCTGCGGCGGGTAAAGCTCCTCGATCCCCGAATCGCGGTAGTGCTCGCGGACGGCCGCGGAGACGGGGAGGTCGCTGACGTGCACACTCCGAGTGGCGGCGTCAACGTATAAAAACTCGCGGGCGACAGACCGGCTCGACGGTGCGTTCCGCAGACCACGCCATTTTATTACCCGCGAATAAAACTGTGTGGTGAGCGATGATATACGAGACGTTTCGGGGTGCGTATCGATGAACGTCGACAGGTTCCGCGGGTACGCCGGCGAGATGGGGCCCTCGTGGGTCGCGGGTGCCATCGCGGCCGGACCGGCGACGATGGCGACGCTGATCACCGCCGGGGCGGGCTACGGGTACGACCTGCTGTGGGTCGTGCTCCTGTCGGCCGCCGCCGGCACGCTCGCGCAGTATCTGGCGATGCGTCTCGGCCTGCTCACTGAGCGGGGCATCGTCGGCGTGGTCGAAGACCACCTCGGCGAGTGGTGGGCGTGGCTGCTCGTCGTCGACGTCGTCGTCGCCGCCGGCGTCGCACAGCTCGTGATAATGAACACGCTCGCGAGCGTCTCCGCGACGATGACCGGTCTCGACCCCCGCGTCTGGGGGCTCACGTGGGCGGTCGTGCTCGCGGTCGGCCTCGCCGGACGGGGTTACGGCGTCCTCGAGACCGCGGCGAAAGTTCTCGTCGCGGGCGTCGTGGTCGCCTTCGTCGCGTCGCTGTTCGTCGTCCCCGTCGATCCGGGGGCAGCGGCCGGGGGGCTCGTTCCGACGCTTCCCGGCGGGACCGCGCTGGTCGCCGCGGGCATCCTCGGCGGGGCAGTTCACGTCACCCTCATAACGATGCACTCCTACACTATGCGCGCGCGGGGGTGGGGCGACGAGGAGTACGGGCTCGCGACGTTCGACGTCGGCGCGTCGATGCTCGTCGCCTTCGGCGTCTACAGCGTCGCCATCTTTCTCGTCGCCGCGAGCGTGCTCACCGATCCGGACCTCAGCACCGTCGCCGCCGCGGAGGCGCTCGGGCCGCTCGCAGGCGACGGCGCGAAGTGGCTCTTCCTGCTCGGACTCGGCGGCGCTTCGGTCTCGACGCTCGGCGGCAACACCATCGTCCCGCCGTTCGTCGTCGCGGACAAACTCGGCTGGGAAACGTCGGTCGAGGACGCGCGCTATCGGGCGCTGCTCGCCGCGGTCTCGCTCCTGTCCGCGTTCGGGGCCGTAATCGGCGGGGAGGTCCTCGGCCAGCTCGTGCTCGTGCTCGCGCTTGGCACGGTCGGGACGCCGTTCGCCATCGCGCTCGTCGTCTACCTCCTCAACTCCTCGGCGGTGTCGCGGCCGACCGCGACGCCCACCAACGCGGCCGGCCTCGCGCTCCTATTGGTTTCGGGAACGCTCGCGGCCAACTTCGTCAGGGAACAGCTAGCCCGCGGCGTCACTCTCCTCTCGGGTGCCGTCCTCGCGTTCGCCGTCCTCTTGGCTCTCGCCGTCGTCGGGCTGTTCGCGAAGTACGTCCGCCGTCGGGTGGTCGGTGGATCGACGGTCCCGGAGTGGGCTGATTGAGATGGAGTCGCTGCCGATTCCGCTCTCCGGCCGCACGCTCGTCACCGGGCCCTCGAACGTCGGAAAGACCCGGCTGACCGCGCGCGCGCTGGACGCGTGGGTGACCGAACGGGGCACCGACGGCAGGCTGCTAGGGGGGAGACTCACGCGGTTCGTCGACGTCCCGGACGGCGTTCGCTACGAGGCCATCGAAGCGCAAGCTCCCCGAGCAGCCGGTGAGACGGAAGCGGAGACGCTGGCGTTCGCGGCCGAGAACGCACGTCGGTCCCGACGGATCGTCGAGTCGGCTCCCGAGCGCCCGCGGGCGGTCTTCGTCAACGATGCGACCATTCCCTTCCAGGCCGGCGACGCCGTCGAATTCGACGCCTCGACGCTGTTGGACTACTGCAAGGACGCCGCGGTCGTCGTCTGCAACGCCTTCGAGAGCGACGAACTCGGCGTCGACGGCCCCGTATCGCGGAACGAGCGAGCGGCGCTCGATGACCTGCGAGTGTGGGCGGATCGGGTCGTAACCCCGTAGTTTCGAGACGGGATATTCTTTGGTTGTATACGTCAGTTATATCACGGCGGATCCGAATCTTCCAGACACAGATGGGTTTCAGCGACCACCTCGTCGACGCCGGGGAAGACCTCTGGGACGCGCAGTTGCACCACCCGTTCGTCCGCGAACTAGCTGACGGCAGCCTCGACGAGTCGGCGTTCCGAGTGTGGCTCGAACAGGACTACCGCTACCTGCTCGATTACGCGCGGACGTTCGCGACGCTCGGGACGAAGGCGGCCGACGAGCCGACGATGGCCCACTGCTTCGAGGTGGCCAACGCCATCGTCGACGAGGAGATGGATCTCCACCGGTCGTTCGCCGCGGACTACGGTCTCACCGCGGACGACTTGGCCGCCGTCGAGAAGTCGCCCACGTGTGAAGCCTATACCAACTTCCTCCTCCGAACGGCTCAACAGCGCCCGTTCCCGGTGGGAGCGGCCGCGATCTACCCCTGCGGCCAAGGATACCTCGACGTCGCCGATCACATGGCCGATCTCGCGGACGGCGAACACCGCTACACGCCGTTCATCGAGAAGTACACGAGCGACGCCTTCCGCGAATCGGTCGCGTGGATGGGCGAGTTGGTCGACCGCTCTGCCGAGGCCCACCCGTCGCTTCGCGACGATATGAAGGCGGCCTTCCGTCGGAGCGCCGAACTGGAATACGCCTTCTGGGAGATGGCCCACACCGAAGAGGAATGGCCCAGCGAGCGCGCGAGCGCGGAGGTGGTGTGAGTGACGGCTCCCCCGATCGCCCTGACGGTCGCGGGCTCCGACAGCGGCGGCGGTGCCGGCGTCCAAGCGGACCTCAAGACGATGGAGGCGCTGGGCGTCTTCGGCACCAGCGCCGTGACCAGCGTCACCGCGCAGAACACGCGAGGGGTCGACGCGATCGGCGACGTCGACGCGGACGTCGTCGAAGCCCAGATCCGAGCCGTCACAGAGGACTTCGACGTCGGTGCCGCGAAGACGGGAATGCTCAGTTCCGCTTCGATCGTCGAGACGGTGTCAGACTGCCTCGCCGAGTGCGACTTCCCGCTGGTGGTCGACCCCGTGATGGTCGCCCAGAGCGGCGACCGACTCCTCGCGGCGGAGGCAGAGGAGACGCTCCGAGATCAACTGCTCCCCCGGGCGACGCTCGTCACGCCGAACCTCCCCGAAGCGGAAGTCCTCACAGGGAGAGAAATCACGGACGAGCGCGAGATGCGGGCGGCCGCCGAGTCCATCGTCGATGCGGGGCCCGCGGCGGCCCTCGTGACCGGGGGGCACCTCGACGACGACGAACTCGTGGACGTCCTCCACACCGACGACGAGACGCGAACGTATCGGAAGCGCCCTCAGGACACCGAGAACACCCACGGCAGCGGCTGTACCCTCTCGTCGGCCGTTGCCGCCGGTCTCGCTGCCGGCGACGACCTGCCGAGGGCCGTCGACCGCGCGGAGGCGATCATCGACCGGGCGATTCGCTACGGCCTCGACGTCGGCGACGGTGCCGGCCCCGTTCATCACTCCGTGGCGATCCGCAACGACGCCGCCCGGCACGACGCGGTCGAGGGCGTTCGCGAGGTGGTCAGAGCGCTCCGGGAACACGACGCGTCCGCGCTCGTTCCCGAGGTCGGACTGAACGTCGCCGTGGCGACGCCGTACGCGACGGGAGCCGACGAGGTGGCCGCCGTGGAGGGCCGACTCCACCGGACCGCCGACGGGATGACGCCGACCGGCGACGTTCGGCTCGGGGCGTCGAGCCACGTCGCGCGGCTCCTGCTCGCGGTTCGCTCGTACGATCCGAGCGTCGCCGCGGCGGCGAACGTCCGCCTCGACGACGCCGTCGCCGCCGCCGTCGACGAGCGGTTGGACGCCGTCGAGGTGGACCGCACAGCCGAACCCGACGCCGATCCGACCGAGGGACGGGACGGCGGGACGATGGCGTGGACGGTCGAGCGCGCGATGACCGACCGCGAGGCGGTCCCCGACGGGATCTACGACCGCGGGGCCGTCGGAAAGGAGGCGATGTGCCGGCTGTTCGCCGACTCGGCGGCCGAACTGCGGAACGAACTGCTGCGAGTGAACGCCGCAGTCGTCGCGGCGGAGTAACACCTCGCCCGGAGGTCACCGCGATTCCTCGCTCGGAGATCACTCGTTCGCGGATTCTCGCTCCGAGATCATCCGCGCGGCGAGCGCCGTCCAGTCGTCCCCGAGAATCTCGCGGCCGACGATGGCGGCGCGGGCGACGTACGAGAGCACGATCCCGACGAAGACGCCGGACAGCCCGAGCCCGAGCGTGATCGCGAGCAGGTACGACGCCCCGAGGAGGAACACGTACGAGCCGACGACGCCCGCGTAGAACGGCGTTCGCGTGTCGCCAGCACCCTTCAGCGTGCCCGAGAGCGGGAAGTAGACGCCGATGAAGACCATCGAGACCGCGAACGCGCGGTTGAACTCGGTTGCGAAGCCGATCGTCGCGGCGTCGCGAGTGAAAAGCGTCGCGAGCGGTTCCGCGGCGACGAACAGCAGCGCGCCGATCGTCCCGAGCGTCGCGAGGCTGAACAGGGCGACGAGAGTCGCCGTCTCGCGCGCCTCGCCCGGCTCTCCCGCGCCGAGCGCCTGCCCGACGAGGATGCTCGAAACGGTCCGAAACGCGCGGAAGAACGGGGCCGCGAACTGCTGGTAGATGCGGTTGGCGATGTGGTAGGCGGCGTTGGCCTCGGTGCCGAAGAGCAGCACCAGAGAGTTGAACGGGAAGTTCGCGATCTCGGTGCTCAATCCGCCGAGGATGTCGGGAACGCTCACGCCGAGCAGTTGGCGGGTGAGAAGCAGTCCCCGCGGCCGCGCGATCGACACCGCCGAGCGGCCGCTGAGAAAGACGCCGACGACGAGCAACGCTTCGACCGTCCGACCGACCGCTGTCGCGATCCCGACGCCGACGATTCCCAACCGAGGCGCGCCGGCGAGACCCAACCCGAGTGTCAGGGAGAGAAGGATGTTCAGGCCGGTCGCGCCGCCGTTGATCGCCATCGGCGTGCGGGTGTCGCCGGTCCCCTGCAACGCCCGCGCGCCGACGAACCCGACGATGCGCATCGGCGCGGCGGCGAAGATGATCGTCAAGTAGCGACCGCCCTCGCGGACGACCGCGGACTCCGCTCCGAGCAGCCCGATCAGCGCCTCGCTGAACCCGAACCCGACGAGAACGAGCGGAAACCCACAGAGCAGACCGATGAGCAGCGCCTGCGTGACGGCGCGGTCGCGGGTGACGGAGTCACCGCGCCCGGTCTCCTGACTGGAGAGCGCGATCGCCCCGCTGCCGAGACCCATCCCGATGCGGAGCGGGATCCGCGAGTAGAGGTCCGCGAGCCCGATCGCCGCGACGGCGACGGGCGAGAAGAAGCCCGTGACGAGGATGTCGACCGTCCGCATCAGCGTGTTGAGCGTCTGCTGGACGGCGACGGGCCACCCGAGATCGAGCGTTCGTTCGCCGACGGAGCGGACGCGCTCACGGGGTACTGAGAGCAACGAGTGGGCCTGCGAGTGCTCGGAGCAAATAGGTTTCCGTGGGTTCGGTGCGTCGCCGTCGGCTGTCAGACCGGTAGCCGTGCGAAGCTACCCGTGCGGCCGCCTCAGAGATAGCCGTGCTCGACGAGTCGGTCGACAGCCTCGCGGAGCCGTTCCTCGCTCGCGGCGTAGGAGATCCGCGCGTAGCCGGGCGAGCCGAACGCCGAGCCCGGGACGGTCGCGACGTGGGCGTCCTCGATCGCGCCCGCACACCACTCCTGATCGTCCGCTCGCGGCCCCTCGCCGCTCGCGCTTTCCGAGGCGCTTTGCGCCTCGCCGACTGGCAACATCATATAGAACGCGCCGTCTCCGACCGGGACGTCGACGCCGTGCTCTGCGAACAGGTCGGCGAGCATATCGCGGCGCTCGCGGAAGGCGTCGCGCATCTCCGTGACGGCCTCGTCGGTGTTCTGGATCGCCTCGACCCCGGCGTGCTGGACGAAGTTCACCGCACAGGAGACCGAATGGGAGTGCAGCTTCGCGGCCTGCGAGACCAACGACTCGGGCGCGTGGAGGTAGCCGAGCCGCCAGCCGGTCATCGAGTACGCTTTCGAGAAGCCGTTGATGGTGACCGTTCGGTCCTCCATCCCCTCCAGCGAGCCGAGGCTCGTCGGCTCGACGCCGTAGGTGATCTCCTGATAGATCTCGTCGGAGATGACCGTGATGTCGTGCTCGACGGCGAGGTCGCGGACGCCCTCCAGCGCCGCGTCCGAGTAGACCGCGCCGGTCGGGTTCGACGGCGAGTTGACGACGAGCAGTTCGGTGTCGTCGGAGACCGATTCTGAAAGGTCGTCGAGGGCGGGTTCGAGCTGGAAATCGTACGGGGCGAGATCGACGCGGTTGAGCGAGCCGCCCGAGAGCTTCACCATCGCCTCGTAGGAGACCCACGCGGGGTCGAGTAAGGCGACCTCGTCTCCGTCATCGATGAGCGTTTGGATCGTCTCGAAGAGCGCCTGCTTGCCGCCGGGCGTGACGATCACCTCGTCGCTCTCGGCGTCGATGCCGTCGTCGCGGAGCTTCGCCGCGATCGCTTCTTTGAGCGCCGGGATCCCGTTCGAGGGCGTGTAGCTGGTGTGGCCGGCGTCCATCGCCGCTTTTCCGGCCTCAACGATGTTCTCCGGCGTCGGGAAGTCGGGCGCGCCGACCGAGAGGTCGACGACGTCGACGCCTTCCGCTTCCAGTTCGCTCGCCTTGTTGCTGATCGCCAGCGTCGCGCTCGGTTCGACCCGTTCGACGCGGGCTGCGAAGTCGAAACTCATGCCAACGTCTCCACCATATCGACCGCGGCGTTTACCGCTTCCGCACCTTTCTCGACTCGCTCTCTCGCCTCGGCCCCGCTCTGTCCGGGGCCGGAGACGCCGAACGTGACCGGAACGTCCCGATCGAGACTGACCTCCGTGAGCGATTGGGCCGTCGCGTCCGCGATGACGCGGTCGTGGTCGGTGTCGCCGGTGACGATCGCGCCGACGACGGCGACGGCGTCGACCTCGTCGCGTCGGGCGAGTCGGTCAGCGGCCAGCGGCGAGTCGTAGACGCCGGGTACCGAGAGCTCCGTCCCGATGTCGGCGTCACGTTCCGCGGCCGCCTCGCGTGCGGCCGCTTCCATTCGTTCGGTGACCGAGGCGTTGAATTCGGCCACCACTAATCCGAGCGTTACCATACCGAAGCGGTTCCGCGGGGACGTCAAAGAGGTGTCGGCACGGCGGCGTGCTCATAGCCCTGTCGACACGGCCGCGCACAAGTTATCGGATGTGTGATGCGTTGAGTCGCCGCTGCCCCGCGAGGAGAGTTTCCCAATCGCAAACACAAGAGTTGTAACGAACTGGCGTGCACACTTCGGCAATGAGCCCTGACGAGGGCCCCCGCGAGACGGACGAACCCTCCTCGGAAGCGACGCGACCGGCGGATTCGGTCGATATCGATGTCGATACCGACACTGAGAGCGACGTCGACACCGACATCGCGAGCGACGCTGACAACGCCGCCGGTGCCGGCGATGACGCCGACGCGATTGCCGATTCCGATACGACGCCGAACCGTCGAGACGAACGCGACGATGCGATAGAGCACGTCGACCTCGCCGACGACGCGTCACAGAGCGCGGAATCCGGATCGCCGTCTCGGCCGTCGAACGGGGACGGCGAGGACGACTCCGGATCGACCCGACGGCACGCGCTGTTCGGCGTCCTCGGGTTCACCGCAGTCGCGCTCGTGCTCCGTCTCGTCGCGCTCGGTGGTCGGATCTTCCACTGGGACGAGGGCCGCGTCGGCTACTGGATCCTCCGCTACCACGAGACGGGGGTGCACACGTATCGGCCGATCGTTCACGGGCCGTTCCTCCCGATCGTCAACGACTGGCTGTTCGTGCTCCTTCCGGTCTCGGACTTCGCGGCGCGCCTCCCGGTCGCTCTCGTCGGCGGGCTGTTCCCGCTGGCGGCGTGGCTGTTCCGCGAGCGGCTCCGGGACACCGAACTCGTCGCGCTCGCGGCGCTGCTCGCGCTGAACCCCCTCGTCGTCTATTACTCGCGGTTCATGCGCAACGACGTCCTCGTGGCCGCGTTCTCCGTCGTCGCGCTCGGCCTCGTCGTCCGCGGCTTCGACACCGGCCGACTGCGGTACGCCTTCCCCACGACCGCATTCTTCGCGCTCGCGTTCACGACGAAGGCGAACGCGCTGCTGTACGTGCTCTGCTTCCTCGGGGCGGGAGCGCTGATCGCCGACCACCGGCTGCTCGCCTCACGGGCGCGAGGCGAGTCCGCTCGCACCGTCGTCGGGCGGTGGCGCACCTCGGTTTCGCGGAGCCTGACGGCGCACGGCCCGACCGCGAAGGCCTCGCTCGCCCGCGTGCTCGCCACCGGGGGCGGCGCGCTCGTCCTGTTTCTGGCGATCACCGTGTTCTTCTACGCGCCGCGGCCGGACCTCTGGCAGGCGCTCTCGAACCCCGCACAGCTTCCGAACGTGCTCGACGCGGGGACGGTCGGCGCGGCCGAGAAACTGACCGAAACGTGGGGCGGCGGCGGCCATCAGGACCACCCGTATCTGCCGTATCTCGTCGACCTCGTCGAGTCGCTCGTCTACGGCGCGCCGGCGCTCATCGCGTTCGGCCTCTTGGGCGTCGTCGCGGACCGGTACGGGCTCTTCGGCGACGGGCCGCGCGAACTCGTCACGTTCGCGACGTACTGGGCGGTCGCGTCGCTGTTCGGCTACCCGATCGCGACCGACATCGAAGCGCCGTGGGCGGCGATCCACGTGATCGTGCCGCTGGCGATTCCGGGGGCGGTCGGCGTCGCGTTCATCGTCGACGCCGCGCGCGACGCGCTCGACTCACGAGACGCGGTGAGCGTCGGGCTCGCGGCGCTCATTCTCCTCTCCGCTATCGGGGGCGTCGCCGGCGCGAACGCCGCGTACTTCAACTCCACCGACGAGGCCGACAAACAGGTGCTTCAGTGGGCACAGCCGGAGAACTCGCTGAAGCCGACGATCGAAGTCGTCGGCGACGTCGCGGCCGAAAACGACGAGGGTGCCGACGTCCTCTTCGTCGGGACGAGTCCGCCGGGCAGCGACGAGACGCTGTTCTACGTGCGCGACGAATCGTCGCTGAATACGGCACCGCCCGGGGGGCCAGCGTGGCACGACCGGCTGCCGCTGCCGTGGTATCTCGAACGCGCCGACGCGAACGTAACGAGTTCGCCGCCCGACGCCGACCTGAGCGAGACGCTCTCGGACCCGCCGCCGGTCGTGATCGCGAAGGGCTACGACCGAAACGAAGTCTCCAGAGAGCTGTCCGGATACGCCGCCTTCGAGCACAAGTTCCGACTGTGGAGCGACAGCGTCGTCGTCTTCATCGATCGCGAGGAACTCCGGCGCGTCGCGCCGGAGTACGAGTCCGAATCGTCGGCTGCGACGTCGTAATCACGGTTCGACGACGACGGTCGAAACCGTGGTCTGTCGACGGCGCACGCTCGGGGTCGATGACGGCGGTCGCAGTCGCGGTTCACCGACGACGTACTTCCGGTTTGTGAGCATATATGTGTATAACCATCTGTGAGATTCGGCAAACTTTATTCAGTATCGTCCAGTATCCTCGCCCGTGACCGTCACCGTACCCGGACCCACGCTCGGCGTCGTCGGCGGCGGCCAACTCGGCCGGATGCTCGCCGAGGCGGCCGCCCCGCTCGGCGTCGACGTGGTCGTTCTCGATCCGACGCCGGAGTGTCCCGCCTCGCCCGTCGCCCGCGAACAGGTCGTCGGCGACTTCGACGACCCCGAGGCGTTCCGCGAACTCGCCTCGAAGGTCGACGCGCTGACCTTCGAGATCGAACTCGCAGACGCCGACCTGCTGGATGAAGTCGCCGACGAGTTCGACCTCTCGGTGAACCCCGACCCGGCGACGCTCTCGATGATCGAAGACAAGCTCGTCCAGAAGCGCGCGCTCGAAGACGCGGGCGTGCCCGTCCCGCCGTTCCGGAAGGTCGACGACGCCGACGACCTCCGAGACGCGCTCGATGAGTTCGGCTCGGTGATGCTGAAAGCCCGAACCGGCGGCTACGACGGCCGGGGGAACGTCCCGGTGACCGACCCCGCCGAGGCCGACGAGGCGATCGAGGCCGTCGGCGGTCCCGCGATGGCCGAGACGTTCGTCGACTTCGCGCGGGAGCTGTCGGTGATCGCCGTGCAGGGCGACGGCGAGGTCCGCACGTTCCCCGCCGGCGAGAACGTCCACGAGGAGGAGATCCTCAGAGAAACGATCCTCCCTGCGCGCACGAGTGATGAGATACTGGAGCGCGCCGACGAGGTCGCCCGCGACGTCCTCTCGACGCTCTCGGGCCGCGGCGTCTTCGGGATCGAGCTGTTCGAGACCCCTGATGGCGACATCTCGGTCAACGAGATCGCGCCGCGCCCGCACAACTCCGGACACTGGACGATCGAGGGCGCGCGCACCTCGCAGTTCGAACAGCACGTCCGCGCCGTCCTCGGGTGGCCGCTGGGATCGACCCGCCTGCGCTGTCCCACTGTGATGGCGAACGTCCTTGGAACCGTCGAGGAGTCCAAGCCGGCGCGACTCGGAACCGTCGAGGCTGTCCTCGAAAATCAGGACGCCTCGTTGCACTGGTACGGCAAGAGCGAGGTGCGCCCGCTGCGGAAGATGGGACACGTCACCGTGACCGGTGACGGCGACAGTGAGCGAAGCGACACCGCGTGCGCCGATACCGACGCCGGCGACGGCGACAGCGAAAGGCTCCTCGCGCACGCGAGAGAAATCAGGGACGCGCTGACGTTCGAGTGATCGAGTCGCGTCCGAACCAACCATCCCAGAGACAGCAATGACCGATTACACGCCAGCCGACGAAAGCGACGTGACCGTACAGGACCTGATCGACCGACTCCGCGCCGAAGCCGACGCCGACGTCGATCCCGAAACGACCCCCGACGTCGGGATCATCATGGGGTCGGACTCGGATCTGGAGACGATGTCGGGCGCGCACGACGCGCTCTCGGAACTCGGCTTCGCCGAGCAGACGGACTTCCGCGACGCGCCCGACTCGCGCTTTACCTACGAGACGTACGTCGTCTCCGCGCACCGGACGCCGGAGCTGATGTACGCCTACGGCGAGACTGCCGAGGCGCGCGGACTCGACGTCGTGATCGCGGGCGCGGGCGGCAAGTCCGCGGACCTGCCGAACATGACTGCCTCGATCGCGTACCCGATCCCGGTCGTCGGCGTCCCCGTCCAAGAGAAGTCCGTCGACTCCGTGATCGGGATGCCGACCGGCGCGCCCATCGTCGCCGTCGACGCGGGCAAATCGTTCAACGCCGCGCTGTCGGCCGCACAGATTCTCTCTCGCGAGCACGACGTGCTGCGAGAGCGGCTCGTCGAGTACCACGAGGGACTGGTCGGCGGCGTCGCCCGCGACTCGCGCGACCTCCACGATCTCGGCGTCGACGCGTACGTCGAGAGCCGACGCGAAGAGTAACTGACGTCTCGGCCGTCGGGGACGCCGCGGCGGTATAAATCAACGCTTATGGGGGGGCGCTTCTAACCTGCGAACGTCAGGGAGACTACGGAATGAGTGAATGGATAGCAATCGGGGCACTCGGGCTCGTCGCCGTCGGCATCCCGCTCGGGATGATGGCGGTCTCGGCGATCCTTCGCCCGTCGGTCCCCGAACAAGGCAAACGCGCCACCTACGAGAGCGGTGAGGTACCGACCGGCACGGCACGCGTCCAGTTTAACATCCAGTACTATATGGTCGCGCTGCTGTTCGTCGTGTTCGACGTCGAAACCGTTCTCATCTTCCCGTGGGCCGTCATCTACCGGCCCGCACTGGATCAGGGAGTCGCCCTCTCGACGGTACTGCTGCCGATGCTCGCATTCGTCGGCATCCTCGTCGTCGGACTGGTCTGGGCGTGGCGCAACGGCGCGGTCAAGTGGGTCAAAAGCCCGCTGGCTAACCGCCGGAAGACGGAGAGAAACGCATGAGTAGCGAACGAGACACACCATTCGTCACGGACGACACGCAGGTACAGACCGACACGCGGGACGCCCGGATGACGGGCGCTGGCGCGGACAACCGCTTCAACTCGAAGCTTCGGGAGGCGTTCGGCTCCTCGCCGTTCATCCTCACGAAGTTCGACCAGTTCATGAACTGGGTCCGCGGCTCCTCGATGTTTATGCTGCAGTTCGGAATCGCCTGCTGCAGCATCGAGATGATGCACACGTACTCGGTGAAACACGACCTCGACCGGTTCGCGGCCGGGGTGCCCCGCGCGTCGCCGCGACAGGCTGACGTCATCATCGTCCCCGGAACGATCGTCTCGAAGTTCGCCCCGCGGATGAAGCGCGTCTACGACCAGATGCCCGAGCCGAAGTTCGTCGTTGGGATGGGCTCCTGTACGATTTCGGGCGGTCCGTTCCAAGAGGGCTACAACGTCATCAAGGGCGCAGAGGAGGTCATCCCGGTCGACATCCACGTCCCCGGTTGCCCCCCGCGTCCTGAGGCGCTCATCTACGGCGTCGCGAAGCTGCAACAGCGCATCGCCGAGGGCGAGTCGAGTCCGGTGACGGTGAAGCCGTACGAGCTCGAACAGTTCAACGACCTCGAACAGGACGAAATCGTCGAGAAACTCGCCGAGCAGATCGACGAGGACGATCTGGTGATGCGCTACAACTGGGCTGATTCGCCATGAGCCTCGAAGAACCGACCCCAGAAGAGGGCGCGGTCGAGGTGCTGCCGACCGAGGGTGACGAGATCGCCGAACTGCTCGGCGACCTCGTCGTCGACCGCGAGGAGCACGTCAACGCGCCCGGGTTCGTCATCCGACCGGACAGCGTCCAAGAGACGCTCACGCTGCTCCGCGATGAGGCCGGGTTCGATCACCTCTCGTGTGTCACCGCCGAGGAGCGCGAGGACCGCTACGAGTCGATCTACCACCTCACGAGCTTCGACGACCGACAGCGCGAAGTGAGCGTCGTCGTGCCGACGACGAAGGACGATCCCGTCAGCGAGTCCGCCGAACCGGTGTTCCGGACGGCCGACTGGCACGAGCGGGAGGCCTACGACCTGATCGGCATCGACTACGACGACCACCCGGACCTGCGTCGGATCCTGCTGCCGGACACGTGGCAGGGACACCCACTCTCGCAGAACTACGATCAGGACCGGCCGCAGATCGTCACGCTCAAAGAGTGGGAGAACCCCCTCGCCGAGGATCACCGCGAGGAGGAGGGCGACACCATGTACGTCAACATCGGCCCGCACCACCCCGCGACACACGGGGTGCTGCACATCAAGACGGTCCTCGACGGCGAGCAGGTCGCAGACGTCGACCCCGACATCGGCTACCTCCACCGCTGCGAGGAGCAGATGTGCCAGACGAAGACGTATCGTCACCAGATTATGCCGTACCCGGACCGCTGGGACTACGCGTCGTCGGGGCTCCTCAACGAGTGGGCGTACGCCCGCGCGGCGGAGGACCTCAACGACATCGAGGTACCGGAGTACGCCCAGATCATCCGGACGATGGGCGCGGAGTTCTGCCGCATCGCCTCCCATATGCTCGCCGTCGGCACGTTCGCACTCGACGTCTACGGCGACTTCACCGCGATCTTTATGTACGCGATGCGGGACCGCGAGAAAGTGCAGAGCGTCCTCGAAGAGCTCACGGGCCAGCGGATGATGTTCAACTACTTCCGCTTGGGCGGCGTCGTCTGGGACCTCCCCGAGCCGCGCGATGAGTTCTTCGAGCTGATCCGCGACTTCCTCGACGATCTCCCGGAGGCCGTCGAGGAGTACCACGACCTCATCACCTCGAACGAGATCCTGCAGTCGCGGACGATCGGCACGGGCGTCCTCCCGCCGGAGGTCGCGAAGTCCTACGGCGCGACCGGCCCCGTCGCCCGCGGTTCCGGAATCGACTACGACCTCCGCCGCGACGACCCCTACGGCTACTACGACGAGTTGGAGTGGGACGTCATCACCGAGGACGGCTGCGACAACTTCAGTCGCCTGCTCGTTCGCCTCAGAGAGGTCGAAGAGTCGGCGAAGATCATCGAACAGTGTGTCGACCTGCTCGAAGACTGGCCCGAGGAGGAGCGGAACATCCAGGCCAACGTGCCCCGGACGCTCCGCCCCGACGACGACAAAGAGATCTACCGTGCCGTCGAGGCCGCGAAGGGCGAACTCGGCATCTACATCCGAGCGGACGGCACCGAGAAGCCGGGTCGCTTCAAGATCCGCAGTCCGTGCTTCTCGAATCTCCAGACGCTACCCGAGATGAGTAACGGCGAGTACATCCCGGACATGGTCGCCTCGCTCGGTAGCCTCGACATCGTCCTCGGCGAGGTGGACCGCTGATGCTCCCCCTGCAGTCTGAGGTGCTCCTCCCCGAGCGGATCGCGGGCCTCCTCGGCCTCTCCGGGACGGTCGGAGAGATCGTCGGCGGCTTACTCGGCGCGTTCCTGATCGCGAACATCCTCTTGATCCAGACGGCCATCGCCGGCCCGTGGGCCAAGCGGAAGATCACCGCCGCGTTCACGGACCGAATCGCGGTCAACCGCGTCGGCCCGTTCGGCCTCCTCGTGATCGTCGCCGACGCCGTCCGACTGCTCTCGAAGGAACTCGTGATTCCGGAGGGCGTCGATCGACCGGCGTACGACCTCGGTCCGCTTCTCGTTCCCTTCTCGGCGCTGCTCGGTTTCGCCGTCATCCCGATGGGGAACGGCATCCATCTCGCCGACCCCGAGACCGGCGCGGTGTTCGCCTTCGCGGCGTCCTCTATCGCGTCGCTCGGACTGGTGATGATGGGCTACGCGTCGAACAACAAGTACTCGCTGCTCGGCGGGCTTCGGGCGATCGCCTCCAACATCGCCTACGAGATCCCGCTTATCGTCACCGCGGCGTCGGTGATCATCTTCACCGGCACGCTGCAGATGAGCGAGATCGTCGCCCAGCAGACCGAGCCGCTCTTGACGATCGCGGGCGTGACGATCCCGCAGTGGTTCGCGTTCGTCAACCCCTTCGCGTTCGTGCTGTTCGTCGTCGCGAATCTCGCCGAAGTCGGCCGCAACCCCTTCGATGTGCCGGAAGCGCCGACCGAGATCGTCGCCGGGTACCAGACCGAGTATTCCTCTGTGTACTTTGTGCTGATCTACCTCGGCGAGTTCATCCACATCTTCCTCGGCGGCGCGCTCGCGGCGACGCTGTTCCTCGGCGGCCCGGCCGGACCGGTCCTGCCGGGATTCGTGTGGTTCCTGATCAAGATCTGGGGGTTCTACCTGTTCACCCAGTGGGCGCGTTCGGCGATTCCCCGGCTCCGCATCGATCAGTTCCTCGATGTCGGCTGGAAGGGAATGCTCGTGCTCTCGTTCGCTAACTTGGTGCTCACGGCCGTAATCGTGGGAGTGATAGCATGATCGGCGTACTCAAATCGATGGCGACGACGATGAAACACGCGCTGGACGGCGAGACGTTCACGGTCGAGTACCCGGACGTCGCGCCCGAGGTGAGCCCCCGATTCCGCGGGGTCCACAAGTTCAGCCAAGAGCGCTGTATCTGGTGTCGACAGTGCGAGAACGTCTGTCCGAACGACACGATCCAGATCGTGATGGACGAACAGCGCAACGGCGAGCAGTACAACCTCCACATCGGCCAGTGTATCTACTGCCGGCTCTGCGAGGAGGTCTGCCCCGTCGACGCCATTCTGCTGACGCAGAACTTCGAGTTCGTCGCCGACACGAAAGACGACTTCGTCTACAACAAAGAGCAGCTGAAGAACGTCCCGTGGTACAAGGACATCGACCCGCTCAACTCCCGCGAACCCGACCGCGGCGCGTGGATCGGCGAGGGAGAGGGCGAGGTGGACTACCAGTGAGGTGAGTCCGCGGCAAGCGGGACAGACCGCCGATCAAAGTCCGGTCGGCCGGGACGGGCCCGGGCGCGGACTTCTCGAAATCTTCAAAGGGATACCTCAAGGAGACACACACAATGGTTTATGAGACCATCGCGTTCGCGCTGTTCGCCCTCGTGACCGTGGGCTGCAGCCTGGGCGTCGTCCTCGTGCGGGACATCTGGCACTCCGCACTCCTGCTCGGGGGCGCGCTCTTGAGCGTCGCGGTGCACTACGTGATGTTGCAGGCGGAGTTTCTCGCCGCAATGCAGATCCTCGTCTACGTCGGCGGGGTTCTCATCCTCATCACGTTCGCCGTGATGCTGACGCGTACACAACCGGAGGTGAGTAGCACATGACCACGAAACCCGAACTGAAGCTGGGTTCGCATCTCGTTCCCGGCCTCGCCGCGGCGGCGCTGTTCGTCGTGATGGCCGCGGCGATCCTCTCGTCGTCGATGCCGGAACCGCAGGGCTTCGCCGAGGGGGCGAACATCACGGCCAGTATCGGCTATGCGATGTTCAATTTGGATCTCGGAGACGTCGCCGGCGAGAGCTTCCTCGTCGCGTTCCTCGTGATCGCGATCACGCTCGACGTCGCACTCGACGGTGCCGTGCACCTCGCTCGTCGCGAGGACGGCGGCGGTCGGGGACTCGTCACCGACGGCGGCCGAGCGCTCAAAGAACAGCTGTTCGGAGGTGAGGAGTAATGGTGCCACCGGAGTACTATCTGCTTCTCTCCGCCGCGGTCTTCTGCATCGGACTGTTCGGCATCCTGACGCGACGCAACGCGCTGTTGTTCCTGATGTCGGTCGAACTGATGCTGAACGCCGCGAACATCAATCTCGTCGCGTTCTCCCACGTCTGGGGGAACGTCACGGGGCAGACGTTCGCGCTGTTCACGATGGCGCTCGCCGCCGCCGAGGTCGCGATCGGGATCGGTATCATCCTCGTACTGTACCGCAACTTCGACGGCGTCGACGTCACCGACGCGACGACGATGAGGTGGTAAGATGGCAGGAATACTCGACTTCGCACCCGCGATCGTGTTGTTGCCGTTCGTCTCGTTCCTCGTCGCTCTCTCGGTGGGTGACCGCCTGCCGAAAGGCGGTGCCTACGCGGGCATCGCCGCGACGGCGGGATCGCTGCTCCTGTCGATCGCGACGGTGCTCACCGTGGCCGGGGGACAGACGTACGATGCGACCATTTACACGTGGGCGGAGGGCCTCGACGCGGTCGATCTGACGTTCGGCGTCCTGATCGATCCGCTGTCGGCGATGATGCTGCTCATCGTGACGCTCATCGCGTTCCTCGTCCACGTCTTCAGTCTCGGCTATATGAACGACGAGGGCGAGACCGGTCTCCCGCGGTACTACGCCGGGCTCGGTCTGTTCACGGCGTCGATGCTCGGTTTCGTCGTCGCTGACAACCTCCTGATGGCGTTCATGTTCTTCGAGCTGGTCGGGCTGTGCTCGTACCTGCTCATCGGCTTCCACTTCCGGGAGCCGGGGCCGCCGAGCGCCGCGAAGAAGGCGTTCCTCGTCACTCGCTTCGGTGACTACTTCTTCCTCGTCGGCGTCGTCGCCGTCTTCGCGACGTTCGGCACGGCGGCGTTCGCCGGCTCGGAGTCGTTCCCCGCGCTCGCGGAGGCCGCACTCAACGGTGAGGCGAGCGTGACTACGTTCGGCTTCGACCCGCAGACGTGGTTCACGATCGTCGGCCTGCTCGTGCTCGGCGGCGTGATCGGCAAGTCCGCGCAGTTCCCGCTGCACACGTGGCTGCCGGACGCGATGGAGGGCCCGACGCCGGTCTCTGCGCTCATCCACGCCGCGACGATGGTCGCCGCCGGGGTCTACCTCGTCGCGCGGATGTACGGCTTCTACGCCATCTCGCCGACCGCGCTCGCGATCATCGCGTTCATCGGCGGCTTCACTGCGCTGTTCGCCGCGACGATGGGGCTGGTCAAGCGCGAGATCAAACAGGTGCTGGCGTACTCGACGATCTCCCAGTACGGGTATATGATGCTCGCACTCGGCGGGGGCGGCTACGTCGCCGCGACCTTCCACCTGATGACGCACGCCTTCTTCAAAGCGCTGCTCTTCCTCGGGGCCGGGTCGGTCATCATCGCGATGCACCACAACGAGAACATGTGGGACATGGGCGGGCTGAAAGACAAGATGCCCGTCACCTACTACACGTTCCTCGCGGGGTCGCTCGCGCTGGCGGGCATCTTCCCGTTCGCCGGCTTCTGGTCGAAAGACGAGGTCCTGTATGAGACGCTCATCCACGGCCTTGGCGGAAATCCGCTGCTCTTGGGCGCGTACGCGATGGGGCTGCTCGCCGTCTTCTTCACCGGGTTCTACACCTTCCGGATGGTCTTCTTAACGTTCCACGGCAACCCACGGTCACAGACCGCGCGCGACCCGCACAGCGTGCGCTGGAACGTCAAGGGACCGCTCGTGGTCCTCGGGATCCTCGCCACCGTGGCCGGCGTCGTCAATATGGTGCCGATCGAGAAGCTCCTCGGAATCGCGGGGATCGACTTCCTCCACCAGTGGCTCGACGGCGGATTCGAGGGGCTAACCGCGCACCACTACGCCGACCTCATCCCGTACAGTTCGTCGTACATCGGCTCTGAGGCGACGACAGTCGCGGTCGGAGCCGCAGTTTCTCTCGGCCTCGCGCTCGCGGGCTCCGGGCTCGCGTACCTCCTGTACAACGTCCCCGAGCCGATCCGTCACACCGATCGGCTCGGTCGCATCAAGGCCCTGCTGTACAACAACTACTACCAAGACGAATACCAGGTCTGGCTGGCGAACGGCGTCACCCGACCCGTCGCCCGCGCCGCAAACAAGTTCGACGGCGGCGTCGTCGACGGCGTCGTCAACGGCGTTTCGAGCGTTAGTCTGTTCACCGGCGGTCGCGTCCGCCGGATCCAGACGGGCGTCGTCAGTAACTACGCGGCGCTGTTGACGCTCGGACTGACGGCGCTGCTCTTGGCCTTCGGGGTTCTCGGAGGGTGGTTCGTATGATTATTGAAGCGCTCATTGCGGTCACGTTCCTCGCCGCGCTGGTCGTGTTCGTCGCTCCCGACGAGTACGCCGGTCGACTCGCGGCGGCACTCAGCGCGCTCCCGATCCTCGGGAGCCTCTGGATGTGGGCACAGTACGACGCGAGCGGGAACGCCTTACTCGGCGGTTCCATCGCGTTCGAGACGGACGTCGTCTGGCTGACGCTCGGCGGCCTCGACTTACACTGGTTCGTCGGCGTCGACGGAATTAGCCTGCCGCTGGTCGTCCTCACGACGATCCTCACGACGCTTGCGATCATCAGCGCGTGGACGCCGATCGCCGAACGGCAGTCACAGTTCTACGGGCTGATGCTCTTTATGGAGGCGAACCTCCTCGGCGTGTTCACCGCCTTGGACTTCTTCGCGTGGTTCGTCTTCTGGGAGGCCGTCCTCGTCCCGATGTACTTCCTCATCGGCGTCTGGGGCGGTCCGAACCGCCGCTACGCGGCGATCAAGTTCTTCGTGTACACGAACATCGCGTCGCTCGTGATGTTCATCGGCTTTATCGCACTCGTGTTCGGCCTCGGCGACTCGGTGTCGTCGATGCGCCTGCCCGAGATCGCCCAAGCGTTACGGGCGGGCGAACTCGGCGGCTTCGCCGGACTCGACACCGCGACACTGAAGACCGTCGCCTTCGTGGCGACGTTCCTCGGCTTCGCGGTGAAGGTGCCCGTCGCGCCGCTGCACACGTGGCTGCCCGACGCTCACGTCGAAGCGCCGACGCCGGTGTCGGTGATGCTGGCGGGCGTTCTCCTGAAGATGGGTACGTACGCGCTGCTGCGGTTCAACTTCACGATGATGCCCGACGTCGCCACCGCGCTGGTCGTCCCGATTGCGGGTATCGCCGTCATCAGCGTCATCTACGGCGCGATGTTGGCGCTCGCACAGGAGGACCTCAAGCGCATCGTCGCGTACTCCTCCGTCTCGTCGATGGGCTACGTCATCCTCGGCCTCGTCGCGTACACGACCTACGGGGTCGGCGGCGCGACGTTCCAGATGATCGCCCACGGCCTCATCTCGGGGCTGATGTTCATGGCGGTCGGCGTCATCTACAACACGACGCACACGCGGATGGTCGGCGATATGTCCGGCATCGCAGACCGGATGCCCGTCACCGCGGGCATCTTCGTCGCCGGCGCGTTCGGCTATATGGGACTGCCCCTGATGGCCGGCTTCGCGGGCGAGTTCTTCATCTTCAAGGGCTCCTTCGAGTCGACCGTCCACGCCGGAATGCCGCTGTTCACGGCGGCGGCGATGTTCGGAATCGTCATCGTCGCGGGCTATCTGCTCTTCGCGATGCAGCGGACGCTGTTCGGGCCGTTCAGTTTCGACGGCGAGTACGAGATTACGAACGCGCCGTTCCACGACGTCGCGCCGCTGGCGGTGCTGCTGCTCTTGACGATCGTGCTCGGCGTCGCGCCCGACCTGTTCTTCGGGATGATCCAAGACGCCGTTAATCCGATCCTCAACGGGGGTGGGCTGTGATGTTCGACGTTGCACTCCAGTCTGAACCGGTCGCCGCGTGGACCGCGATGCTGCCGGCAATCTTGCTCGGGCTGACCGGTCTCGTCCTGCTCGGGATCGACACGCTGTATCCCGAGGAAACGTCCAATACACTGTTGGCCGCCGTCTCCGCGGCCGGGTCGCTGCTGGCCTTCGCCGTCGCGGCGTGGTTCCTCGTCGCGGGCACCGGACAGGAACACACCGGCGGTGCGATATCGCTGTTCGGCGACACGATGGTCGTCGACGGGATGAGCCTCTTTTTCACGCTCATCTTCACCGTCGTCACCGCGATGGTCGCCGTCGCGGCCTACGACTACCTCGCGGATCACGCCCATCGCGCGGAGTTCTACTCGCTTGTGCTCTTCGCGGCGACCGGGATGACGCTGATGTCGATGGCGAACTCGCTGGCGACGATCTTCATCAGCCTCGAACTCGCCTCGCTGCCCTCGTACGCGCTCGTCGCGTTCCTCAAGAAGAACCGCGGCAGCGTCGAGTCGGGGCTGAAGTACTTCCTCATCGGCTCGGTCTCATCGGGCGTGATGCTCTTCGGCATCAGCCTCGTGTACGCCACCACGGGATCGCTCATCCTCGGTGACGTCGCCAGCGCGCTCGGCGAGGGAACCGAGATGGTCGGCGTTCTCGGCGTCGGCGTGCTGATGATCGCCGGCGGCGTCGCCTACAAGACCGCCTCCGTGCCGTTCCACTTCTGGGCACCGGAGGCCTACGAGGGCGCGCCCGCCCCGATCTCGGCGTTCCTCTCGTCGGCCTCGAAGGCCGCCGGCTTCGCGGTCGGGTTCCGCATCTTCGTCGAGGCCTTCCCGCTCGGAGCGATTCCGGCGGGCGTCGACTGGGTGCTCGCCTTCCAAGTGCTTGCCGTCGTCACGATGACGCTCGGCAACTTCGCCGCGGCGACCCAAGAGAACGTCAAGCGGATGCTCGCGTACTCCTCGATCGGGCACGCGGGCTACGCCCTGATCGGTCTCGCGGCGCTGACTGCCGGTGGACCGAACGGGGACGTCCTCGGGGCGTCGATGGCGCACCTGCTCGTCTACGGCTTTATGAACACCGGCGCGTTCCTGTTCATCGCGATGGTCGAACACTGGGGCGTCGGCCGGACGTTCGAGGACTACAACGGCCTCGCGTCCGTCGCGCCCATCGCCGCCGTCGCGATGACGGTGTTTATGTTCAGCCTCGCGGGTCTGCCGCCATTCGGGGGCTTCCTCTCGAAGTACGCCCTCTTCTTCTCGGCCATCGAGGCCGGGTTCTGGTGGCTCGCCGCAGTCGGCGCGATCAACAGCGCGCTGTCGCTGTTCTACTACAGCCGCGTCGTCAAGGCGATGTGGATCGAATCGCCCGCGAAGGACCTCGAGATCGAGAGCCGACCCGTCGGCCTCTACGCCGCGGTCCTGTTCGCGGGGCTCGGCACGCTGCTGCTGCTCCCCGGCTTCGGCCCGGTCATCGAGACCGCCCAGTCGGTCGCCGCGGCGCTGTTCTAAACCCACCTTTTTCCACGGAGGGGTCCTACGGACCCCTCCGCGCAAAAACCTGGTGGGAAAAAACCGCCGAGCTCGCGGCCTGCGGCTACGGGTCAGGCGGTGAAGTGCTCGCTTCGTCGCCGGCGGTAGTCGACGATACCGTCTACGTCGGGAGCAGGGACGGCTACGTCTACGCGCTGGCCGCCAGCGATGGCACCGAACGGTGGCGCTACCGGACAGACGGATCCGTGTCGTCGTCGTCGATGGCGGTAGTGGACGGCACCGTCTACGTCGGGAGTAGCGAACACGTCTACGCGCTTTCCGAGGAGTGACCGTCAAAGCATCTATTTCTACAGGCCGAGTAGTCCGGAACGAAATGAGTCGGACGCTCGACGTCTCGGGCGACTCGCTCGGTCGGCTTCTCTCGGTACTCCAACTGGCCGCGCTGCTTGCGGCCCTGTTTTTCGTCGCGCTGCCGCTCGATAGCCCCGCCAGCGTCCTGTTGGCGGTCGCGTTCGGGTCGTTGGCGATCGCAACGGTGGTCGGGCTGTGGCGCGGAGAGCGCGACGCCGACGGCGGATCGCACCTCGACACCGCCGAGGACATCACGTACGATCCGTTCGCGGACCCCGGGCAGGCGGCCAAGGACACGTGGAAGAAAGCGGTTCGCCGCCTTCCGCGTAGGCACGACGAGCGGTGAGAGCCCGCGTGACCCGACGAAGTGAAATGGTGGGGACCCGGATAACAGACTATGCAACGGCGGCTGGTTCTCGGCTGCGGGTCGCCCGTCCGCGGAACCATCAAGCGACTCGCCGAGTGGCCGGGTGAGCTGACGGTCGTCGGCGAGTGCGACCGAGACGCGCTTGGGACCGGTATCGGCGGTGTCAACCTCACGCAAGCCGCCCCCGACGACGCGGACGCATACCCGTCACGGGCGGATCTGGTATTCGTCGGGAGCGACGACGACGAGATGAACGCGGCCGCCGCGACGGCCGCCAGATCGAGGTATCCGAACGCGGAACTGATCGCGTACGTCGGTCTCGACGCCGACGAGGCGGTGCGAGACCGGATCGGCTCAGTCACAGATCGGATCGTCGACGCCGAGCGAGCGCTCCACGATCGGTTTCGAGATCTGACGATCGGGCTCGGTGCGAGCCGCCTGCAGCGGCTGTTCGCGGCGCTGCGACAGATCGACGGCCGGTTGGCCGTCGTGATGCACGACAACCCCGACCCAGACGCCATCGCGAGCGCGCTCGCGCTGTCCCGCGTCGCCGCGGCCGTCGGCGTCGACGCAGACCCCTGCTACTTCGGTGAGATCTCCCACCAAGAGAACCGCGCGCTGGTCAACCTCTTGGGACTCGATCTGGTCGAACTCGACGAGGCGGAGGACATCTCGACGTACGGCGGTGTCGCGCTCGTCGATCACTCTCGCCCCGGCGTCAATGACGGACTCCCCGAGGAGACGGACGTCGACATCGTCATCGATCATCACCCGCCGCGTGCACCCGTGTCGGCGCACTTCGTCGATCTGCGACGCGACGTCGGCTCGACGAGCACGCTCCTCGCCGAATACCTTCGACGGGCGGGAATCGACCCCGACGAATCGCTCGCGACGGCGCTGCTTTTCGGCATCCGGATCGACACGAACGATTTCTCGCGGGAGGTCTCGGCGGTCGATTTCGAGGCCGCCGCGTGGCTGCTCGAACACGCCGATCTCTCGCTGCTCGACCGAGTGGAATCGCCCAGTATGACCTCCGCGGTGGTCGAGACGCTGGCTCGGGCGATCCGAAACCGCGACGTCCGCGGCGACGCGCTGGCGTCGAACGTCGGCGCGATCACCGACCGCGACGCCCTCGCACAGGCGGCCGACCGCCTCCTGAATATGGAGGGCGTCCGCATCGCCGTCGTCTACGGGTTCAAAGACGGAACCGTCTACGTCTCTGGCCGGGCTCGGGGGACCGACGTCGACCTCGGCGAGACGCTCAGGGACGCGCTCGACGCGATCGGCAGCGCCGGCGGCCACGCGGATATGGCCGGGGCACAGATTCCGCTCGGGATCCTCGCGGAGGCGGACGAGGACTCCGACGCGGAGCTGGCAACGATCGTCACAGACGTCATCGCCGGACGGTTCTTCGAAACGCTCGACGACGCGACGACGCTTCTAGACGTCGGTGACGAAGGGACGGAGTGGACGTACGAATCGCCGTTCGAGTCGCTCGAAAAGTGAGTCGATGCCGGTCTGGCGGCGGTCACCGACGGAGTGGACCGCCGAGTGATGCCGCACGTTTTTGCGCTCTCGCCCCGTAGTGGCGACGATGAGTGGGCGACCGAAAGTCAAGGAGTATATGACGCGCGAGGTCCAGACGGTCGCGCCGACTGATACCGTCGCAGACGTCGCGCGCCGGATCAAAGAGAGCGAGGGTCACAACGGGTTTCCGGTCGCTGAGAGTCGGAAAGTCGAGGGGTTCGTCACCGCCAGCGACCTGTTGTTAGTCGACGACGACGCCCCGATATTCACCGTGATGACCGAAGACATCATCGTCGCCCATCCGGAGATGGACGTGATCGACGCCGCGAGAGTGATCTTACGCTCGGGGATTCAGAAGCTCCCGGTCGTCGACGACGCGGATAACCTCGTCGGCATCATCTCGAACACGGACGTCGTCCGCTCGCAGATCGAGCGTGCGACGCCCGAGAAGGTCGGGAAGTTGATGCGAACGCTCGAACAGATCCACGAGGTGCAACTGCACCAAGAACCTCGCCTCATCGAACTCGCCGACCTCACGCCGACGCAGGGGCGCGTCTACGCCGACGAACTCGAAGGGCGCAAGTACGAACTCGAACGGGGGCTCGCGGAGCCGCTGGTCGTCATCGACAACGGGGGAAAACTGCTCCTCGCGGACGGTCACCACCGCGTGATGGCCGCCCACCAGCTCGGCATCGAGGAGATGGACGCCTCAGTGATCGTCTTATCGGAGCCGGTCGAGTTGGGAATGCAACGCACCGCCGACAACGAGGGGCTCCGAACGATCGGAGACATCGAGGTCGAAGACTACGGCCGACATCCGCTGATCGAGACGACGCATCGACTCCAAGAGTAGCGAGTCCGTCGCGGTCTGCCCACTCGCGCCGTCAGTCGCAATCGGGAGTTCCCCCCGCGGCGTCACTCCATCGGATCCGAGGCTTGCCACGCTTCGACCAGTTCGGTGGCCGCGTCGAGGTCGTCGACGCGTTCGCGGTGGTAGCCACTCCCCTCAGACGCCTGATAGAGCCGATCGTAGTGGACGATCCACCCGCCGTCGGCGTGTCGTCGACGACGGATCGTCGCGTGGCCGTCCTCGCGCGTCCACTCGGCGAACTCCTCGCGCTCTTGACTCCGTGACCACTCCATACAGACGGCTCTCCGTTCGGCTGCCTGTATCTTCCGACTTCGCGGTCGAGTCGAAGAGCGCGGTCAGTCCGCGATTTCGGGTTTGGGGGTCTCGACGGCTTCGAGGGTCGCGAGCGGCCCAGTCCGCGCCGCACACTCCGGGCACTCGGGATACCCCAAATCGTCGTAGCCGACCGCGTCCGCGGGAAACTCCGCGCCGCACGCGGCGCACTCGAAGTACGTCGGCCAGTCGAAATCCATACGCGTACCTCCGAGCGTATGATAATAGTTAATGACAGGTTACTCGTCCGAGAAGTCCCGCTGCCGACGAACCTGACGGAATCAGAACGACGGAATTCAGCCGCGTCGTTGCGGCCGCAGCGTGCGATTAGGTTCTGGACGCTGGCAGCTTCCGTTCGTTGTACATCGATCACGGCATCCTAGGCGTCGCGTCCGTCGTCGCTCTGACCGCCATCCCCCCGATCGCGGCCATTCTCCTCGCGCGCTGTTCCGTCGTCGTCATCGACGCCTGCGGATCCGAGAATCGCATCGATGTCGGCGTGATCGTGCAGGAGACGTCGCATTCGCGAGATCGTCTCCTCGTCTCGCGCGCGGCCCGTATTGACGACCGCTTCCGCGCGATCAACGACAGAGAGCGTATCGCCAGTCGCGAGGAGGATCGGAACACCCCGCTTCTCCGCTTCGCCGAGGATCGCCCCGGTCGGTCGGTGTCCGCCGGTGAGAATGATCGCGTTGACGCCCGGCGCTTCCAGTGCCGCCGTGATGATCTCCGAGCGGTCGCCGCCGGTGATGACCGCCGCGTTCTTGGTCCGGCGGAAGTACCGCAGCGCGGCGTCGCCGCCCATCGCGCCGACCAAGAAACGCTCGACGTACCCGCCTACATCGCCCTCGGTGACGACCTCCGCCCCCAACTCCGCGGCGAGGTCGTCGACGCGGACGCCGGCGAGGTCGCGCTCTCGCGGAACGACGCCGAGGACGGGGACGCCGCGGTCTTCGAGGAAGGGGACGGCTTCGCTCTCGAGTTCGTCGAAGACGGCTTCGCTCACGCCGTTGAACAGGACGCCAGCAAGTCGGTCCCCGAAGGCCTCGGCGGCCGCGACGACGTCGTCGAGATCGTTCGCACGCTCGTAGGTCGCCACGAGCAGCACGCCCGCGTCGAGGCGTTCGGCGACGTCGACGTCGGTCAGATCGACGATCCCGCCGGTCGTCCACGTGCCGCCGCCCTCGACGAGCATCAGGTCGGTCTCCGCCGCCAGTTCCGCAAAGCGCTTCTCGACGATTTCGCCGAGTTCGTCGGGATCTTCCTGCCCGCGGAGCACTCCCTGAACGAACGTCGGCGAGTAGACGATCGGCTCCATCTGATGCATCTCGCTGTCCAATCCGAGGAGCTCGCGGGCGAGCATCGGGTCCTCGTCGAGCGTCTTGCCGACGTTCGACTGGAGGCGCGTTCCCTTCGGCTTCATGTAGCCCACGCGGCGACCGCGCTCCTGTGCGAGCCGCCCGAGCGCGAGGGTAACTGCCGTCTTGCCGGTGCTGTCTTCGATCGAGGTCACGAGTAGGGTGTTGTGCATTGGTGGGGCTCCTTAGGGTTCGTCGGGATCGACGGTGAGTCGCACGTCGACGGCCTCGACGCCGTCCGGGGTGGCGACGAGCGGGTTGATGTCCAGTTCGAGGATGGCCGGGAAGTCCGTCACGAGCTGTGAGAGGCGCTGGATCGTCTCGACGACGCCCGCCACGTCGACGGGGTCGCGGCCGCGCGCCCCGCGCAGCAGCGGCGCGGCGTCGATCTCGCGGGTCATCGACTCGGCGTCGGACTCCGACACCGGCGCGACGCGGAACGTCGTGTCTTCGAGCGTCTCGACGAAGATACCGCCGAGACCGAAGAGCAGGAGCGGTCCGAACTGCGGGTCGCGGTTCATCCCGACGATCGTCTCGACCCCGCGGTCGAGGTCGACCATCTCCTGTACCTGTACGCCGATGATCGTCGCGTCGGGCTGGTAGTTGCGAGCGCGCGAGACGAGGTCCTCGTAGGCGTCCTCGACGTCCGCGTCGGCGACGCCGACTTTCACGCCGCCGATGTCGGATTTGTGCAGGATGTCCGGGCTGACGATCTTCATCACGACGTCGCCGTCGATGGCTTCGGCGACCTCGCGCGCGTCCGCGGGCGAGTCGACGATCTCTCCCGCCGGCGTCGGAATGCCGTAGGCGTCGAGCAGTCCCATCGCCTCGACGCCGAGTCGGTTGTCGGATCGCCCCTCGACCGACGAGAGGATCTCGCGGGCGCGCTCGCGGTCGACGTCGAACGTCGCCGGCGACTCGTACTCGCGGTCGGTGATCTCGCGGAAGCGCGAGAGCGCGTCGAGACCCAGCACCGCCCGCGAGGGGTCGAAGTAGTTCGGAATCCCGGCTTCCGAGAGGATCTCCGCGGCGGGATCGACCCGATCGCCGCCCATGAAGCAGGCCGCGACCGGTTTTCCGTATCTCGCCTGCAGTTCGACGGTGTCCTCGGCCAACTGCCCGTAATCGAGCACCGCGGTCGGACACGAGAGTACGAGCGCGCTGCCGACGTGTTCGTCGCCGAGTGCCACGTCCAGCGCGTCTCTGAAGCGCTCGTTGTCGGCGTCGCCGACGATGTCGACGGGGTTGTAGATGTTCCCCTCCGCGGGCAGTGCCTCCGAGAACGCCTCGAGCGTCTTCTCGGTGAAAGAGGCCATCGAGAGCCGGGAGTCGCCGATCGCGTCGGTGCTCATCACGCCCGGGCCGCCCGCGTTCGTGATGACGGCGACGTCGTCGCGCTCCGGGAGCGGTTGGTTCTCCAGTACGCGCGCGGCGTCGAACAGTTCCTGGACCGAGTCCGCGCGAATCACGCCGGCCTGTTCGAGCCCCGCCTCGTAGGCCTCGTCGGAGCCGGCGATCGTTCCCGTGTGACTGGACGCGGCTTGCGCGCCGGCGTCGGTCCGCCCGGATTTCACGAGGACGATCGGCGTCTCACGGGTGACTTCGCGAGCGGTCTCGATGAACGCTTGGCCGTCGTCGATGCCTTCGAGGTAGCCGATGATGACGTCGGTGTCCTCGTCGTCGCCCCACTCCTCGATGAAATCCGACTCGTCGAGGACGGCCTTGTTGCCGAGCGAGACCACGTCCTTGAAACCGATTCCCTCGGCGTTCGCCCAGTCGAGGACCGCCGTGATGAACGCCCCCGACTGGCTCATAAACGACATCCGACCGGATCGGGCGTTCTCGGGGCCGAACGTGGCGTTCATTCCGACCGGCGTCGACATAATTCCGAGGCTGTTCGGACCGACGAGGTCGATGTCGTACGTCTCGGCGACCTCGATCAGTTCTTCCTCTCGGGTCGCGCCCTCGCTGCCGGTCTCGCCGAACCCGGCGGTGATGACGACCACGCTCTCGACCCCCGCCTCGCCCGCCTCTCGGACGACGTCGACGGCGATTCCGGGCGGGACGACCACCACTGCGAGATCGGCGTTCGCCTCGCCGATCGCGTCGACCGCCGGGAGGTCGAACACCGACGTTTTGCTGGGGTTCACCGGAACGACCTCCCCCTCGAACGCGTCGAGGAGGTTCTCCATAATCGCTCGCCCGACCGAGCCCTCGCGCTCGGTCGCACCGACGACGGCGATGCGTTCGGGCGCGAACAACGCGGATAGCTCTCCCATTACGTCCCTCTACGCACGGTCGACGGTTAAATTCGGGTATTCGTTACTCGACACCGAGTACCTGTTCGGGTCACTCTCGAAGGCGGTCATATCCGCTCGCCGGGGTCGTATCGTTCACGCGTTCGCTGGGCCTCCGCGGCGTAATGCGCTCGGTCCTCGGGATCGGTGACCGGCCCGAGACTCGATTCGCGGGCGAGCACGGCCGCCGTGGTGTCGCGCGCGTCGTCGAAACTCGTCAGCGCGCGCTCCTTGCGGAGGTATCGCGAACCGTCGAGCGTCGCGTACACGAGGATGACGATGTTCTGCTCGTCGTCGGAGTAAGTCCGTTCGACGAGCCAGACCCGCTCGCGTTCGTCGTCGGCGCTCTTAGAGGAATCGTCGTCGGTATCGGCCGAGTCGTGATCGACGTTCTCTGCAGAGTCGTCGTCGACGAGTTCCTTCGGATCGTCGTGGGGGACTCCAGTCTCGGTCGTCATACCCAGAGGTAGGTGCGCCCGAAAGGAAACCGTGTCGACGACTCTGAACATCCGGTAACCGGGCGGTTCCCTCAGTAGCTATACCTCGACCGGCGTCGCGTCGGCGAGCTGTCGAAGCTCGGTCGGTTCGATCGAGAACACCGCCGAGGGCGTCCCGGCTGCAGCCCAGACGGTATCGTACTCCAAGAGCGACTCGTCGAGGAGCACCGGAACGGCCGAGTCGTGACAGACCGGCGGGACGCCACCGATGCTCCAGCCGACGACGTCGCTGATCGCGTCGGGGTCGGCCATCGAGACGTCGTCGACGTCTAGATACGCTGCGAGTCGATCCTCGTCGACGTGGTTGGCCCCGCTGGTCACGACGACGACGAGTTCGTCCTCGGCGGCGAAGACGAGACTGCTCGCGATCTGGCCCACGTCGCAGCCGACGGCCTCGGCGGCGGCGGCGGCCGTTTTCGTTCCCTCCGGAAACTCCTCGACGGTCGGTTCGAGGTCGTAGCGCTCCCGCGCTCGCTCGACGAACTCCGCGGCTCGGCGATGCATACGGCCTCCTCAGCTTACCGCCCCAAGAGGGCTTCGACACGGCCGACTCCTGTTGATGCGCCGCGCTTCGGTGACGCGATTAATGAACGGTGACTGACTAATTCCTGAGTGTTGGATCGGTTTCGCCGAGATGGACGCGTATTTTAGGCCGGCCAAAATACTCAGAAATATGAAATATTTATCCCCGTCCGACGCCAACCGCCGATATGGTCGAGTTGGGGTCGCTGGGATTCGTCTTCGTCGCGGGGCTGATCACCGCGCTCGCGACCGGGTTGGGCGCGCTCCCGTTCTTCTTCGTCTCGGAGGTCAGCGACCGCTGGAACGTGGCGCTGTGGGGGATCGCCTCGGGGATTATGCTCTCGGCGTCGGTGTTCGGGCTCGTCTTGGAAGCACTCGGCGCGTACGTACGGGTATCGTTGCGCGGCGTCGCGATCGATCCGATCCCGCAGCGGCAGTTGCTGCTGCTCGGCGTCGGACTCGCGGCCGGCGTCGTCCTCGTGTACGTCGCCCACGACGTCATCGAAGCGGCGGAGGTCGACCCGCAGCAGTACGCCGAGGCCGACTTCAAGAAGCTGGTGTTGATCCTCGGCGTGCTGACGGTGCACTCTTTCCCCGAGGGCGTCGCCGTCGGCGTCTCCTTCGCCGACCTCGGAATTCAGGGCGGGACTCAGCTATTCGGATTCGTCGTCCCGCTGCTCGCGATCTTTATGACCGTCGCGATCTCGATTCACAACGTCCCCGAGGGCGTCGCGATCTCGATTCCGCTGCGCTCGATGGGCGTGGCCAACTGGAAGCTCGTCTGGTGGTCGATCTTTTCGAGCCTCCCACAGCCGATCGGCGCGGTGATCGCCTTCTACTTCGTCCGCGTCGCCCGGGAGTTCCTCCCCGCTGGCTTCGGCTTCGCCGCCGGGGCGATGATCTACCTAGTGCTCACCGAGTTCATCCCGGAGGCCCGCGACGTCGGGAAGTCGCTCCCGGACGACGGGCGTCGAGAACTGTTCGGTGGGCTTGTCGCCGGCGTTGCGGTGATGATTCCGCTGGCGTTCATCTGAGGCGCGAACAGGAACGTCGCGGTTTCGCCGACCTCAGTGACTGTGGCCCATCGCGTCGCTGAGCGAGACGCCGAAGCGCTCCTCGAAGAGCTCCTCCATCTTCTCGTTGAGCGCTTCCAGATCGGCGGGCGTTTCGCCCTGACCGTGGTGAACGACGCCGTGGGCCTGCTGGGCGAACGACTGGATCAGGAGGTCGCCGACGACGGCCGTCGTTGATTCGCCCTGCTCGGTGAAGACGTCCGCGAGTCCCTCCGGCAGTTCGATCTCTTCTGTATCTCCGTTCGGCGCTTCGATGGTGTAGGTCTCGGTTTCAACCATACCGACACTGCGACGCCTCCGCATAAGGGTCTGTGGGAATCGGCTGACCGTCTGTTGGGGTCGGCTAGCCGTCTGTGGAATCCGGGTCGATTCGCAGTGTCGTCTTCGGCCTCAATCTCCCGGCGTCGGACGGTACGATCGGCTGACCTCCTTCCAACGGTCCGAGCGGAACCGCCAGAGGTTCACCGCCATCGGGACGGCGGTCTCGGCGAGCAGGGCGAGCAGTAATCCGGAAATACCGAGCGCGGGGACGACGGTCCCCAGCCACGCGAGCGGAAGCGCCGCGAGATACAGCCCCGCGAGCGCGGCGACGAACGGGATCTGCGTGTCGCCCGCACCGCGGAGCGCCCCGGTTATGGAGCCGTCGACACCGAGCGCGACGACGCTGATCGCCGCGACTCGGACGAATCGCGCCGACAGCGCTTGGTGTTCGGGCTCGTTCACGAACACCGACGCGATGGGCCCGGCGAAGACGACCACGACCCCGGCGGCGAGTACGTACACCACCGCCGAGAGGCGGATGATTCCCCAGCCGTAGGCCGCCGCGTCGCCTTCGTCGCCCGCGCCGAGTTTCTGCCCGACGAGCGTCGACGCCGCGATCGAGAAGCCCCACGAGAAGCTTTCGAGCAGCGCGCGGACCTGTCGCCCGACGCCGATGGCCGCGACGGCGATCGGACCGAACGTCGCCGCGATGGCGAGTAAGGGGAAGACGACCAGTCCCTGCGCGGCCCGCCGAGCGACTAGCGGCGTGGAGACCCGCGCGATCTGCCGGAGTAGGTCGTAATCGACGAGCGGCCCGGAGAACGTGAGCGGAACCGGGCTCGCGCCGCGTCCGCGGACGTAGTTCCGACCGGTCATCCCCCACGCGAAGACGACCGTCACCAGGAACGTCGCCAGCGCGGTTCCGAGCGCCGCGCCCGCGACGCCCATATCGAGGCCGAGGACGAACGTCGCCGACAGCGCGATGTTGGCGAGCCCGCCGCCCGCGCGGACCGCCATCGGGGTGACGGTGTCGCCGATGCCCGCGTACGTGCGGCTGGCGATCAGATTGAGAAACTCGAACAGCAGTCCCGGCGCGACGACGGCGAGGTAGACCGCGCCGTGACCGATGCTCTCGGGGTCGTCGCCGACGAGGCCGACGAGCGCCTCCGCGCCGAAGCCGAAGAGCGCGACGACCGGTATCCCGAGTGCGATCGAGAGTACCACGCTCAGTCGCACGATCGCCGCCGCGCGGTCGTTGTCGCCGCCGCCGTAGTTCTGCGAGACGAGCGCGACCGTGCCGCCGGCGAGCCCGATCGCGAGGAACTTCGCGACCATCCAGAAGGCGCGGGCGAGCGTCAGCCCCGCCACCGCGGTCGGGCCGATCACCAGTCCGACGAGCGCCATATCGACCGTCTGCTTCGACATTATCGCGAGGCCGGTGACGATCCGCGGCCACGCGAGGTCGACGGTCGGACGCAGTCGGGACTCCTCGATGATGCCCGCCTCCTCCAGCGTTCGGGCGAGCGCGGAACCGCTCCGACGGAGCCGTGACACGGTTACGGCGACGGCCTCACGGGGCTAATCGCTTCCGCTCTCGGGCGGCGGTCGTCTACGCGGACCCGGTCAACGGGTCACGCTGTTATTTGACCGCCTCGCGGAGCCGATCTAAGAGATCCGGCTCGTACGTTTCGAGGACCGTCACGCCGTCCTCCAGACGTTGCAGTCGGCGGCGGAGTCGGGTCCGAACCGTCGACCGATACGCGTCGCTCCCGCGCGCTCGCGTCAACACCTCTCGTTCCGTTCTCGTCAGCAACGCGCGTCCTGTCATACATCCTCTACGAGTAGGGAGAGCATATACTGTGCTACCGTTCTGAGAACGCTGGACACCTCGCTCGGAGATAACGGAATACCGTTAGCACCGGAAACATCTGTCGCGGTGCGTGGGATCATTTCCCCTCCAGAAAGAGTGCGAATACTGAAATGAGCGAGCCGACGGACAGAGAGGAACCCGAAATCGGAAACTCCAGCGATCTGGTATTCACGTGCGGCGAGTGCGGTGGGCGGGTCGCCTGCGAAGGGATCGGTGAAGAGGGGACTCAGCGGCCGGTCTGTGACTGCGGAACGCGATATATCGTCACTATCTCGGTGTTAGATCTCGGGAGCACATAGAGCGGTCACCGCCTTCCGGGAATCCCTAATCGTCGCTCTCGGCTGCCGCGACCTCGCTCTTCGCGGCGGCCTTCTGCTCGCGCTTCAGCTCTTCGAGGTAGTCGTCGGCGTCGAGCGCGGCCATCACGCCCATCCCGCCGGCTGTCGCCGCCTGCTGGTAGTGGGAGTCGACGACGTCGCCCGCGCCGAAGATGCCGGGGACGTCCGTCGCGGTCTGGTTGCCGCCGGAGCCACCCTGCGCGATCAGGTAGTTCTCGTCGTCGAGTTCGACGCCCGTGCCTTCGAGATACGACGTGTTCGGCGTGTGGCCGATAGCGTAGAACACCGCGCCGACGTCGAAGTCGAACTCCTCGGTCTCTGGGTCGTCGAGCTTGGCGGTCGGGTGTCCCTCGGGGTGGCTGACGAGGGTGACGTGGTCGACGCCCTCCTCCCTGCTCCCGTGGAGCTCCGTCACCTCGGTATTTCGCATAATCTCGATCTCGCCCTCCTCGACTTTCTCCATCACGCGGTCGATCCAGTAGTCCTCCGCGCGGAACTCCTCGCGGCGGTGGACGAGGTACACGGTAGAAGCGAACTTGGTGAGGAAGTTCGCCTCCTCCATCGCGGCGTCGCCGCCGCCGACGACCATAATCTTCTCGTCGCGGAAGAACGCGCCGTCGCAGGTCGCACACGTCGAGAGACCGTATCCCATCAGGTCGTCCTCGCCGGGGATGCCGAGCGTGCGGGCGGACGCGCCCGAGGCCGCGATGATCGCGTCGGCGGTGTAGACGTCGCCGTTTTTCAGTTTGACCGTGAACGGTCGATCTTCGGCCTCTACGGACTCGGTGATGCCGTTTTTGATCTCCGCGCCGAAGCGCTGGGCCTGTTTCTTCATATTCTGCACCAGCTCCGGGCCGGAGATGCCCTCGGGGAAGCCCGGATAGTTGTCGACCTCGGTAGTGAGCGTGAGCTGCCCGCCGGGCTCGTCGCCCTCAAAGACCAGCGGTTCGTTGTTCGATCGACCCGCGTAGATCGCGGCCGAGAGCCCGGCGATGCCCGAGCCGGCCACGATCAACGGTCGATGCTCGACGACGTCGTCAGCGTTGTCTGTCATATCCGCCTCTTGGTTCGACCGGCCCTTTTAGATTCCGCTGTCGTGCGCGGCCCTCACTCGACTGTATTGTTATACCTTAGCAATACTGGCTCTGTCGGGGAGATACTTACCGTCGGAACGACGAGAGGGGGTATGCCCGCGGATCTGATCGAGAAGACGGATCGGTACGAGGGGATGTTCGCCGACGCGCTCGCGGAGGCCGAAATCGCGGTCCCGGCGTCGACGCCGCTGGGTGAGGCGGCGGCTGAGATCCGAGAGATGGCGCTGTCGTACCTCGAAGACGGCCGCCACTTCCGCGAGAACGACGACCCCGTCAACGCCTTGGCGTCCTTCTCGTACGGCTACGGGTGGCTCGATGCCGGCGTTCGGATGGGGCTGTTCGAGATTCCCGACGAGACGCATCTGTTCACGACGGAGTAGCGGCTTGGCGAACGTCCCAGCCGACGACTGATACGCTACCTGAGCGCTACTCGAATCGGAACGCCGGCCCGTCGTCGCCGTCGTGGACCTCGACGCCGAGCGCGGCGAGGTCGTCGCGGAGGGCGTCCGCGCGCTCGTAGTTGCCCGCTTCGCGCTCGGCCTCTCTGAGTTCTAACACCAGTTCGACGAGGTCCTCCGCGAGGGTGACGGCACCGCCCTCGCTCGCGTCTCGTCCGAACGAGAGTCCGAAGACGTCGCCGCCGAGTTCCTCGAAGGTCTCGACCGTCTCACGGAGGGCCCAGAAGTCGTATTCGTCGTGCGCGTCGATGTGCCGGTTGCTCGCGGTCGCGAGTTCGAGCAGCGCGGATATCGCCTCGCGCACGTTGAAGTCGTCGTTCATCGCCGCTCGGAACGACTCGCGCGTCTCCGAGAGCACCGCGCGGAGCTCCGCGTCCTCGACTCTCGCGTAGGCGTCGGTGCTGTCGCAGGCGGCGACGGCCGCGTCGTAGGCGCGTTCGAGCCGCTCCCACCGCTCTTCGGCCTCGCGCATCTCGGCCTCGCCGAAGGTCTGCTCGCTGCGATAGGAGGTCGAGAGGTAGAACGTCCGGACGACGTCGACGCCGTACTCCTCGAGGGCGTCGGAAACGGTGAGGAAGTTGCCGAGACTCGAGGACATCTTGTCGCCCGCGGTCTGCAGCAAGCCGACGTGGAGCCAGTAGCGGGCGAACTGCTGACCCGTCGCGGCCTCGCTCTGGGCGATCTCGTTCTCGTGGTGCGGGAAGACGAGGTCGCGGCCGCCGACGTGGATGTCGATGGTCTCGTCGAGGTGCGTCATCGACATCGCCGAGCACTCGACGTGCCAGCCGGGGCGACCCTCGCCCCACGGCGACTCCCACGTCTGGCCGCAGGCGTCGTCGATAGCGGGGAGGTCCGCGTGGCGGTGTTCGGCGATGTCGTCGGGATCGACCGCGCCGGCCTTCCAGAGCGCGAAGTCCGCGGGATGGCGCTTCTCGGAGCGCTCCTCGTCGACGCCCTGCGACTCGATCTCGTCGAGCCGCTGGTTCGAGAGCTTTCCGTAGTCCTCGAAGGACGTCACGTCGAAGTACACCGAGCCGTTCGACTCGTAGGCGTAGCCGCGGTCGACGAGCGTCTCCACGAGATCGACGATCTCGGGGACGTGTTCGGAGACGCGCGGGTACACCTCCGCGCGTTTGAGGTTCAGCCCGCGCATATCGTCGATCACGTGCGAGGTGAAGTGCTCGGCGACGTCCGCCTCGCTCTCGCCGAAGTCGTCCTCGCCGATCCGCGCGACGATCTTCTCGTTGACGTCGGTGAAGTTCTCGACGTGGCGCACGTCGTAGCCCTCGTGGTCCAGCCAACGGTGCATCAGGTCCGCCTGCGCCCACAGTCGGGCGTGGCCGAGGTGCGCGTCGTCCGAGACCGTGAGCCCGCAGACGTACAGCAGAACTTCGTCGTCGTTCCGCGGCTCGAACTCCTCGCGTTCGCCCGTCAGGGTGTTGGTCACGGACAGTGTCATCGCCGGTTCTACTCGCGTGGTCGTTGTTAAATCGTCGGAACGGAACCGGGACGTCGATCACGTCACTGGACGGGGTCGGGACGTCGGTTCCCGCGTTCGAACGGAGCCGAGGGGTCGATCAACTCGTGGGGACGGATTCGAGCGCCGACTCCACGTGCCGGAGCGCGTTCGCGCCGTCGCGCCGCGGGACGACCACCACCAGTTCGTCGCCCGCGACGCCCGCGGCGTCGACGAGGACGTTCTCCGCGGCGAGCCTGTCGACGACGGCCGAGAGCGCCCGCGCGTCCACGTTGCCGTCGACGACGATCGCGGTGAGGCTGCCGTCGGCGGTGACGACGGCGCTCTCGCCGACAGAGAGGAGCGCGTCGACGTCGCCCCCGGCATCCATCGCCGAGTCGTTCCCATCGACGTCGACGCCCGCGAGACCGACGCCGCTTCGCATCCGGACCGTGACGTCTCGGCCGGTCGATTCCAGTTCCGAGAGGTCGTCGGCGAAGCGCCGCAGCGCGGTCGCAACGGAGTCGGTATCGCCGTCGACGTCCAGCGACTCCGCGGCGGCCGCGTAGTTGACGACGCCCGCGCGGAGGGCTCGGAGCAGCCACGGGCGGGCGCGAACGGCGGCCCGCGTCTCGGCGGCCAGTGACATATCACCGAGCACGCAGGAGAAGGAGAAAAATCCGGGGGGTCGCTACGCGGTAAGCTTTCCGAGATGGCCGAAACTCACTCAGGACTCTCGGTTGAGGATGACTCATCCGCTACGCTGATGACTCCGCCCGACTCTCCTGCCGAGGTTCGAACGTCGTAGCTGATATCCACCCCCGGCTTGGCCGACTCGATACTCGCAGACATCGTTTCATCAGCCGATTCTCCGGGCTGTAGCACGATTTCGAACTTCCTCGAAGTGGGCGTCGGGCTCGAGAAGACCACCGACCCGCGGAACGTTCCTAGACCCTTGCCGACATTCTCGCCGGTCACGGTGACGTAGAAATCCTCGCCATACGTGATGGTCTCGGGGGCAGTCATCGTCCACTCCCACGCGGGCGGCGGTGCCGTCGCACTTTCGAGATCGAGGTCCCACTGCCACGAGCCGTTGTCGCCTTGTAACCGCAGCGATGGTGCGGTGTTGAGTGGTGCGGGTACGTCGAACAGCAGCCATCCCCGCGGTTCGGCTTCCACGTATTCGGGTTTGATCGGGTACTCCCTCCTAGTCGGCATCCCGGTATCGGTCGGAATATGATCGACGGCTTGGTGGTCGTAGCGTTCGCCGTCGGCGACGAGCGAAAAGTCCTCTCGACTCGGGAGTGGGTCCACCTCGTTCGTGTCCACCGCGACGAACACGAACTGCCCGTCCGCCGACCGGACCCCGATCGAATCCACGTTCACGATGCGATGGTAGGAGTGCTGGACGGTCGCGGCCTCGATAGTCATCGCAGGCCGCGGAGATGTGCCGGGCAGGCTGCCGACGCAGCCGGCGAGACCGGCGGCTGCGAGCGTAGCGAGATACCCGCGTCTTGAGGGCATTACGCGACGTTCGCTTGTTCGTGTTAAGTGCTTTCTGCGACACAGATCCCCTGTGATCGGGGGATGCCGGCCGGATAACTTCCGTAGAGTGGGGCCTCAGCGATGTTTGCACACCCGCGGGCCGAAGTCCATAAGGGCGTTCCGTCCCCCCTCCTACCTATGCAAGCGCTGGTCATCGTGGCGCACGGGTCACACCTCAACCCGGACTCGTCGGCACCGACGCACCGCCACGCGGACACCATCCGCGCGACGGGCGCGTTCGACGAGGTCAAGACGGGGTTCTGGAAGGAAGAGCCCTCCCTCAGAGAGGTGCTCCGTACCGTCGAATCCGACGAGGTGTACGTCGTCCCGCTGTTCGTCAGCGAGGGGTACTTCACCGAGCAGGTGATTCCCCGCGAACTCCGGCTGTCGGGATGGGACGTCTCCGAGTGGGACTCGGACGGGCTGAGTGCCGACACGGCGACGCTGTCGGCCAAAGACACCGGCCAGACGGTCCACTACTGCGGGCCCGTCGGCACCCACGAGGCGATGACGGACGTGCTCGTCCGCCGCGCCGAGACGGTGACCGGCGATCCCGACGTCGGAGAGGACTTCGGCCTCGCGGTCGTCGGCCACGGTACCGAGCGCAACGAGAACTCCGCGAAGGCCATCGAGTACCACGCCGAGCGAGTTCGCGAGATGGGTCGCTTCGACGAGGTGCAGGCGCTCTATATGGACGAAGAGCCGGAGGTCGACGACGTCACCGACTACTTCGAGAGCGAGGACGTCGTCGTCGTGCCGCTTTTCATCGCCGACGGCTTCCACACCCAAGAGGACATCCCGGAGGATGTGGGCCTGACCGACGACTACCGCACGGGCTACGACGTGCCTAGCGAGGTCGACGGGCACAGAATCTGGTACGCGGGGGCCGTCGGCACCGAGGGCCTGATGGCCGACGTGATCCTCGAACGCGCCGCCGACGCGGGCGCGGAGATCGAGGCGGCGATCGACACCGTGCGGGAGGAGACCCGCGACGCGGAGGCTACTGGCGACGTCGCCCTCGACCGCGAGACGGGGACGGCAGGTGACTGACGTGCGCGACGAGCAGATCGAGGCGCTCGTCGAGCAGCTGACGAGCGGCTCCGACCCAATCGATTTCGACGGCCTCCACGCGGCCGCAACCGAGGACGGCTACGCGCTGTCGACGCCCGAGGGGGGCGAATACGAGGGGCTCAGCGAGGCCGACCTCCGGGCGGCCGCCGGCGACGGCGGCGTCGCGCCGTACGTCACGAACTGGTACTACTGGGAGGAGGTCGTCGGCCACCGCGGTCGACACCGACGGGCGTTTCTCCGGCACGCCGAGGCGGCACACGAACAGACGGTTCCCGAGCGATACGCCGCGCTCGAAGACGGGATGCGAACCGAGTGGGGTGAGGTCGTCGTGACCGCGACGCTCGGCGCGCACGGCGAGCGACGGTACGAGATCCGCCACACCGACGACGCCGGCGTCGACTCCGGGCCACTGAACGTCGACTCAGATACGCCCGACGCCGATTCCGAGGCGCTGGACCGCTACGACGACCCACTCGACGCCCGCGAGTTGGCGACCTACGACGACCGGGGGCGGTATCGACCCCTCAAGAGCGCCCCGTCGCTCGTCTCGGGTTGGGTTTTCGATGACCTCGACGGCCGCGACGCCGTCGAGACGCTAGACGTGTTCTACCCCGCCTCCGTCGCTAACTGGAACCGCGAACGCGAGGGTGACCTCGACGTGACCCACTGGCGCGAGACCGCCGAGCGACAGACCGGGATCTACGACATCGTCGAGGACCTTCCCCGAGAGGCAGTCGAGTGGGTCGCGCAGGCCTGCTGCGTCGATTCCCAGTGTCTGAAGCGCCGCGAGTGGCAGTACGAGGAGGGCGACGACCTCGCCGCCGACGGCGGGGCTGGCGCGTTCCCCTGTCGGGAGCCGTGCTCGCTCGTCGTCGCCGCCGCGCGCAAGTGGACCAAGTTAGCGGAAGAGGAGACGCACACCTACGAGTTCGAGCTGACGCCCTCCGAGAAAGAGCAGATCGAGGCGATCATCGACGCGGTCGCCGACGGCCGCGTCGACGAGATCCGCGAGGCCGACGTCTACGAGGGCGCGAATCGCTACCGAACGCGGTACCTCCGCGCGAAGCGCTTCGACGACAAGGGGAACCTCTCGGGGACGCCGACGCACCCCAACGAGGAGTGACAGACCGACCGCGAGAACGGCTTACCGTTCTTCGAGCAATCGCTCGGCGTGTTCGAGCGACTGCGCGCGTTGCCACCGCACCTGTGCCGCGTCGCCGTAGGACAGCTCCTCGCGGAGTTCGTCCGGGAGAAAGCCCGCGACGGCGTCGACGACGTCGCCCTCACCGTCCCCGAACTCGATCAGCGCGTACGCCGCCGGAGCGCCGCCGACGGTCTCGCGTGTCAGCGGCTTCCAGCGTTTGCTGAGTGCCATTATTCCTCGGTAGCGGTATCGGACCCGTCGGCCTCGCCGTCGTTCACGAACTCGTAGGACTGTTCGCTCCAATCGTCCTCGACGAAGACGAACACCCGACCGCGTGCGATCTCGGGATCCGCCTCGACTTCGGTTCGCATCCCGCCGGGGCGTCTGACCGTCACCCCGGGGAAGATCTCCTCTTCTTCGCCATCCTCGAGGATGATTCGACCGACACCCGTCGATTCGAGAATGTCGTCGTGGGTCTTGAGATCGTTGACGTACAGCATCACGCCCTCGGTCTCGGTCGGATCGGTCACGAGGACGTGCGTCTCCTTCTTCGGGGGCGTGGTGAGCGTGTCAGAGACCGGCTCGGGAACGCCCCGGTAGACCGTTTTCCGCCCGTCGGAGTACTCTACCTCGACCCCGTAGTCGAGCAGTTCGACGCCGACGGTGCTCGGTGGGACGTCGTTGCGCGCGCTCATACTCGGAGCGACGGGCGGCCGACCCAAAAGGGACGCGATGGCGACGTCAGCGGCAGGGTGGTTGGTCGGTGTCCGGCGACGACGCCTAGGCAGAGTACTCGCCGGGACCCCGACGACCACGGCGAGCGCAGCGGTTTTCACCACGCTCACCGACGGCTACGGTATGACTGATCGCGACCCGGCGGACGCCGACGCGGGGGCGGTTCCGCGACCGGACGAACCGCTGATCTACGAGGACCTCTCGGTCGGAGACCGCTTCGAGGCGGATCGAACGGTGACGTTCACGCGCGAGGAGATCATCGAGTTCGCGTCCGCGTACGACCCGCAGCCGTTCCACCTCGGCGACGACGTCGACGACGCGTCGCCCTTCGACGGCCTCGTCGCGAGCGGCCTGCACAGCTACTGCGCGTGTAACCGGCTCGCGACGGAGGCGTTCTTCTCTCGCGTCGCGTTCCTCGGCGGCCGCGGCGTCGACGATCTGCGGTGGTTCCGGCCGGTCGAGCCCGGTGACGAGCTCTCGGTCGACGTCGAAGTGGTGGCGAAGCGGCCGTCGGACTCGGATCCGCGGCGCGGGTACGTCGATGTCGACGTGACCGGACGCGGGGTCGGTGACACGTCAAGACGTGCAGTCGACGGCGAACCGGTGGTCTCGTGGCGCGTGCTGGGGATGATCCGGCGCGCGGCGGCGGACCCAGATCCGAACTCGAAACCGGAAGCGGACCCAGATCCAAGCCCGAACTCGGAAGCGGACCCAAGCCCGGACTGAGATTCGAACTCGATCGAATGAACCGTCAGTCTGCAACGAACAATCGCTACACCTTTCCCTTCGGTCGACAGTCTGCGAGTATGTACGGCCGTGCAGTCGCCTTGGGGGCGGGCACCGTGCTGAACGCCCTCTCGACGGGCGTCGGCTCCGCGTTCGCGATCGACGCCGAGACGACGGCGACCGTCGAACTCGACGGTTCTGCGACCGTCACCGGTTCGGTCGCCGAGGACGCCGACGCCGACACCCGACTGATCGAGCGGTGCGTCGAACTCGCGATCGAGGCGTACGGGGACGACGCGAGCGACGGGGGCACCGTCCGAACCGAGAGCGACGTCCCGATGGCCGCGGGCTTGAAAAGCTCCAGCGCCGCCGCCAACGCGGCCGTGCTGGCGACAGCCGACGCGCTCGATGTCGAGCCGGATCGATTGGAAGCGTGTCGCTTGGGCGTCGAGGCCGCCCGCGACGTCGGCGTGACCGTCACCGGGGCGTTCGACGACGCGTCCGCGTCGATGCTCGGCGGCGTGACCGTCACCGACAACGAGGTCGACGAGGTGCTCGCCCGCGACGAAGTTGAGTGGGACGTCCTCGTGTGGACGCCCGCCGAGCGCGCCTACAGCGCCGACGCGGACGTGGAACGCTGCGCGAACGTCGCGCCGATGGCCGAACTCGTCGCCGATCTCGCGCTCGACGGCCGGTACGCCGAGGCGATGACGGTGAACGGACTGGCCTTTTCGGCCGCGCTGGGCTTCTCCGCCGAGCCGGCCGTCGAGGCGATGCCGCACGTCGCCGGCGTGTCGCTCTCGGGAACCGGCCCGAGCGTCGTGGCCGTCGGCGACGACGAGGGACTCGACGCGGTCCGAGAGCTGTGGGACGCACGCAGCGGTCACACGTGGCGAACGACGACAAGAACTGACGGAGCACGCATTCTATGAGCCGAGACACACCCGAATCGAGTATCGATGCGACCGGTGAAGAGGCCTCACTGGACGAACTGCGCGAGGAGATCGAAGACATCGATCGGGAGATCGTCGAACTGATCGCCCGACGGACCTACGTCGCGGACTCCGTCGCGCAAGTGAAAGCCGAACGGGATCTGCCGACCACCGACGAAGGACAGGAAGAGCGCGTGATGGAACGCGCGGGTCGAAACGCCGAACAGTTCGACGTCGACTCGAACTTGGTCAAGGCGGTGTTCCGACTGCTCATTGAGTTGAACAAAGTGGAGCAGCGGGAGAGTAGGTAGTCGACTCCGGGGGCTTCAGGACCTCTATCTCGTTCCAGTCGGTCGGGACGAATGCCCCGGGGCGTGACGAACGGGGACCGCTGCCCGTCGGTGCACCACGATTTAGAATATAGTAGCGCTTACAAGTCTTCACCCACTCGATCGCACGACAGCGTTCGAACGGATGAGAGGTCAGTTACAAACCCTACGATAGGTTATCCAACCAGCCCAAGTATACCCAGAATCCACCGAGCAATTTCAGAGGTGGTGAACAAAGCTCCCTCCAAGCGAGAAAGGGCTCTTCCCGTCCAGAGGGCAGCAACAATCAGTAGAGAGATTCCAGCCAACCAAGCTACTGTTTCCAGTGCTAGGCCGCTCACTTCGAGTGGACGAACGAGCGCCGCAAGACCGAGAATTCCCGTGATATTGAATATGTTGCTGCCGACGACGTTTCCGACCGAGACGCCGAGGCTCCCCCGCTGGATTGCCACCAACGATACGGCGAACTCCGGTGTCGACGTCCCCGCTGCGACGATCGTCCCGCCGATAACCCACTCGGAGATGCCGACGCCGCGGGCCAACTCCGCGGCGGCTACCACCATAAAGTCGCCACTCACCAGTACCAGCGCTAACCCACCCAAGAGGAGTACGGAATCACGCCCGCGGAAGCTCACACGTTCGGTCACTGAGCTGGCCACCCCTCCGTCTCCGAACGGTTGAGTGGTGGTTACCGTCGAGGAAGACCGGTTGGAACGGAGTAGATAGACCGTATAGACGACGAGCACTCCCACCAAGAGTGCCCCTTCGAGCCTCGTAATCTGGAGATCGAAAATCGCGATCCCACCGATGAGGGTGCTCGCCAGCAGAGCGATGCCGTCACGGTGAACGAGTGATTTTTCGATCGGGATCATTTTGAGTAACGAGATCACGCCCAGAATAAACGCCAGATTGTAGATGTTCGATCCGAGGACGTTTGCGACCGCGAGATCACCCGCGCCTTTGAGCGCAGCATCGACCGAAACCGCGAGTTCCGGTGTGGACGTTCCCATCGCGACGATCGTCAGTCCGATCACAAGATCCGAGAGTCCGAACTGCCGAGCCAGCCGTACGACGGCGTCGACGAGGAGCCGTGCACCAATCCACAGCCCCAATATGGAGAAAAGAATCACGCTGATTTGAACAATCGGGCCGCCTTGAACCATCGTATAGGTCTACTACGGGTCGGTCAATTAAATTTGGGCACCCAGTTTTCACTCCCAGTGGCGCACACTGATTGTTATTTGGTCCCGTGAGAGCGCTTATTTGTCGTGTGCTCCGGGGTCAAAATCATTCACAGAGGAGTTATTCCACTGGTTTGTATCACGGATTTCAGCTACATCCACAATGCCGAGCATCGAGAGAGTCGGTAGCGTTCAAAACGCAGGGGTTATACTAGCATTTGCAAGTCTTCACTCACTCGATCGCACGACTGCGTGCGATCGGATGACAGGTCAGTTGCAAATGCTACTATAGATACGCCAACACTCGCACAAAGGCCCTCGCAGTGGTCGAGTTTGTGACCGAGAGTTTCGATGGCCGCGCAGTGACACCCACGCCGCAAATCCGTGGGTTTAAACGGACCCACGCGATTATTCCGTAGTGAGGGCGCTTAGCTCAGTTTGGACAGAGTGCTTGGCTTCGGACCAAGTTGTCGCGGGTTCAAATCCTGCAGCGCCCATTCGTTTTCGTGATGGTCGTGATACACAGGACAGCGGTGGGTTCCTTTTAAAGGAACGGCCGTTTTCGCTGTAGAGTCCATTATGTTTCCGAATGGACCGTGCATTGGGGTGTCGCCGTCTTGTGGTTCGCAAAATACAAGATGGAGGCTAGTGGCTTAGGCTTTGGGCTGCTGGAGGAACAATCTGATAGAAGTTCGGATTGAATCGCCCCAACCCAGCCGTAATCCGCACGATTGGTAACAATCCCGTTTTCTTGCTTTTCAATGCTTGCAGCGTCGGAATTGAATTCACAACGGGTGTTTAAGCGCCCGCTGAATTTTCGGAACCCATGCGGATTGTGTGCGGCCGTCACCTCCGTCCGGGACTCGTACCTATCAAAATCGTTGAGGGTTATAAGTTAACGGGCAGATTGAAGGATTATCCTTCTACCTCGTTCAGAGTGAGATTCATGGCACCGACCCGAGAAAAGTCGCTTAGTGAACGCGAGTTTGAATTACTGCTGGAAGGCGCAGGACGTATTGACGACCCTACTCAACGACTCGAAGCACGGGCTGCTATTCTAATTGGAGGCCGGCTCGGACTGAGACCTGGAGAGACAACACATCTGAGCGCATCGTGGATCGACCAAGAGCGACAGATGATTCGAATCCCCGAACATCACACGTGTACCAAGGGACAAGATGGGGATCTCTGCGGTTATTGTCGCCAGGCAATCGAACAAAGGCTACGACATAACCCAGATAGTGAATTCGATGATTTTGCTGACCTCTATTGGCTTCCCAAAACAGAAGCGGCCGCTCGAACAATTCCATTCCACTTCTCGTATCGAGTTAGAGTAGCAATTGACCTCCTGATCACGGAACACGGTGGCTGGCCGTATTCATTCTCAACATTACAGCGAAGATTGAATACTGCCCTTGACCTCGCACCGAGTCTCTCCAGAAATGCTACGTCCTTACATGGATTACGTGCAACAGCTGCTTCCCATCACGCAAGTAGAGGGTTAGACCTAGCAGCACTCCGAGCAATGTTTGGTTGGGAGGACATTGCTACAGCTCGTCAATATCTCAACGTAGATGGAGCGATGACTCGTCGGGCTCTTAACGATATTCACTAGCGTGAATTGGTCAGTTAGCTCTTGAAACCTCGGAAAATGTGGTTCTATGGTTTGGGACCTTCTTCTTCGAGGTTCTTGTATTTCTCAAATACTGTATCGAAGTAGTCTTCAGTCATAATTCGGGGATTCGTGACCCTGTGGAAATCCTTGAGCACAAATTCTGCTTCCTCAGGTTCTAGTCCGTATGCATGGAATGCCGCTGCATCAAGTTCGGCTTGAGCCAGCATCCGTTCTTCTTCAGAAGTGGCGGGTTCGATACCGCCCAAACGGGATCTCATCTCAGCAAAGTCGTCCCCATAACAATTCAGCTTCGCTGCCCGGTTAGAAACAAACTGGAACCAATTGTCTCCCTTCGTTAGTCGGGGAACCTGTGTTTCCTCAACTTTGTACTTCACCATATTTGTCTCAATTTTTGTTCGCATCAGGAAATCGAACGGGATACTGTTGATTAGTCCAACAGCGCAGAACAATTCACGGTCAGTGAAGATACGTTCGTATGCGTTATGCAGATTTTCTTGTTCCAGGTGCTGCTCCTCTGGATTGAGTTCGTATGGTCTGAAGAGCTGCACTGACTCGATGCATACAGCCCCCTTGGGTATTACCGTTGCAACCATCGTTCGCTCGTTGGTCGAATTGGAAATCTTCCGGTATCCTATCCGATACTCTGTATAATCTGGGAGGATGTCCGTCTCAGAAAGCTCCTTACCTCGTTTTTCCTCAAGTAGTTCATCAACGAACTGGATTTGGGACTTGCTGGTTGATTTACCGCCAAATGACTCGTAAATGGATTTCTTCAGGTAACCTTTGTTGAACGCCTTCTCCCGAACACGGGCACGAGCACTATCTTCAGGATCATCGGTGTCTTTGCTCCAATAACGGGGGGAGGCTAAGTCATCGACGAATCTCGAAGTATGGCTAAATTGGTATATATTTTCACCCTCAAGAACCGGATAGTCACCTTCTTCGGGGGATTCAACAAAACGACCCCGGTCCGTCGGTTCATGAAGTTCTTTGGTCATTAAGTCAGCCCACCAATCAAACCCATCTCTATTTCCAATTGGCGGATGAGATAGAATTTTATACAGCACATCAGCTTCCCGTTGAGACGTGATGCCCGGGAAGATTCCAGCTTCAGGGGAGTAATTCGCTAGAACACGCTTTGGTATTTCTACTGCTTCCGCGTCAATTGTTTTTAAAATGTCTAAATTATTCTGACCAAATAGACCTCGAACATAGTCGGTACTACCGCTATTTTTGAACGTGAGGATTCCAAAGCGGTACCGGTCATCAATATTGTCAAATATCCCTTTATTTTCAAACCCGACTATTGTTGCTAGCGATGTGTTTTCCAACAACCAGCTCCGCAGATCCTTCGCAATGGCACCGTTGAAGACAAATCCAGGGAGAATGAGGCTCACCTCGCCATTTGATGACGCCAACTCAAAAGTCCGCTCAAGAAACAGTGCAGATAGGTCATTTTCGCTTGCAACGGCCCTGCCTGCCACTGTAGGGGATTGTAGCGTATATTGTTGGGATTTGTTGAAGTAGTCTGCTCGCCTCTCCATTGTCTGTTTGTGTTTCTTCCACTCCTCAGCGATTTCAGGATCTTGAAGCAGGTTTTCTTCTACAGCGTCTTTTTGATTCGCATTGTATTGACGGAAGGTCTCGTCATACCGAGAGAAAAAGTCGTGCCTGTTCGGGCTCAAAACCTCCCACGGTGGATTCCCAATTACCACATCAAATCCTCCATCACGATAAACCGGTGCGAACTCCAGAACCCAATGAAAGGGATAGTACTGTTCCAGAGTTTGTTCATCAACATCTTCAACACCGGCATTATGAAACTGCTCCAGGATTTTCTGGTCTAGTCTCTTGCTGTGTCCTTCAATTCTGGATTCAGCTAACCGCCTAGCGTTCGTTGCATCCTGCGAACTTGTTGCCGACTGATGGCGTTCAATTGCTTCAATAACATCGTTGTACATTTCTTTGACGCCGGTTCCTGCACCGCCGCCATAATTTGATAGGGAGGCATCTCCTTCCTCAGTAGCCACCTCGTCAACCTTCGTGAATCCGATGAGTGAGTTGCCCTGTCGGATGTTGAAGTCGATGTTCGGCAGGGGTTCAACCTCGCTCGGTTCGTCTTCGATATCCGCGACCATCGACAGCCAGAGCCGGAGCTTACAGATTTCGACCGCCCCCTGGTCAATGTCTACCCCGTAGAGATTATTCAGAATGACCGTCCGCTTCGCGTACAGCGATGCTCCTCCCTGTCCTTTATTGACCTCTTCCAGTTCATCACGTGTTCGAGAATCTAACTCCCATCCCTTACCTTCGCTTTCGAGTTGCTGGAAGTACTCGATGCACTGCATATAGATATCCACCAACACGTCCTGTGCAGCAAGCAGGAACGCACCACTACCGACCGCCGGATCAAGAACGTGTACCTCCTTTAGGATGTCATGATACAGCGTTTCGACGTGTTTCGTCTCCACGTTCTCAGTGGGGACCTGTCGAGTCATCGTTCCGCCATCTGCTAACGCCGCTTCACCACTGCCACCAGCTTCTACGGTAGGGAATCCGAACACGTCGTCAACCTCGCTGTATTCGGCGTCAACCGTGTCGTTGAGCTGGTCAAGCAGATACGGATGGATCGTCCGGCGAGACATGAAGCCGGTGATCTCCTCGGGCGTGTAGTACGCACCCATCTCTTTCTGGTTGACCGTCTGCTCGAAGATATGCCCGAGAATAGCGGGCGAGAGGTTCTTTGGATCAACGATATCAAGCCGTTCGTCTACGTTCCAGTTCCACCCAGACAGGAAGTCCAAAATGTCGTCGAACAGTTCGTTTGTTTCTTCGGCAGACTCCCCTAGCTTTGCATCCGAGAAGTCTTCCTCAACAGGATTCTTGGCAAACAAACCACCGTTCAAGTATGGAAGACTCCCGAAATCGGGGTTCTGCTTGTCTTCTGCAAGGTAGTCAAAGAACAGTGGCCGGTAGAAGTTCTCGTACCGATCTTCGCCATCATCTACGACTTCCCCAGGCTGTTCGTGGAGGTAGTTCGGGTTTCGGTCCAGAAGACGCTTTTCCTGAATGAAGTACAGGAAGATCATCCGATCAAGAACGACCTGCACGTAGCGTTGCTTCGCATCACCACGGTCATCAGGGATACCAGAGACCTCCTGAACGAGATCAGTACGAAGACCTTCAAACTCCTCGTAAAATTCTTCGACCACCTGTTGTGTATCGTACAGTGTGTCGTAAATTGCCGTAGAGGAGCCGTACTCGATGGAGTTCAGCTTCTTTAGGACGGTGTTCTTTTCCCCGCTGTCACGCGTGAACTGGTCCTTAGTGAAGGAAATTTTCTGGTGCTTGATTCGACCGTGCTGTTGTCCTTCCCACGTCCTCATTCGAGTGAGGAAGGTGAACTCATCAAAGTCGTTCGTAGCGACAAGGTTCGTATGCCGGGAACGATTATCCGGCTTGAAGTCTGTGGCTGATTCACCGGGGCCTGCGTTGACGAGTACAACAAATTCGTCGTCAGCTAGTTGAAGAACGAGTTGGTTGTCTTCTCCAAGGTTCGGACGCGGCTTTAACCCGCGTTTCTCGAACGAGTTAGCGATGTCTTGGAGGGAGTCCCAGCCTGCAATATCATTCGCGGTGATCTGCTGGAGAGTCATACTCTATTGAAACTCCTCTTTTGTGATAAGTGATGGTCACTCTATCCGCCTATTCGCTCTGAATTGATTTTTACTGTGTAGAGGAGATATTCGTGATGTTGTGGAGTAAGTCAGCTCTGTCAGTAGTTTCTTTGTATTTCTGTGAGGGAAGTCACGATTACTGGGGGGTAGACATTGACCAGGGGGCGGTCGAAATCTGTAAACTTCGATTATGGCTTTCAATGGTTGCGGACATCGAAGACGAGCCCAACGAGGTCGAACCGCTTCCGAATATCGATTTCAATATCCGACAGGGGAATACACTCATCGGGTTCACGGATGTTGAAGAAGTAGCCACTGAGAGTGGGGATGCATCTCTTTCGAACTACGGGGGTGGAACTGGGACTGGCATCAAAGAGATGTACGAAGGGGTGATCGAAGCCATTGAACGTCACCAAGATGCGACAAGCTCTAAAGTTGCTACAAACGCGAGGAAGCTGGCAGAATCACGGATTGATTCTCACAGTGAGAAGCTGAATGAAAAAATCCTCAAGCAGTTCCACGATGCTGGTATCGAGAAGGTTGATGAAAAGACGCTAGAAGAATATCACCCGTTCCATTGGGTGATTGAATTTCCTACAATCTACCGGGATGGTGGGTTCGACATCATCATCGGGAACCCACCCTGGGACGTACTCACACCTGATCGAAGTCACTTCTTTCCCAAATACGACGAGCGGTTCAGAACCCGACCACCAAGTGAAAAAGACCGAAAAGAGGAGGAGCTTCTATCGAATCCTGACATCGCAGCCGAGTATGAAGAATTCAAGAAAAATATGCAGATTCGGTCTGATTATTATAACTCATCAGACCAGTATGAACTACAGAAACCCACTGTCGGTGGTCAGACCGTTGCCACTGAAACGGACCTTTCACTCCTGTTTTTTGAGCGAGTTACCCAGTTAGCTGGAGACCAATCATATGTTACCCAGATTATGCCGGGTAATTTCTTCCTTGGAGCGACGGCCAAGGACCTTCGGGAGTATATTATCAATAAAACTGAATTGGAGCACTTCGTCCAGTTTGAAAATAAAGACCTTTTCAACAATGTGGATGACCGCTATCATTTTGCCATCTGTACTTTCCGAAATTCCGGCTCTACGGAAGTAGTAAACGGCGGCTTTGCAAGCGGAGATGCCTCCATACTTATCAATTTCGACAGAGATTCAATTGATATCCCATCAGAAGTTCTTGCTGAATACTCACCCGAATCACGTATCTTCCCTTTCTTCCGGTCACAAGAATTGATCGACTCGCTGTCTAAATTCGTAGACCATCCTCCAATTGGAGAGAAAGTTGGGGACGATTGGTTTGTCTCTCTGTACATGAAGGAACTTGACCGGGCAAATGACTCCGATCTCCTCATAGAACAACAAGAGGACGGCGATTACCCAATCTACGAAGGGAAGAATATGCACCAGTTCGCCTATGATGACACCTCCGTCTTCGACATCAATCCTATATCTCTCTGGGGAGTGGACGAAGACGACCCAGGCCGAAGTGCGAAACACAGAGTTCGGATGAAGAACTTCCGGTCACGTGATCCTGATGCGAGTTTGAAAAAGGCGATCTACAACAAGTTCGGTGGGTCAGGCTCGCAGAAGTCGTTCGTCAACGATCTGCTTGAGCAACATAGTCGACCAGAGCTATCGAAGGAAGATGTGCTGCTGGACTGCACGAAGTACCGAATCGCTATTCGAAAGATTACGAATAGCACCAATGAGCGAACATTAATCGCTGGTGTCATTCCAAAGGACACCGTCACTGTACACAGCATCGCCACAGTTCGCCCCCATGTTGTGGAACCGACAGAGGATGATCTAGGTAATTACCCGATGCACAGCGCCTACGAAGAGGTGTTTACCGATGAAGAATTATTCGTCGTCCTTGGATTATTGAATAGCATCCCCATCGACTACCTGATGAGGACGAAGATCGACACCAATATCGTCCAATACAAACTTAATGAGACGCAACTTCCTCGACTCACTGCCAGTGACAACTGGTTTAATTGGATTTCTCAGCGTGCGGCGAGACTGAATTGCTATGGAGACGAATTCTCCGAAATGCGCGACCGCCTAGGAGGTATTGACCCAGCTACTGATGCGCAAAAACGCCGGGAGTTACAAGCAGAGATCGACGCTGCTGCATTCCATGCCTATGGGATGAACGAGGAAGAGACAAAATTCATCCTCAGTGACTTTTACCAGGTAGACAATCCAAAGCTAATGGATGATCCCTATTTCGATCTCGTGTTTGAGAAGTACTCCGATTTAGATGAAGAGGGGCCTTACCCGTAGGTTCCCTCACTACAGGTTACCGAACATTGGTCAGGTGCCGATAACGCCCCAACACATTAACCGGGCTTGCACCTCACTTTCTCCGACCAACTTAGCTTGGTACTCCGTCGATTCTTCCACGTTCTCCTCCAGGAACGATTCTAACTCTTCTAAGAACTCCACCGGTGGCCAATCTGGGAACGAATCATACTGCTCGTTATGCCGGAAGGTCTCCCGAAGGATACGATCTTCATCAGTATTGGCTAACTTCACGTCCTGTAAGTGTTCTCGTAAGTCTTCAGCCCATTCTTCAAGCGTTTCGTGCTCGTCTACAGGAGCGGATATCTCACCGTGGTTCGGTTGTAAGTAGCGATCGATAAAGTCTAGAATCGTTTCTTGCTCTTTCGAGAACTTTGCCCCATCCTTGAATATTTGCTCAGTCTGACTGCTCCGAATCGCTTCAAGCCGGTCGTCAAGGACATCTTGGATTGCCTCCCGGTTGGACAAGACATTGTCGGCATTCCTGGTGATGGGTTCTCCACCCACCTCAGGGTCGATTTTAAGCGTGCCGACAGGCCGTTCCTTAACTTCGTCTGTGAACGGCTTGTAGTAGAAGGCCCGTCGGACACGCCCCAGTGGCGATTCGCGGTCGTCATCATCGAACCAGAGGTGTGCAAGTCCGAACACACCCGGGCGTGGACCGGAATCGTGATCGGTGATATTCGTGTACAGGCGTTCGCGTTCCTCGGGGGACTCCTCAAAGTAGTCTGCGGCGTACTCGAAGTCGTCTTCTGAGAGCCCGAACTCCTCGTTCAATTCCTTCTTGAGCAGGAACCGCTCGTACGCGGCGTGCTCGTTACTCCCCGCATTTCGAAGGAGCGGGTTCTTACTCGTATCATCGAGTTCGTTCACGTCCTCGATCTCTCGTGACTTCTGTAGCGAGTCTTCGATCTCGTCCACCTGCAACTCGCCAATCGTCTTTTCGGTTTCTACACCGGTCTTCTCCAGTATCTGGTCCTCGTTCGGGTCCAGGATGTTGTTCTCTTTCCCAACAATGAGTGCGATGTCGTTGATCTTCGCCTGTAGCCGCTTCAGGAGCTTAATGGCGGCTTCGATGTCTCCATCAGGGTAGAAGTTGTGGACGTACTTCTCTTCGGTACTCCCAATCCGGTCGATACGCCCTACGCGCTGAACGATCCGCATCGGATTCCACGGCAGATCGAACGATATTTGGACAGACACGTCCTGGAGATTGACCCCCTCCGACAGGGTGTCGGTTGCTATGACGTACTGTAGTTCGGATTCACCGGATTCGGCCAGTGTTTGCTGGTACCCCGAGGCTTCGGGGGCGAATCGCTGAATGACGTCTTGCTTGTTTTCATCACCGCCTTTGACGACAGCACTATTGGCCTCTGTGAGTGGCGAGTCAGGGTCGTTGAGAAGCGTTCGGTGGACGTAGTCTGCCGTGGCACGGTATTGGGTGAAGACAAGGATCTTCTCGTTATCGTATCCGTTGAGAACATCTGCGAGCCGCTCGACCTTCGGGTCACGAAACTCCCGTAACGAGAACACCGCCTCGTAGAACTCTCGTGTCGCCTCATCAACGTCACTCAGGTCACTTCGCGGGTAGAGAATCGGGTTTAGTTCCTCTTCGGGAACGTCTGGGAGGACACCGGCATTATGATCGTGAAGCCACTGTCGTGTCGCAACAGCTTGGTCGCTCACATCGCCGGAGTCCTGTGCGATATCACCAATAAACTGCGACAAGAAGTACGCCAGCAGCGTCAGATCCTCTCGAATATACGTCTTCACCTCACCAATTGTTGCATCTGCTAATTCGTCCGTACTGTCACTCTCAGCGTCTTCATCGGCACGGACCGCGGTCGCATCGAATCCAAACTCTTCCAGCGTCTGTTCGAGGTCTTCGGCGGCATCATCTCCTTCTACAAAGTCATCAAGTGTCTCCGATTCTTCGTCGTCCTGAGCAGCACGCAGCCCATCGATCTGCTCATCTTCTGGAAGCCCATCAAGAAGGCCGAGGAGTTGGCGTTCGCTACGGTGTAGCGTTTCGATTGACTGTACGAACGCGTACGTCGAAGACTCCAACCGCTTGAGCAGGTTCAGCTTATACAGCGCCTTCAGTGTCCCACCAGCTTTCGGGTTCTTCACCGTGATGTGCGGAAGGTGGAGCGCGTCCATCACGTCCGGCAGCATCCGGTACACTGGCTGGTATGCCGCCGGGAGCGAGTACTGCTCCTTGCTGAGCGTTGGCGGCTTGAAACTCATCTCGAAGTCCTCCTCATCCTGGATTTGGTCTTTGACGTGCTTCCGCGTCCGGAGCACCATTACCTCATTCAGAATCTTCGAGATCTCTTCCGAATGCCGCTGGAGTTGTTCGGTGATTTTTCGTTGTTCCTCTTCGGTGGCTTCCTCCTTCCCCGCGGCGATCTTCTTTCGCGTCTCAGAAAGCTCGATGTATTCTTCGAAGGCGTCGAAGTCCAGTGATGCCTTGTTCCGAAGTTCTTCCGGGCTGGTGAACAGGCTGATGAGGTTCTCTAAGTCGGTCGCGGAGTTGTTGATCGGCGTCGCCGTCAGCATTATCATTGTTTTCCCACGGAGCTGCCGCAGGTTCGCATGCCGACGCGTTCCTTTGTAGTCGTCTTCGTCGTCCGGGTTCGGTCGCCACTTCCCGTGATTCCGGAAGCGGTGGGCTTCGTCAATCAGGACGACGTCGAACGCGTCTTTGAGATCCTGTACCTCATCGTAGGTGAGGTTCTGAAACTTGCTAATGCTCATCACGTCCAAGTGTGTCCCATCGATTTCGAGTCCGAAGTATGGATTCCCGTCTTCGTCTGTGTCGTCTTGGAGGAGGTCTTCCCACTGTTCGGTGAGATTCGCAGGCACGACGAGGAGACAATGGTCACCACGTTGGCGGTAGTCATGCAGGAGTTCACCGCCGATGAATGATTTTCCGAGCCCGACAGAGTCGGAGATTATGCAGCCGTTGAACCGAGAGAGTTTCTCCTTCGCGCTTTCGTATCCGAGTGTCTGGAAGTAGTACAGCGGGCTGTCGCGGATGTTGACGTTCCCGCTCAGTTCGTCGTACGCCAGAAGCTTGTACAGTTCGAACGGCTCGATGTACGTCCCTAGGTCAGCAGGCGTGTCTGCATCATCCGTCTCGTCTTCTTGTTGGTCCTGCCAGTCTTGGTACTTCTCGCTATTCTCGATGATTCGGATAATCTCCTCGCTGAAGTCTTCAGCATTCGCCCACTGGTTATCGTACCAGTCTTCGAATGCCTCTGCATCAGGCCGGTCTTGGCTTGTGAGATTCAGTTCAATGTTGTTCCGGTGGCCACTCGCGGTGAAGTTTGAGGATCCGACGATCGTTGCACATGGGCGTGTGTCTGTGTTCTCGCCAGTTGCCCAGTCGTCATCATCTTGCGGAGCTCTAAACGAGGCTCCTTTGGCGTGGAAGTAGCCGTTTTCTGGATTTCGCACACGGACGCTAACCTTGTCTTCGGCTATGAAGTCTCGTAGCCGATCCAACCGGCCTAACTGCGCGTTGTTGAGTTCCTCGATGCTCTCCTCGACCTCGCCCCTGAGTTCGTCGCGTAGGCTTTGACCCTCCCCGATCTCCTCTGCTGTACTGCGGTTCGTTTGCCGCCCCATTAATATACGAAGTGGGGCGTGGCCAAGTTCGTCTGAGTCGGCAAGTTGTTCGAGGTCTTTGCGGTACAGGTCGAATCCAGAGAGATAGAAGTAGCCGGTGGCGATACGTGCTTCTTCGATTTGCGGGATGATTTTCTTGTAGACGTCTTCGACCGTCCGATCAGCGTTATCGACGAGGGGAGGGAGAGAAATCATCGTGTTGCCGAATATAACCATTATGGTGACTTAGTGTTTAGTGACCAAAGGCCTGTGCTGTCTTTCAGATTATACGTATGAGTAGCCGATCAGGACGTGTTTGAATGTGAATCGGGAATTTTGGAAATCAAGAGTACCGTTCTATTGGGGCTCCTCCGAAGATAGAATCAGACACATATGTGAGGTCGATCAATCCGAAGGTTCTTGCCCACCCGTAAGGAATTATTACGCAACTGTGAGCACTGATAACCCGGAAATCACGACCGTAACGTCCAAGGGCCAGATTACAATCCCGAGTCGCCTTCGAGAAGAGTTCGGTCTGGAACAAGGGACGAAGCTGATGGTCGTTCCCACCGACTACGGCCTCGTGCTGAAGAAGGTCGAACTCCCCTCCGTCGAAGAGTTCCAACAGCGTGTCGAAGAGCGCGCTGACGAGAACGAGCTCTCGATGGACGACGTAAACGAGCTCGTCCATGAAGCGCGGAGCAGCGCTGAATGAAAGCGGTACTCGACACCAACGTCTTGATTTCGGGTGTTATCTCGACCGGCGTTCCCCACAAGGTGCTCGTCGCTGGATTGGGAGGAGACTACCAACTCGTTGTCTCGGTCGCAACCTTGACCGAATTCCGGGAGACACTGCTCAAATACCCGGAAAAGTTCCACATGACCGAAGCGGATATCCAAACGGAAGTCGAGACCATCCGCTATTTCGCGGAGTTCGTTGCTCCCGAAGAGGACATTACAGCTGTCGAAGACGACCCGGACGACGACAAATTCCTTGAGGCGGCTGCCGCGGGTAACGTAGACTATCTGGTCTCGGGCGATAGCCACCTGCTCGATCTTGGTTCCTTCCGTGGATTCGATATTGTCGAACCCCGAACGTTCTACGAGTATCTAGTGATTGGCGAATAGGAATTTGTGGCTCTGTTGAAACTGTTTGGTTCGTCATCCTTTCTACTAAACCAACGTTTGATAGACCTGCGAGATACGCAGCATCGGCTCTGTTGAAATCCTCAATTGGTGATATGTTCTCGGCGTCCTGCTGAATTCAGGGCGCGAATGTGGCGCGAGATGGAGTTAATTTCACGAAGGGCAGTACGCTCAGTACAGAGGGAGCAATCGGTGAATCAGTGTTCTTTCGTCTCGTAGTCGATTTTGTTGTAGTCGGGCTTTCCTATATTCCCGGTTCGACGCTCTCCTATAGAGAGAACTTCTACTCCAAGCTCTTCAGGGACTGTGATATTCCGCCTCGGTTTTCTGCGAAGTTTTTCTCCGACTATCTCGTAGGAAACCTCGAAATCGCTCAGCTCTGCGCCTGGCTGGTAGAAGAAGTCTTCGAGGTCAAGTGGTTCGTAATTCTGAACTTGGCCCATTACCGGTACTTTCTCTTCCCGCATATGGCCGTTGATCTCCAACTGTATTTCCTCTTCGTATGTTTCAGCTGGAACATCCAGTACGTCGACGAGAGCAAGCCTACAGATTTCCGCCATTTCATCTACGTATTCTCGGGCGTCCTTGAGTGGCCCGCCGTGGAACAGTGAGCCTCTGATGTCTCGGAGTTCGGAGTAGGTCAGCGAGGTCTTGTCGCACTGGTGGAGGAAGTGACTCATTCCTGCACTGTGGTCAGGACTGGTGCTGATCGCCCCGCATTCTTCGCACTGGTGCTCCCTGATTGCGTCGAGACTGTACTTCTCTACGAAGAGGTCTTCCAGTGCGTCGAAGGCGATGAACAGCCAGACGAACTGGTCTGTGGCGGTTTGTTGTCGGAGTGCGCTTGCGAAGCGGTCGAGAGACCTGAATATTTTCCTTCGGTCTGATTCGGTGAAGTCGTCGGAGTAGATCCGTTCGTACAGATCGATAAAGAAATCCTCGTTAATGCGCCGGACTGTACCTACAGTGGGTTTCTGTTCCTCTTGTTCAAGGATCTGCCTGTAGTCTCTGGATTCAAGGCCTTCGTCATATTCGATGATCATCCCTTCTTCAGTGAGAGATACTTCGGTATTAGTGCAGAAAGAGATTAGACTGTAGAGAAGGTTGAGGCTGCTTCCTCCTTGGTCAGCTGCATCTTCGAGAGAATCGGCTTCGACGATGACGTCCATCCCGATTCCGTGGTGGAAATACTGGTCGTTGAGGGGTAGAACTCGGTCGTAGACTACGGCTCCCTGGTGATAGTCTGGGAGTTTGAACCAACCGTATCCGTGTTCTTGTTGCATATCTCGGTTGATACAGGCGGCCAAGGTCTTTGCCTTGTAGCGGACGAAGTACTTGCTCATTCACTGTGATTTTTGAGATTATCGTATTAAGTATCGGGTTTGAATCGATAATCCAACTATGTGATTAGCAGGTATTCTGAGCGATTGGTTCGCAGGTTTCGGTACGAAATGATAGGCCTTCTTGCTGAACTTTTCCTCTGTATTCAGCAACCAGTACCTATCAGTCTCTTAGGATTTCAACAGAGCCATTCCCGTTAAAATCGCACCTTGCGTTTCAAACGAAACTAAAACTCGATGTAGGGATTCTTCGAGTCCTTGAGGTACTCACGGGCCGGTTGGCTCACACCATCCTCGGATTCCTCGCGGAACTGCTGTGCTTCTTGGACGTGGGCGAGACGTCGAGGTTTGCCGAACGTCCGACGGAACTCTGGTGCCGTCCCATATCGCTCATTCATTGTCGATCCATCAGAATCGAATGTGGGCGGCGTGTCGGGTAGCGTACCGAACGCCGGGAGATCTCCATTCGCCTCAAGATACCCAACGAGGTCTTGATTTTCGTCAGCTTCAAGTTTGAGTGCCCGGGCTTCGTTCGGAATCATCGTTCGGCCATATTGATCCGTTCCTGTCGGTCCACCGTCAGAGGAATACCGTTGATACTGCCATGCCCCGTTTAGTAACGAGCTGAATGCGTCCACTCCATAATCGGTGCTGTATGATCCGAACCATTCTGACCGCGGCGCAACAACGGGGACTCGATATTCCCTCCGCACCCGACTGAGATTATTGAGGAATGTGGTTACACGTGCAGCCCGGCCCGTCTGCCAAATCCGATTTGGGTGATGAATAGTCAGGGCGATTCCAGCGAACTCTCCCGTCGCAACTTGTTCTTCGACCACGCCAAGAGCATCTTCTGCATTATCGTGTGCTGCGTCGGGATCGAACGCATTGTAATTTAAATAGATATGGTAATATGAGTCAACCTCGCTTTCGGCTGTGAGATCTGCCATAATCTGGTTCGTTGTTGTCCACCTGTCGATGATACTATCCGACAGATCTGAGTCAAGCTGCGGGACAGGGGGAACCATCACCGCACTCGGCCACGTGCTCGCGTCGGCGACGATATCACTGAAGTAGCTCTGGATAGCCTCGTCGGTTTGTTCTGCCCAAGCTTCTTTTGTCGTCGAAATTTGTTTCTCGTCAGGAGAGATTTGATTTGCACCGTCCGTTTCCTCAAGGACCCGGTTGATGTTCGCATGAAGAAATGGATGGTGGAATTGTGGCAGTATTCTGAATGCATCGGCGTGGTTCCCGGCGATAAGTTCAGCTTCGAATGCGTCTTTCTCGTATGCAGAATATTTGAAGACGTAGTTGACGAGTGTCTTCGTCAGTCTGTAGTTGTAGAGCTCCGGTGGATCGTAAAACAACAGCGGGTGGTTTTCCTCCAGTGATTTGACTTCCTCCTCCCCGATATCGTTCCCATCCTCGTCCGTCCGATTCTTGATGTTCTGCATATTGGAAATTTTCTCCCACGCTGCTGCTGGCACGACAATAGGATTGTGGTCGTCGAGAGACTGAATGTGATCGAGAATAACGTGGAGACCCTCGTAGCCTTTCAGTTCAGGCAGATAGGTGGGTGAGGGGATACCGGCGTGGTCGCCCATTCGATAGGTGACGGTGTCTGCGTCTGGGCCGCTGAGGTATTGGGTACTGGACATGGGTAGTAAAGTCTCTATACTGTCAATAAGGATGGGATACCGGTTTAAGGTCCGGTACAAAGTGAAAGTAAAACAAGAAGTACATAGAGACGTGGTTAGAAATTTCGACCTGTCGAGACGCCAGCGGATGGCGTCGGTCCAATGGGCTCCGGGCCCCCGTCATCCACTACCTTATAGAATTTTAGCGTGCGCTCCGTGTCGTCATGATACCGAATATCCCCAAGTTGCATCTCTTCGTCGATGAACTCCCCTACCCGTACCTGATGCACTCCTTTCGAGATCGTGGGTGGATCGTAGGCGTGAATATGGACGTGATACACTGTGGAAGTGCCTTGCACGCCATTTGCCGTATAATTCGCATCCTGATTGTATGATTCATCGACTCCAACAAACTCGATTTCAGTCCCTGAGATGGTTACAGTTAACCGATCCTCCTTCGGAGCCCGCACCTTCCGAAAGGAGGTCGCTTTCGACGCCGGTAAAACGCCCGTCGCGATCTCTTCTTCGATATCACACCGCTCACATCGAAACGTCGTCTGAACACGTTTCGAGACTGTCGACCGCGGCATCGTCTTCGCCGACGACTTCCGTACTTTCTCTACTCGGACACACCCGTCCTCCAATCCGCCACACGCTATACACTCCACACGAAACATAGGCTAATTCTAATCCCCAATTGAGAAATAGCTTGGTCAGACATCTGTCCGACCCCTTCCCGACCATTGTGGTCGTTCATCTCGAGAAGACAGCCAATCATCCGGAGAATATTGTGTCCGACGAGCCGGGGGGTGAGAGCGACAGCGCCTACCTCGAACGGAACACCATTGCGTTCGTGAGAACTACGGTAAAGCCCCGGTTGACCCCCGGCCGAATGGGTGGCTCGGCACCGATAGCTAGAGTTAGAAAATTCGAAAGTCAGAGCTCTCGGACTCAACCACGTCGACGAGTCCTACGACCCGACCTGTCTCGACCAATTGGCCGGGGCTATCGAGGAGATCAAACTCCTGTAACAGAGCTCCAACGATTTCATCCTCTATTGAGTCCAGTGGCCCGTGGGAAGCCCCGAATTTTATTGATAATTGGTCGGGGTTGGCCGGGGTATCGTAACGATGTCTCCGGGGGACTCCAAAAATTGGTCGGGGATCCAATGAAGAGTTGGTCGGGGAGTGAGGGGAGCGAGTATCACACGTGGACACAAGTCAAAAGCTTAAACGAGAAACGCTCAAATCCCGGACGTCCCCGACCAATTAGGGAGCTTCCCCGACCAATTAGGGAGCTTCCCCGGCCAATTTCGCGGCTTACACTCCGCCCAGACACCCAGCGACTCGAGTACCGACCCTCACAGTCTACCGACCATGTATACGCGAAATATTAGCTGCCCCGACCATTGGGGTCCATTCGCGTCGGGGAGACCCGACCAATTACTCACTCGGCTCTTTCGATTCCACTTCCGATCATCGAGGGCTTGAGTCGAGACCCCGACGATCAGGATTGAATCCAATCCTGAAAACTAACCTCGCCCCGGTGCTCCATCGGTGGAGCCCCGACAGACGAACACTTGATGCCCCCGAAAGTTTTGAATCCTTCTTGGCCGTGCATCTAGAGCTGATCAACAATTGGGGAAATTATAGGCAGAGATGTATTCTACCTGCCATCTCGCTTTTATCTCTCCCGACTAATTGATGAGCAACCCCCGACCAATTTACCGGCTCATACCCCGTCGAGACGTGGATCGACTCGAGGTACGAGCCTTCACAGTACGTAGTCCCACCCTAGAAAGACGGTGCACATTTGCTGTACTCCTCACATTGTGGCTCGTTCACCTCGGTGAGCCTCGACCAATTGTTCGGATACCGGTGGGCTCGATGATACGTCGAACTCGCAAAATATAATTCGGTCGACGACATCCTGATCAGATTCGGAACACCCCAAAGACTCCGGATCGTTCCAACCTTCGAATGTTACAGCAATTATGCGACGTATTGGCGAAATTGAGAATTTCACCAGGACCGACCAATTCATCATTATCTCTCCGATATGAATTGGCATAGACCAATGTCGGCTGAAACAGTTGCCGGGGTAGATTGGGCGAGTGAAGACTGGCTTGCCGTCGTAATAGAGAACGGAGATCCGGTAGATTATCTTCTTGAAAACGATTTCTCGTCAATCTGGGAATCCGATCGAGACTTCAATCGGATCTTGATTGACGTGCCGATTGGGTACCCCACAATAACGAGACACTCGAAAAACGCGAAAAGCTCGACTCCGTTGCTCGAACTGCAACTGGACGGTCGAGTTGTGTGTTTCCTGTCCCGTCGAGAACGGTATGTCAAAAGGCGAAAAATGGACAAGACTACCAGACAGTAGTAGATATAAATCAAGAGGACCTAAGGAAGGGGCTCACCTGGCAGTCATACTATATTGCCCCAAGTATCGGCGAAATTGATGAGTTTCTCGAGAACAACGAGACAGCAAAAGAGACGATCATAGAATCTCACCCTGAGGTCTGCTTTTGGGGGCTGCTCGGTGACCAACCCAGCCACTCGAAAATGAGTGCCCAGGGAATCGGTGAGCGACTTGATGCACTCGACAGACATCTAGATGCCCCCGAGGCGGTATTCGGGCAGATCTGCCGAGACCTTGTGGGTGAGCAGACCGACATTGATCCCGATGATGTAGTGGACGCGCTCGGTCTGGCTGTCGTCGCTTGTCACTCTAGAGAGGAACTTCGGTTTCTGCCAGACGGCGAGGAGTATTGCGATGGAGTAGGAATTCCGATACAGATGGCGTACTGGAGCGAAGAGAGTTTGTTGAAACACTGAGCGACAGTCAATGACTATTGAGTGCACTAGCATTGCTGAAGCCCTCAGTTGTTGGTAAGTGTGGAAAGCCGTGCTGAATACACAGCGCGAATGCAGCAGGCGTATATCATACCCAAGTTGAGCCTATGAGTGCCGGAACTGCGGGAAAACCTTGGATGAAGAAGCGGAGCAGTGTCCTCAGTGTGGACGCGGAGAAATCGACAGCTATACTCTCGATCAGCTGGGGGAGTCCGAACTCATTCTGAAAACAACTCCGTCAAGTCCTCGATTATCTATGAATCCCCGGAGACGTACCTCTAACTGTACGAAATCATAGGGTGCGTTGGTATAGGGAACTGACTTCAAAGGCTGATTCGGCATGTCAAAAACATCAGTTTCCTCACCTGGTGTAGCCGTCACCGTCAGAACCCGTCCATCTTCAATATACTCCACACCGTGACTCTCGCTCTCCAACAGCAGTAAAGCGGTATAGTGGTCCGTGGCTTCGGTGAGAACAGGCCGATCCATAAACGAAAAATGTGCATCATCCATATCACTGCCCCGTTCGAATCTTTCATCTTCCAAAAACTGCCTGCGGTGCTCACCAGTCTGAAGAAGAACAATCGACGGATTTCTCTTCTTGACCTCGCTATCCATCTCATCGATCAGCTCTTCTATACTCTCTACAGTACGCTCCTCAAGAGTCAGCCTTCTCAATACATACTCACGATAACCCTCGAGAATACGGCGAAAATTGGTGGTCACAGGCTTATCCACTTGATCCTCAGGTACGAAACTGCGTTTCTGCGGATACCCCACTGAAACCTTCACACCGTCAAGATCCGGAGGAAACCTTTTTTGTTTCAACACGCCGACCTCCTTCAACGCCCGTCTCAACTGGCAAGAGCTATCGAACTGGTCGTTCATCTCCTGCTCCCAAGAATCGACATAATCAGGGTCAATAGAGTGGTTACGCACCCGCATAATCGCCTGTTTCTCTGCATGGGAAAACGCCCGGTCAAGAACCTCAGACAGCGCCTCTATCCTCTCACCGATATCTGTCTGACCATCCAAGAGGAATTCCAAGGGATAGTCATCTTCAAACTCCTCAATGGAATCTAACAAGCTGTCGAGATCCAAGCGGTCGTCCTCTGTTGTCGGAAAAGGAAGCTCCTCAGGTCCAGAGTCCAGGAAGACTTCCTGCTCACCTTCATCAAACAAGTACAGTGAGAAAGCCAGATAGAAAGACGGTATCCAGCTGTTCGACCCCATGGAAGTCATAACAGGTCCTCCTCTCGACTCCTCCAGCTGGCGCTCCATTTCCCAGTCATCCCAGTAAGGAAGACCCTCTAAGACAGTTCGGATGTCGAAGTAAGTTTCAGTCAGGGATTTGACCGTGGAGAACTCTTCTTCAGCGTGATCCTGAAACAGATCTTTGAGAAAGTCCTCCGAGAGTACATCTTTCACGTAGAGATTGTATGCCCACGAATATGCGGCGAACTTCTGGATCTGGATCCGTTTCCTAACAGCGTCAGCCACCTCCTGTTTCTCCTCCAAGAACTCCTCACTGTACTGATTTTCAGGCCTTCCCAGAGGCAGGTACCGAGCTTGCTCAAACGCCCTTACCTCCTTCAGGTTCTCATGAAGCCGGAGAACAGACTCTCTGCACTCATACTCAACGGCATACCTCCACACCTCACGATAATACCCGAGGAATGTGTCGATAAGATTACTGCTCTTAGCCAGCCTGTCGACGCTGTCAACCTTTTCGAAATTCTGTGCAATCCCCCGTTGATTAACGTTCAACCTTTCGAAAAAGTCCTCTAAGGCCTCGTCGAAACCAGGATTAGGAAATGAGCGGATGTAACAATTGACAAGTGCGTTAAGTAGCTGGTCGAAGGCCTCCAAGTCGTTCGACTGTCTGGCATATCTAACGTTCACAGATATCGAATTGAAAATGCTCGATCTCAAATCCTCGTCAGCACCGTTCTCAAGCACGTCGTTGTAAAGCTGTAGGTATCGACGTCTGCAGAAGGCGTAGATAGACCTGAACCGGGTTGGGGAGTCTACTTCTCTGTTGATCAGTTCACCGATTAGTTCCGCGATGTGAGAGAGGTTATCTGAAAGCTCCTGACCTTTTCCTTCCCGGATAGCGGCCTCCGCATCTGTGAAGAAGTGCTCCAAGTAGTCTTCGTAGTTGGGCATCAGTTCTCCCTCCGTGTCCGTATCCCTCGACGTAGTTGTCGTTCGATCTCCTCCAAGGCTTCCTCAGAGACGTCTCCATCCAAGGAAAGAACTGTGGTGTCTTCAGCCAGCGAGGTACCGACGGAAGGGCTCCGGCCTATACTGACGCCGGGTTCCTCTTCGACGGTTTGAGAGATCCGTCTCATATTCTTTAGGTTGATATCCGTGACATTGCCGGTCTTGTCTATGTCTCTTGATAGAATAGAGGTTCTTTCCAGTCCAAAATCCATAACTCCCGCTGAGATATGTTCAAATCCGGGTACAGACTCTGAGAGAACTCTGTTCGGATTAGAAAATTCATTCACCATTTCTTTCTCCAAATCTTCCTTTGCGTATACTTTTACTTCTTCGTCAAAATCGGTGTAAAACAGTAGATCAAGTGCATCCAAGAACCGGGTGGCAACAGCATATATTGAGGAAGCAAACAGTACAGCGGTGACGTATACCGGTAGATAGCCTGCGTTCTCTGCGGAGGAGTGTACGAAAGCTATGAGGCCTATAAACAGGTTTGAAGTGAATACGAAAGTTACTGTCCAAATAGATCCTATATCTTCGATAAACAGCCTCGTCAATTCATCGTTTAACGGGTTACTGTATATTTCTTCCCAGGCAAAGGTCAAAGCAACGAAACTGAAGCCGATGATGACTGCATGGACCTGCCAAGTCGTGGACAGCACCCCTCCTTGGACGGTGAAAGGAGGATCTCCGAAGATAACTGACTGTATCAGGTAGATTGAGGCACCTACAACGACGGCCAGAAGAGATCTGAAAACTCCTTTGAGGATTTCTACTCGTTTCTTCTCCCGGGATTTGAGCAGCCTAAGCAAGGGGAGTAGGCCCGTGTATCTGTATTTTTGATACAGGGATCTCAGTCTCAGAGACCAAGGTGATATGAAGATACCTCGCCACCATATCGTTCCTAAGAGGAGTGCCAGGGTAGCGACACTCACCAAGGAGATGATCCACCAGTTGACGTTGAGAAACTGGTTAAGGAATACGAGTGAAGCGGATAGAACCGCGATAAAGGCCCCGAAGCGCGTCACTGAGGAAACCAGTGACCGAAAGCTCTTGTTGTATATCTGTCTCCGGGATGGCATTCTTCTTAGAGGGATAATTCAAGGCATCGGTTAAAGAATGACTGTTCTGTTCTCTGATGCCGTCATCAACCGCTGAAATCGTCAAAACCTGCTTGGACGGTGTTGTCTTCATCTTCTTCGTCTTCTCCCGGGGCTTCCATGTCGTCTCTGTGGTCTGGGACGTGCAGATTCCCGGCCTCTGAGCTCTACTCGTTGCGGTAGACATCCGCGTCTCCGAGGGCCTTGAAGAACTCGTGGGCGTCGAGGTCGTACTTGTTTTCGAGGTGTTCGACGTCGCTTGTCGCTGCCCAGCTCACCGTCCTCAGGTCCGTGTAGTCGTCGATCAGGTGTTCGGCCAAGGACTTGTCGACGCCGTCCACGCGAGACAGTTCTACGATGAAGTGGTCTTCGGCCAGCTCGTCGGACTACCTTGTTAAGCAGACTGCAAATACTGAGGCCCGCTCTGCTGAACTCAATCTCTATATTCAGCACCTCGGAGCGATCAGATACAAATGGTTTCTACTGAACCAGAGAAAGTTGACCTTTAAAAGGAGCAACTCAAACTTGAAGACGTTCTCTATTTTCGAAGGGGGGATTTCTCCAAATTTCACTACTATATCTACCGATTCAGAATCTGGATGAATTTAGAGGAATGTAGGCAGAATTGGTATCTTTTCTAAAAGTATTCCAGTGGTAATAGTCGACACCGAACGCTCTCGAAAGCTGTGATGGTGGAAAAATCATACATTTAATCGATACTCACACAAACGGAGAGTTAAACAAACAGATCATACAGGCACTGACGGCGCGCACGAACTCAATATCGTTCTATTCGGATTACTTTAATAGAAAATATACCGGCCTCTTCTCACGATTACCATTATTTGGCGCATCGATCACCAATCCACCAATTCGACCAATCCCAATTAATTGGACCGTATTTATTGAAGGCAATAATCGGGTCAGGTGATGGCAGACACAGGCTTGGAACCGCTCGCGATATTGATGGAGGCGACGCAGTGACCGATCGCACTAACAGAACGCCGAAGGTCAAGGACGAGCGTGATACTGAGGAGCTGCTACGGGAATTCCTCGAAAGCTCGGAATCAGATCTAGAGTCGATTCAACCTGAACGAGCATTAGAGCTCTATTTGGAGGACAAGGCCCGCGAATGCCAGCAGGCGACCATCAGATCTCACCGGTCTCGTCTGGGATTCTTCGTCGACTGGTGTGACGAGCAGAACACCGAGAATCTAAACGACCTTTCTGCTCGCGATATCCACGAGTTCCGTGTCTGGCGTCGCGAAGACCTCAACGTCACCAGTGAAAAGACGCAGATGGATACGCTCCGCGTTTTCATCGAGTGGTGCGAGACCATCGACGCTGTGCAGCAGGGGCTGTTCAAGAAGATCAAGTCGCCAGTCATCCCCGACGGCGGGAACGTCCGCGAGACCACTCTCACGACGGATCGGGCAAACGAGATTCTCGACTATCTAGAGAGATACGAGTACGCCACTGTCGAGCACGTGACCTTGCTCATTTTAGTCGAGACGGGTATGCGTATGGGAGGCGCTCACGGGCTTGACGTTGACGACTACCGGCGCGATGACGAGCACCCACACCTCCAACTCCACCACCGGCCGGACACCGATACGTCTCTCAAGAACGGCCCCAAAGGAGAGCGACCGGTCAGCATCTCTTCCGACGCATGTGATATCATCGACGACTACCTTGAAAATCGACGACCGGACGTAATAGACGATCACAGTCGTGAACCGCTACTCGCCTCCTCACAGGGCCGGATCACGAAGTCGACCATCCGGAAGTACGTCTACAAGTGGTCCCGTCCCTGCGTGGTTGGTCTGGAGTGTCCCCACGATCAGGATCCGGATGAGTGTGACGCTGCAAATGAGATCGACCAGGCCTCGAAGTGTCCATCGAGCGTGACGCCGCATCCCATCCGTCGGGGCTACATTACAAGACTCCTGAAAGCAGGCGTTTCTATGGAGGTCATCAGCGACCGGTGTAACGTCTCTCCAGTGGTTATCGACGAGCACTACGATGTCCGGTCCGAGGACGAGAAGATGCAGCAGCGCCAAGAAGTCCTTCGTGAGGCGTTAGACGAGACCGGCGATTGACGGCGTTAGGTTCGGTTCTCACAAGGCGTGGATCGTGATCAAGTAGCGATGAAACAATCAGGGACCGTGAACCGCCTCCCGTGGCGAGGAACCTGGAATCCTATTATGATTCACGTGCAGCAGGCCTACAATGCCCGTATCCTTCGAGAGGTACACGCCTGAAGATAGACGGATTGACCTCACGGAGGAGACGAACGCCCCCACCTTGCTGTCGTTTCTCGTCGAGCATCCGGACGTCGGATTCACGCCCGCGGAATTGTACGAGCAAACGAACGTTCCCCGCGGAACCATCAATCCAACAGACTCGAACGCGCCGACTCGTCCGTCACAAGGGCGACTACTGGGCGGCCGCGGACGACGACCGGCTCGTCGCAGCTAGGCTGCGGTCCTCGGAGTCCAGGCCGCACACGAGGCGCACAGCGACGATTGGTATGCACAGAACTCGGATTGAGCTGGCGAACTCGACGCCCTCCGCGACGAGGAGGAGTAGCATAGATGCCATATCCCCTTAGCGGGGTCGTAGTCGCTTATGATCCATTCGGTGCGGGTAGCAAGCGCCCGTATATCCTTCTATCGGACGACTGCCACTCGTTCCACGGCCAGGAGTGCATTGCCGCCGTCGTGACGACGACCGGCCGAGAGAATGCAATCCCCTGAAAGCTGACTCGTTGGAAGAAGGATCGCTTCCACGCCGGTCGTACGTCTCGTTATGGAATTCGCATCTATCCATGCATCCATCCAGCTGTACACTGGCCCCCAAAATAGTAGCAAGATATTCGAGATTAACGAGATGGGGGCCAAGGAGACGGAACGATGACGTACGAATTGGCTGTGTGGTCTCAAGAAGTTCACCTTGGATTTGGTGGTCAATGTCACAGCTGGACTGGCATAACAGGGCGTCTTCGGCCAGGTCTATCATATCGTAGGGCGCGCCCGAGTCCCACTTCCAAGCGCAAACGATATATTCTGAGTGATATGCGCTATATATTCTGCACGCCTCTGAGAACTATCATAAATTGATATTTTCAACAAGGTCGACCATCCTTAGGGGAGTACACGGGATCTTGGTCGCATTTTTCTATGTCTACATCTACACCCCTATCTCACCCTGCAATTAATTCTAACCCTGAGAAGGGCACTCCAGGCGGCTAAATTCAGTCGTTATTGAGATCTGTGCTACGGGCCAAATCCGTAACCGCTGGGGTAGTGGCGTAAGAGATCACCCGTTAAAGCCAGAGGATATAGAAAGAATACGGCAGATCTTTAAAATATCATTCGCCGCCATTCAGGCTCATAAGCCCGATATTCGGCTCATTCTGAGGAGTAGTTCGTTCGGATTTGCTCTGATGTCGCAAGAGACTAGAAAATCCGGAACACTCTTCTAAAGAGTTCTCGAGATTCAGTGTCTACTCGAACATTTCGGGTAAACTTGGCAGTTCTATCTCGAAACCGATTTCTGGTGGTTCAAAGTCCGGTAGTAGCCGTTCGATGGGTCCTTCTTTCTCCTGCGGAAGGACGCCCACCGCTCCACCAGCTCCCTCAGACTCAACAAGGTCCCGAATCTCTTCGTAGGAGCGGTCCAGGTCGATGTCGTAGTCCCACTCCTCGGCATCCTCCTGTAGACCCTGGATCTCCTCCCATACGAATTGGACGCGATTCTCGGTCACGCCGTGACCGTAGACGGACGCCCGGATCGCCCAGTGGATCTCGCTCATGAGGAAGGCAACACAACCGCTGCAACCGTGACGAGCGAAGCGGAGGAACGTTCGATTCGCGATGAAGCGCGTCCCCGACCACGCCATCTGATACGGAGCGCCGATGGTCCAGAGGGCGACCTCGATTCCAAAGGCGATCGACGAGTAGATGAAGTCCGTTACTGCCTCGGGGTCTGGGTCGGGTGTTTCGACGGCACACGCTGACTCTAGGATATTATTGAAACTCCCCAGCAACGGCATATACTGAGTTGCCCTATCGATATTTCGACGTCCCGTCTCAATCATCGACTCGTCGATGGCGTCCGTCAGGTTGTATTCGGTGAGAATCCGTACTCCGAACTGAGCGCGACGGACAGCATCGTCAACCGACCCACCTCCCTCGACGATGGCGTCTATCTCGTCGCTTGAGATGGGTTTGGTCGCTTTACACAGCTCGTTAGCGCACCCGACCACTGCGTCATTTCTCTCGGTCTTTTCGTCGGGGAGTGCGTCGAAGAAGTTCTCGGCGAGATCCTCAAAATCCACGTCATCCTCGCTCGCCGCTACGGGAGTCGCAACTAATGGGGTGGCTGCCGTCGCCTTGAGGAACGTCCGTCGTTTCATCTAATCTCGCAGGTGTGAATCCTCAACCCGAACCAGCCGGAGCGACGGGAATGGGGCGAACGGCACCTCGTCCTCGACCAACTGTTCGAGGGGAATGGCCGCCTCCCGTGTATCCCAGTCGGGCATGTAGTCTTCGAGCACCCCGATCGGTGTGACGACTATCACATCATCATCGTCCGGACACTTCGGGTTGCGGTCGGCCAATGTCTCTCCGTCTTCAAATTCCCACTCCAATGCGATCAGACCGGGAACGTTCACTACGGCGAGTGCGATCGGCTCATCGGCCTCGGTGTCGTGGACGATGTCGCCATAGATGAAGTCCGGTTCGTTGTCGCTTTCGTCACTTAACTCGACTTCCAGGACCAAATCGAGCGTTCGCTGAAGTGACTCGTCCGATCCGGGGTCTTGCCAGGGCTCTTCCTCTTTTCGTCCTTCCGGTGGTCCACGGGGACCTCCTTTTCGTGTCATGGTTAGAATTGTGTTAGTTTCGCTTGCCACTTGTTGATCTCGGGGATCCGCTTCTCGATGCTCGCACCCAGCAGGTCTCGGTGGTGGATATCGTTTGCATCTCGAATCTCTTCGAGAATGCTATACTTGCCCGAGAAGGCCACGACCGACCTCGGCATGAGTCGGAGGTGACTCGGGGCGACAGTGCCGTTCACGAAGATCCGCTTCGGACCGACGACGTCTTCGAGGGTGTCCAACTGCTCCTTCTTGTCGTACTTCGAGTTGATCTGCGTCGTGTCGAAGGCGACGGAGTCGTTGATCTCCAGGAGTGGACGGCACCGCTCGAAGTGCCAGTTCTCCCAACCGAGGAAGGCCGGGATAAGCGTCATGTCAACGTTCTTATCGTGGAGTCCGTCGTAGATGGTCAGCTGCCTGTGGACGCTGTCCTCGATCTCTTTCGCGACCTCGCGCCGAGACATCGAGTCGTAGTCGTAGGTGAACCGGTCGCCGGGAATCGCCGCGTCCGCGATGCCCTCGAGTTCAGTGTACCGCTCGATCTCGTCGTCGGGTGTTCGCCCTACGATGTGCTCGTCTTGCTCGTAGGTTATGACGAGGAGCTTCTGTTCCGGGCTCAGAAACGCCTCTCGCGGGTGATTTACGAACCAAGTCGAACGGTGGAACTTGCACGCGACCCACTCGGCATGCTCCGGATTGTGGCCGAATACTGCTTGGTCCACGTGGTGACTCGGTTGTATCTTCGCCACGAAGTCGCTCGGGAACGGATCTTCCTGCATGTCGTGTCGCCCAGGTACTGTGTTCTTCAGTGGTACCTGTCCTCCACTACGAGACGAGTGCATAAAAGTATGTTGGACATTTATTCTACACCGTGGCATCTCGGGTGACAATATGCCACCGTTTTAGGCGTGCCGAAAGCCATCCGTCAGACGAATGGGCCTCATAACGAAGCCCTTTAACATAGTTGTGGGTGAGTATGAACTATGAGTGACCGGGTCCATTTCATCCCTGTTGGATTCGACTTTGACCGTCTGATTCGGCCAATCGCGAAGGGGGAGCTGGAGGCCGACCGTGTTATTCTTCTGACTCACGAGGGGACACCCGAGGACGACCCGACCGATCGTGCCGCGAAACTCGCGTCGAATATGACCGAGAAGTTGGAGCGCACCTTCGACCTGATCGACGTCGAGCCCGAGGTCGAGGGGATCAATCTCAAGGAGATGTACGAGTACGAAACGCTCTATCGGCGAGCACACGAGTACATCTTGGAGGAAATTGAGGATGGGAACGAAGTGTTCGTCAATATTTCGTCGATGCCGCGTACAGTGTCGTTCGCGTTCGCCACGGCGGCTGACTCGTTGATTACGGAACGGCAGGAAGATATAGGGGACATCCGTGAGCGGCTCCACACGTACTACGTCGCTCCGAAGGAGTATCTGGTCCTGGAAATGCTCGACGTGTTGGAGAGTGCAGCTGAGACGTTTGACGACCTGAAGGAGTACGAGGATCTTCGAGTACACCAACAGTACGAGGACATCCTGGACATCCTGGACCGCGTCGACGAGAGCGGTGTGACTGAGGGGACGCGAGAAAATCTGGACGGGAAAGGACGAATGTACGTCGAGTTCCCCTCGTCTCCGGCAAGCAACGTCGAGGGATTCGAGGAGGACATCCTTCGATTCCTGAAGGGGAAGGGTGCGTTCAAGTCGACGTCTGAGCTCGCGGAACAGATGGCGGAAGAATTCAACGAAGAGTATGACGAGTCGTTCAGAAGCCGAGTGCAGTACAACGTGTCGAAGTTGGATAAGAAGGGATACGTGTCCCGGACGGAGATCGGAAATCGGCACGAGACAGAACTCTCTACTATGGGGCGAATGTGGGTGGAGACCCACTAATCGGGATTTACAACTTCGGTGTATGAAGGGCATATGTCCAGCACGCCATATGTGTAAAATATTTGTATTGATAGAGAGAGTGTTCCGATGGCGCTGCCACTATGTTCGAATCTTTACAACTGATCCAAATACTGCCTCCGTTGCTCCATCTTCTCCCGCTGCGTCCGTCGGTCGTAGTGCTGCTCAAGCACCCGCTGACTGACGTTGGCCCGCCCACTTACAGCCGTCTCCGGGATATCCTTCTTCAGATGGTGCGTTATACTCCCACGACGGATCGCGTGCGGACTGATCGAAGACGGACACTTCGACGCGTGTCCCTGCTCCACCGCTTCACAGTCTTCCGGACTGCGCCCGTGCGGACACTCCGCCCCGTACGCACAGGGCCGCGACCACCGGTAGGCATACTTCGGGATCGTCGTCCTAGACGGGCGTCCGTACTGTGTCGCGAGTAATGGTTCGCGCCCGTAGTCGTCCGTCACGTCAGGCCGGCGATCCCGCAGCCAGTCGTCGAGCAGCTGGCACAGCCACCCGGACAACCCGATGAAGCGCTCGCCGTCGATTCCGTTCTTGATTGGCGTGTCCGAGTCCGGTCGGTGGTGGAGCTCGAGACACTGCTCTTCGGGGTAATAGTCGTCGACGTCAAGCGCCCTCGCTGCGCCCCGACGCATCATCGTGTGCCAGAGCAACGCGATAGTGACGTGCGGTCGCGACGCGTACTCGTACGTCTCGAGGTGCGCGAGAATCGCTTCCGCGTCCTCGGCGTCGAGTTTCACGTCGCGGCTGTTCTCGTCCGGGGTGACGTCCGGCGAGATCACCTTGACGTGCAGGTCGGGGTCGACCGCGTCGATGGTCCCGAGCCACCGGACGAAGACACGGAGCGTGTCTATCTGGGTCTTCACGCTTACCTTACAGAGGTCGCCGTCGTTGCGTCGCCAGAGACGAAACTCCTGGAGCTTTCGTCCGGTCAGCTCGTTCAGGTTAGTGATGTCACGCTCGTCGCACCACCGAACGAAGTGACCGAGTCGAGACTGGTGCGACCGAATGGTCGATTTGGACAACTCCATTTCTTTTTCTGCGATGTACAATTCCAGCGCCGTTTCGGGGTCGATTGGTTCCAGTTCCATGGTTCGATCTGATGCGAACCATTCGATTTTGAGCCCCAATCCAGACCGGTTCGTGAAACACCGAAATGGCCGGATTTGTGTGTCTCACCATTGTTCCCGGGCAGATCCCGGTTTCCTGCAGCGCCCATATTTTTAAGGGGCGTAATCGCCCGACAGCAACGGGATGATCCGCCAATCGAACGCTGCGCTGTTGCTTTCGTTCGGCGGTCGAACGACGAGTGATTTTCCCTAGGGTTCACGTACAGCCAAACTGGTCTCCTCCGAGAAAATCAATTGCCGATTGACCCATCAATTCCGACGGAAACGTGGTGCCGAGTACAGAGGCTGTATCTCGCGATATCCCACCGAACTCCAAGCAGTTATCCCCGGAGTGTGGGTATCTATGGATCAATCCTCGGAATCAAGCGAACCGCGCCAGTAGCTTTCGCTTACCGCTTCACTCGACGATCTCTACATCGAACTTCGAACGCCATCGATAGCGGCGGCCCCCCCAGACGAAAGTCCGCCGGGACAGAGCGTACGCGAAGAGCGGCACCTGCACGAGTGTTGCGGGGTACGCCAGCAGGAACGTCCATCGACGTACCCCGAAGGTCATGTAGATCCCGAGTTGAATCAGTGTTAGTAGTATCAGCGCGGGAAGGGGGTAGAGGAGCGCTCCGACTGTCGATAACGATCCGATCGCGCTCATCACCGCAAACCCCGCTGGATCGTGCCACCGGACGATCTGGGTGAATCGGACGTGCCGTTCAGCAGTGTCGCGTAGAGAACCACCCATCGGAACGATTCGCGTCCGGCGGAGCGGCGTAACGTCGAGATACTCGGTGAGAATACCGTCGTCACTCACCGATCGGCGGAGGTCACGCAGGAACGAGTCCACGTCTATATCGTCGCGGTCGAACATCACAGCGCCACCCCACACGATGTCCCCCTGGTACGTTCCGAACGTGCCTCCGATGGCATAAATCGGCTCCAACAGGGTAGCTAGCGGGTCACGTCCAACGAAGAACGGCAGCTCAGTTACCGGACCACGTTGCTCGTAATCCCTGTGGAGATCTGCCAGCCAATCAGGCGGATGCTCGAAGTCGTCGTCGGTCCAGACAATTCGGTCGTTGGCGGCAGCCTCCACGCCGGCGGCAACTGCGTTCGCCTTGCCCGAACAGCCACTTGGATCACCAGCGATGACCAGTCTTGTATTTGGAGACTCAGCGACGTGTTCCGCCACGGGCGCCGTCTCATCGTCACAAATAATCAGTAGTTCATCGGAGGCGGTCAGTTGTGCAGTCAGTTCTTCGATGACTGGCGACCGATTGTTTGTTGGGAGGAGGACGCTTGTTGGCGGGGCCATCAACCTGTGGAAGTATGCCTTCCCAGAAATAAATTCGTATGGCCTACTGCTCACTTCGCACATCTCATTCAGCACTATCCAACAAACCGAACCGATATCCGCCAAGAAAGTTAGATTTCAGTCCCCTCGAATTCAGGCACCTTACGCCCGAAAGGACGATTCGTTTGACAGTCGAACGCAAGCCTGCAGCGCCCATGTTTTTAAGGGGCGTAAACGCCCGACAGCGTCGCGGTGGCTCGCCAATCGAACGCAGCGCCATTGCATTCGTTCGATCGTCGAACGACGGGTGATTTCCACCGAATTCGCGTACAGCCAAACTGGTCGGCAGGGAGAAAATCAATCGCCGAATGATGGGGGTCCCGAACGTTCATCAGACGCACATAGGTCCTAGGCACAGTAGCCCGAGATCGTCTACTCGTTTCAAGCGACTCACTAACTTCGAGCAATCGAAGCCGATTCTATACTTCGGACTTGACAGTATAAACACTTCGAATATAGATGTATTGGTGCATGTCGAAGCAAGATTGCAACTGCGCCGACCTAACGGTTGACCAAGCAACTGAACAGACCTCGAAGTCAGACAGCTGGATAGCCGAGCGTCCAGTGAAGACTGCGGAACTCCCGGAGACCGTGGCAGAGAACATAAGTCGGTTCTACGGTGAGTCAATCGAATCCTTCGACGGCATGGTCGCAGCAATTCGGAACGTGGTCGAAGGAGATGGAATTGCCATTGACGAACTCTGCCACGTCGGGGGAGAAACTCCCCACTACGCGAAGACGGATGGCGAGACCTACTACTTCCGGTGTTTCTACGACGGAATCGCACTTGCACATCTCGTGGACAAACCCGTGGAGATCCGGACTGAAGCTCCTACGAACGGCTCTATTGAGATGCGGATGTCGCCTCAAGGCGATATTGATGTCATTCCGTCGGACGCGGTCATGTCGTTCGGCGTGGCAACTGATACCGACGTCCCTCCCGGCGATGTGCCAACCGCCCAAGAAATCTACGAGGCTGTCTGCCCGTACGTGAAGGCATTCCACACGCGTGCTGACTACGAACGCTGGTCGGAGGACGTGGCTGCCACCACGATCGGGATTCCGTTGGAAGCTGGAGTCCCGATAGCCGCTGCACTGACGGCGACGTCACCGTCAGAGGTTACAGAATGACCTTTGGGAACGTCGCAATCCTCGGCTTTCAAGCCGTCCTCGGACTTGTTGGTCTCGGTGTCGGAGGGGCGAAGGTCACCCACCAGGAAGACCAGGTGGAAGATTTCCAGCGGTTCGGGTATCCACAGTGGTTCCGGATCGTTACTGGCCTGGTTGAAATCGGGGCCGGGATCGGTCTGCTCGTGGGACTGCTATGGAGGCCTGAATTAGCGTGGGTAGGCGGCCTCCTTCTCAGTGGAGTTATGGTTGGAGCAGTGGTGACCCACATTCGCACCGGTGATCCACCGTCAAAGACAGCTATTCCTGCGGTCCTGTTTCTCCTCACAGCAGGGATGCTGACAATCCGCTATTTCGTTCCAGTATAGATTATGGAACCTATTCCTGACTGGTCGAGATCTCCTCTTCATCAATTTCTTCTACCCACTTGAGAAGCGGTTCCAGATGTTGACCTAACTCTTCCCCGGTTTCTGTGAGTTCATATTCGACCCGTGGAGGGATTTCCGCATACTGTTCACGGGTGAGAATCCCGGCCTCAACCAGCTCGTCAAGTCTCGTTGAGAGTGTCGAGCTACTCACTCCATCGAACGTCTCTTCGATGTCCCCATATCGAGCTGGACCGATCGCACCGACTACGCAGATGAGTTGCATCGCGTAGCGACGGCTGAGGAGATCCATCACCCCATCCAAGGGACAGAGACAGTCGAGATCGATATCTGAGGAGGTAGGCGTCTCAGTTACTGTGTCGGGGGTATCTGCCATAGCTTTCGTTCACCACACTTGATTCTATACTTTGGACTTGACAGTATAAATAATTCGGTGTTCAAAGTATAGGTGTACTATGAGTCAAAACGACTCAGCACGAGAGGTTGCGTGTACGCTCACTGAGGAACAGGAAGCAGACCGATCAGAGGAAGTTCAAGAACTTCTCATCTCGCACTATCTTGGATATCAGGACTCCGAAGACGGCGTCGAGATCCGATTCGAAGGCACCGATGAGTCACTCCGGGCGCTCGCTCAGTTTACTGCAGACGAGTTGCAATGCTGTTCGTTCGCCGAATACACGATTACCGTGTCGCCCCCGTACGAAGAAACGGTGCTGACTGTCACTGGCCCCGAAGGAACACGACAGATGTTCCGCGAGGGGTTTGTAGAAAAACTGGGGGAAGAGTCGGCGTCGGTCGGTCGATCCGCTTGAACCACCGCAACACCGAGCGATGAGACCGTCCTAGCAGGCGGATTCGTCCGAATTTTCCGCAGGTCGAAGATACGTTTTCCCCCCCTCTTCGAGTGAGTTGATCACGGGCTCCAGTGACTGGCCACTTCTTTCCGATCACGTCCATCGCACAGGTGACCGCACACTAGTCGTCGCCCGCACACCACACTGCCAAGAATTCGTCTTCCGGAACCTCTGTCGCGTTGCTCATACCTGCCTGTTGAATAGCAACACAGAAAGTAGTACCTCATCGATATGTAGTATACAAACGAAACCACGGTTTCGCCGACGAAACCACATTTCATAGCATATAATTGACACTTATGCATCGGGCGCTCCTTGACTGAATTGCAATGACGGAAGTCAACATCGAGTACTGTGTCCCGTGCAGCCCCCTCGAATACGCCGTCGAGACGCAGGAAACGTTACTCGAAGAGTTCGGCCAGGACCTCGACGGGGTTCGGCTCCAACCCGGTCACAGCGGCGTGTTCAAAGTCCATACTGACGACGACCTGATTTGGGACAAAGACGACCACGACGGCGAGATCGACTTGGAGACTATCACCGAGGCCGTCTACGACCGCGCGCACGCTCACGCCTAACTCCACGCAGCCCTCCATTCACGCTACCTATGTTAGAACTCTACCAAGCAGAGGGGTGTGGCTACTCGGCGAAAGTGCGCAAGACGTTGACCGACCTCGGCATCTCGTACGTCATCCACAATCCCCACTCTGCCGCCGGCGAGACGCGCAACGAACAGACTCACAACCAGCTCCGCACCCTCGGTGGCGAGGACCAGATTCCGTTCCTCGTCGATCACCAGCGCGGCGTGACGATGTACGAATCCGACGACATCATCGTGGAGGCCGATGCGATCGGCGCGAAAGAACTGCGTTTGGCGTACGAGACAGAGGCATCGCGGTCGAAATCGCCGGTAATGAGACGGCGGTATCTGGACTCGCTGGAGCGGTACGGACTGAGCAAGCAGCGCGGAGCGGCACGTGATACGAGGTACTGCGTTGCGGACTCCGAAGTACGGATACCGCAGTGAGCGCCGCCGATCTATGCCGTTGACCGGGTGATGTCGTCGCGGAGCGCTCCGTGAGTGCTTATTTCAAATCAAAAGCCGAGTCCAACCGAGATTCAGTACGTAACGACTTCCAGCCCTTCGACGTCCAGAAAGTCGGTATCGTTCGAGACGACAGGCTCGTCGAGCAACAGTCCGTGAGCGGCGACAACGGAATCGGCTCCATCGAGGTTTTTCAGTTCATCAGAGGCCGCGTGTTTGCCCCGAAGCGTCCCCGATCGGCGGGCAACCGTCTCGTCGTCGGTCATCTTCCCGAGGCCGTAGAAGAGCTCTGCGACGACGGCCGAGGGGATTCGCCGCGGAGATCCGGTGGATTCGATCTCTTCGGCCAATTCTCGGGCGTCCGGATCTTGGACGGCCAACTGTCCGAGATACTGCGTATCGAGAATCACGGGAGCTGTTCCTCAAGCTCCTCGCGGTTCTCCTCGTCGGACTCCTCAAGCGCGGTTTCGAGTTCGTCCGGATCCCAATGATCCTCGCGCAGTTCAGCCATATCGTCGGCGAACTCGAGGAGCGTGTAGTCGTCGACCAGTCGTTCGAGCGCGTCACTCAGCGTCTCTCCCGGTCGTTTCTCCGATTCGATCCGCGCGTAGAGGTCTTCGCTCACCCGGATCTGTTTCGTTCCCATACCTGCGCGTTGACGCCGTTGACAGGAAAATGTACCGTCGATGGGCGCGTTCTACAGTGAGAGACCGACTCGTTGTCGTAGCGACTCGAATCGTCCGCTGCAGCGGATTCGCTCATCATTCGTTCATTATTCGTTCACTCGCGAGTGCCGGATCGAACGCCGCTGGAGCACGATTTCGCCGAACAGGTCCACTTTCGCTCACGGCCCCACCAGCGGTATTTCGGTATCGGTCGTCGAGATCGCGTCCCGAACGCAACGCGTCCGATCACGAGCATCTTCCCGAGGACTTCTCGGGATTTGACGACTGTGTTCACGGATACCGGAGAACGATGCAGCGTCCCCAAGAAGCCACACGTCAGTCTCCACCCCTTCGAGCCTCGTATTCGTCGAGCATCGTCGTCACGCAGTCGTCGATAGCTGCATAAACACGCTCGAACGTCGATTCGTCTGACCCGTGAGGATCGATGATCTGCATCTCGTGACCCGGTTCCACGATGCGGAGCAGAAACAGCCGATCGACCGCCTCGGGGTATCGGGTCGCGTATGTGTGGTAGTTTCGATAGTCCATCACGAACAGCAGATCTGCGGTTTCGATCGCTTCGTCCGTCGATTTCATCGCCCGATGGGAGGAGAGGCCCACACCGAACTCCGCCGCAACGGCGCGGGCGTTCGACGGCGAGCGGGGGTCGTCCAACTCGACGCTCCCGGCGGAAGCGACTTCGAGGGGAGCGAGGCCGCGGTCGACCAGTCGGTGTCGCAGCAATCGCTCCGCGAACGGGCTCCGGCAGACGTTTCCGTGGCACAGGAACAGCACCGACTCGGCCTCGCTGAGCCGATCGAGCGCGGCGCGACGGCGACGCCGTCGAGCGGTGGGAGTCGCGTGGAGCCGGCCCCAGTAGAACGCCCCGATCGCACGGAATCGAAGGAGCTCTGAGGCGAACTGCGGGGCCAACCGGAGCAGATCTCCGAGCGATTTCCCCCGCAGCCGGCTCAGAAACGCCTTCGTTGCTGACATACCCGTGCAAGGGACCGCGATGGGATTGTTAGGCACCGACAAACCGAGAGCCAGCGGTCCGCTGGTAGACGGCGGTGGCTTCTTGGGATATCGGAGCGAGCGGACCGTATGTCCGATCAGCGGTCGTCCTCGGCGGTCGATGTCGTCGCCGTCTGCGGGAGCCTCCGCGACGAGAGCTACACGCGCCGCGCGCTCGAACGCGCGCTCGACGGCGTCCGCGACGCGGGCGGCACCGGCGAGGTGCTCGACCTCCGGGCGTACGACCTGCCGGTGTTTGACGCCGATCGGGACACCCAAGGCGACAGCGCGGCCGTCGTGCGTCGGATCCGAGAGGCCGACGCGGTGCTGTTGGGAACGCCGATGTACCACGGGTCGTACTCGGGCGTGCTGAAGAACGCGCTCGATTACTGCGGCTTCGACGAGTTCGAGGGCAAGACCGTGGGGCTGCTGGCGGTCGCCGGCGGCGGCTTTCCGGTCTCGGCGCTGGAGCATCTTCGATCCGTCTGTCGCGCTCTCGACGCGTGGGTCCTCCCGCACCAAGCGGCGCTGCCGAACGTCTCGAAGCGCTTCGACGGCGACGACATCGTCGACGAGGGCCTCGACGAGCGGGTTCGCGTGCTCGGCCGGCGCGTCGTCGAGTACGCGCGAATCGAACCGGATCCCTCGACCTTCGAGGCCGACGAGAACGTCGGCGGCGAGGGACGGTAGCGCGCGGACGCCGATCCCGACTCCGGCGCGGGGATCGTCGGAGTCGACCGAAGAACAACGATTTTGACCCTCCATCACGCTCGGACATCGTATGCACGCCATCACGAACAGCGGGTGGATCGAAGTCGTCACGGGGTCGATGTTCTCGGGGAAGACCGAGGAGGTCCTCCGGCGACTTCGGCGCGCGGAGATCGCGGGCCAAGAGGTCGCGGTGTTCAAGCCCGGCATCGACGACCGCTACGGGGAGACCACCGTCGGGTCGCACGCGGGTCGCCAGTGGGACGCGAGCGTCGTTGCCAACGAGGGCGACGACGTCTGGGAGATCCGAGAGCACCTCAACGGCGAAGACGTCGTCGCGATCGACGAGGCGAACTTCTTCGCCCCGGAGCTCGTCGACGTCTGCCAGCAGTTGGCCGCCGACGGCCGTCGCGTCATCGTTTCGGGCATCGACCAGACCTACCGGGGAGAGCCGTTCGATCCCCTCCCGCAGCTGATGGCCGTCGCCGAGTACGTCGACAAGTTGCAGGCGATCTGCGCGCTGTGCGGTGAACCCGCGACGCGGAACCAGCGCCTCGTCGACGGCGAACCCGCACACGTCGACGAACCGACCATCGTCGTCGGGGCCGACGAGTCCTACGAGGCGCGGTGCCGGAACTGTCATACCCTCCGGCGCGACTAGTTCGAATCGAACGTGACGACGTGGGTCGAGAATCCGAGCGGCGGACGCGAGCGCGGACCGCGGGGACTCGCGCGGGCGTGGGTCGAAGTCCTCCTCCGACCGGAACAGTTCTTCCGAAACGGCGTCGCTCCCGGCGATCAGGCACCCGGCTTGGTCTTCGCTGTCGCCGTCGCCGTCGCGTACGCGATCGGTCTTTTCGCGTTCGTACCCGGGCGGATCCCCTCTCTCGCGGGCGGACGGGTGGTGTCGGCCGTCGTCGCTCTCGCGGTCGTGGCGCTGGTCATCGCGCCGGCGGTGCTGCACCTGACCGCCGCGCTCCAGACGGTGATCCTGATCCTCGCGGTCCGCGACCGCGCGGGGATTAGCGAGACCGTGCAGGTGATCGCGTACGCGACGGCCCCCTGCGCCGTCGCCGGGATCCCGTCGCCGTGGCTCCGATTCGCCTGTGCGCTGTACGGGACCGCGCTGCTCGTCGTCGGGCTTCGAGCGGTTCACGGGACGACGACGACCCGTGCGGTCGTTGCGGCCGCGGTCCCGGCGGCGCTACTGTTCGGCACCGCGTTCGGCGGCATCGACGCCGGCAGGGCCGTACTCCGTGCGCTGGGGCTGATCTGAGCGACGCCCGTTCGGCGATGATCGGGCGGTGCGCGGGTCGGTGACAACTGTTCGCTCGACCAGCAGGAATTCGACAGTCGTTTTAGGCGCGACCCATTTTACTCTCGCAATGGATTGGATTACGCACGACGAAGATGTCTGGTTCGATTTCAGGGGAAATTCCCCAAAACAACTCACGCCGGGGCGGTTTTATAAGGGTACCGTCGATGGATTCGCGGATTTCGGCGTTTTCGTCGATCTCGCGCCCGGGGTCACCGGGCTCCTACACCGCAGCGAACTCGACCGTCGCCTCGAAAGCCTCGATTGGGACTCGGGCGACACCGTCTTCGTCCAAGTGAAGAACGTCCGAAGCAACGGGAACATCGACCTCGGCTGGTCGATCCGGCAGTCCGAATCGGAGTTCCGCGGCGCTCGCGTCCACGACCCCGAGGGCGACGCCGACGGCGACGCAATCGAAACAGACGAGAACGACGGGCCGGACCCGGTGAAAAAGAAACCGAAGGGAGCCTCGACGAAGTCCCGAACGGGAAACGGGACTGAGGCGGCGGCGAAAGGGGGGCCGTCGACCGCTGAGAACGAGACCGGAAATGACGAGTCAGAAGGGAGCTCGGGAGACGCCACAGAGGGCGCGTTCGAGTTCGACAGCGAGACCGCAGACGACGAGACCGCAGACGAGGACGAGGCCGCAGGCGAAGAGCGCGACGCGGCGGGCTCGGACGACGTTGAGGACGAGGTCCCGAGCGAGGACGACGAGGAGCCCGAACGCGTCTCCGTCGATTCGCTGGGCGACCGCGTCGGCGACCTCGTCCGCATCGAGGGCGAAATCGTGGGCGCGCGCCAGACCGGCGGCCCGACGATCTTCGAGATCCGAGACGAGACCGGCGTCGTCGACTGCGCGGCGTTCGTTGAGGCGGGCGTCCGCGCCTACCCCGAGATCGACGAGGGCGACGTCGTCCGGCTCGACGGCGAGGTCGAACTCCGACGGGGCGAACTGCAAGTCGAGACCGAGGACCTGACCGAACTCACCGACGACGAGGCCGACGCGGTCGCCCAGCGGCTCGAGGACGCCCTCTCCGAAAAGGCGCGTCCCGAGTCGGTCGAACCGCTCGCCGAGGACGACGCCGTCGACGCCATCACCGAGCAGCTCGCCGACGCCGCCGAGGCGATCCGCGCGGCCGTGTTGGAGTCGCGACCGATCGTCGTCCGCCACGCCGCCACCGCCGACGGCTACGTCGCCGGCGCGGCCATCGAGCGGGCAGTGCTCCCGCTCATCCGCGAGGAGCACGCCCGCGCGGACGCGGAGTATCACTTCTTCACGCGCCGGCCGCTCGACGACCCCGTCTACGGGATGGACGCGGCGACGAACGACGTGACGCGGATGCTACAGGACAACGAGAGACACGACGAGAAGCTCCCGCTCGTCGTCCTCGTCGGCGTCGGCGGCACGACCGACTCCCTCGACGGCCTCGGACTGCTCGGCGTCTACGGCGCGTCCAAGGTCGTCATCGACGCCGAGGCGGTCGACGCGGAGATCGAAGACGAGGCGAGCGTGCTCGTCTCGCCGAGTCTCGCCGAGGTCGACGCGGCCGACCTCTCGACGGGCGCGCTCGGCGCGAACGTCGCCGGGGCCGTCAACGCCGACGTGACAGACGACCTCGCACACCTCCCCGCCGTGAGCTACTGGGAGGGCGCACCGCAGGCCTACCTCGATCTCGCGGACGGCGCGGGATACGACGCCGACCGGACCCGCGAACTCCGCGAGGCCGTCGCGCTCGAAGCGTACTACCAGTCCTACCAGGACAAGCGAGAGCTCATCACCGACCTCCTGTTCGAGGACGACGGCGGCCTCGCCGGACACGTCTCCGAGCAGTACCGGATCAAACTCGACGACGAGGTCGAAACAGCCGAGGCGAATCTCGAATCCCGCGAAATCGATGGTGTCGACGTCGCCGTCCTCGACGCCGACTCCTACAGCCACCAGTTCGACTTCCCGCCGACGTCGCTGCTCGCCGACGCGCTGCACCGGCAGGCCGAGGACGAACGGTCGGTGACGGTCGTCTACTCGACGGACGAACTGTTCGTCCGCTCGGACGCCGACGTCGACGTCCGCGCCGCGGCCGCTGACGCCCGGGAAGCGGTTCCGGAGGGCGGAATCACGGCGGTCGGGATCCGACAGAACCGCGTCGAGTTCCTCTCTGGTGCGCGCGAGGACGTCGTCGACGCCGTCACCGAGGCGGTCGTCGACCAGCTCTGAAACGATCGTCGACCAGCGCCGAGAACGAGCATCGACCAGCTCTGAAACGCCGTTCGGGTCGTTTTCGACACTTCTCTCTCGACACACGTTTCGACTCACAGGCTCCGGAGCGACACGCTTAACCGCGAAACGCGACGAACAGGCGGTAATGACTCGCTCGTCGCAACCGCCGGAGGTGAGCCCTCCGTGAGCACCGACGCCGACGCAGAAGGCGGGGACGCCGAAGCGGAGCCCACCGAAACGGAGGCGTTCCGGCGCACCTGCGAAGACCTCGTCGAGCGGATCCTCGACGGGGACGTCGGCCGCGACGACCTCGAATCGGCGAAGCTCGACGCCTGCTCGACGCATTCCTCGCCGAAGGTCCCGAAGAACGTCGAGATACTCCAACACGCGCCGAAGGGCCGACGCGAGGAGGTCAAGGAAGTCGTCCGACGCAAACCCGTCCGGACCGCCTCGGGCGTCTCGCCGGTCGCGATAATGACCTCTCCGCATATGTGCCCGCACGGGAAGTGCCTGTACTGTCCCGGCGGCCCGGCCTCGGAGTTCGACTCCTCGCAGTCCTACACCGGCCACGAGCCCGCCGCCGCCCGCGGCGAGCAGAACGAGTACGATCCGTACGGGCAGGTGACGCTCCGACTCGAACAACTCAGACACATCGGCCACCCCGTCGACAAGGTCGAACTCATCCTGATGGGCGGAACGATGACCGCGCGGAGTCACGACTACCAAGAGTGGTTCGTCAAGCGCGCGCTGGAGGCGCTGAACGACTACGACCTCGGTTCGGAGCCGCGGCCCGCGGAGGATCAGTCGTTCAAGCCCGATCCCGCGGACGTCGACTTCCGCTACGTCGAGGATGTCATCGCCGAGAACGAGACGGCCGACATCCGCAACATCGGCACGACCTTCGAGACGAAGCCCGACTGGTGCGACCCCGAGCAGATCGACCGAATGCTCGGTCTCGGAGCGACGAAGGTCGAAGTCGGCGTGCAGACGACCTACGAGCGGATCAACAGAGAGATGCACCGCGGCCACGGCGTGCAGGCGTCGATCGACGCGAACCGTCGGCTCCGAGACTCCGGGTTCAAGGTCGGCTTCCATATGATGCCGGGACAGCCGGGGATGACCAAGGAGATGATTCTGGAGGACTTCCGGCAGCTCTTCGAGCGGGAGGAGTACCGCCCGGACTACCTCAAGATTTACCCGACGCTCGTCGTCCGCGGGACGCGCGTGTACGACCAGTGGCGGCGCAACGAGTTCGACCCCCTCGGCAACGAGGAGGCCGCCGAGATCGTTGCCGAGGTTATGGGGATGATCCCCGAGTACACGCGCCTGCAGCGGGTCCAGCGCGATATCCCCGCCGATTTCATCGACGCGGGAGTTTGGAAATCGAATCTCCGACAGCTCGCCCAGCAGCGCGCCGACGAACAAGGGATCGAAGTGCGGGACATCCGCGCCCGCGAGGCCGGGATGAACGACGCAGACCCCGACCCCGAGCGGGTCGAGTTGAACGTCAAGACGTACGACGTCGCCGGCGGTACCGAGCACTTCCTCGCGTTCGAGGACTCAGTCGAGGACCTGCTCGTCGGCTTCTGTCGGCTCCGCTTCCCGAACGATCCCGTTCGCCGCGAACTCGAAGACGCCGCGATCGTCCGAGAACTCCACGTCTACGGTAGCGAGGCCGGAATCGGTAGCGGCGAGGGCGAGTGGCAGCACAAGGGCTACGGACGCCGCCTGATCCGTCGCGCGGAGGAGCTCGCCGCCGACGCGGGCTACCGTGACCTCGCGATCATCTCCGGCATCGGTGCGCGAGAGTACTACCGCGAGAAGCTGGGCTACCATCAGGACGGTCCCTACGTCTCGAAGCGACTGTCCTGAGTTGATACGTTCTGACCGCTTTCAGATGGATCTCTGAGTGTCGAGATGGCGAACAGTCGGCACCCGCTTGCGACTCGCGACGACGTCCCCACCAGCGTCGTCGCCGTCGCTCCCCACGTCGACGTGCCGAGCCTCACCGAGTTTGCAAGGCTGTAGCCATCGATCGCACGATGACGTGCGATCGGATGCAACAACAGTTGCAAACGCGGTGAGACCGCGACCCGACGCGGGGTCGTTCTCAGATCACGGGGTTGCTGGCCTCGTCATCGTATAAAACCGTTCGCGGGACAGGTGGAAGCGCTACGGCAGGTCCTTCTCCATCTCGATATGCGGAATTCCGGCCTCCTCGAACTCCTCGCCGAAGGCGTCGTAGCCGAGTCGCTCGTAGAATTCTCGAACGTGTGTCTGCGCGTGTAGCGCGAGGCGTTCGACGGATTGCTCGCGCGCGTACGACTCGAGAGCGTCCATCAGTTCCCGACCCCAGTCTTCGCCGCGTCTGTCGGCTGCGACGGCGACGCGCTCGACCTTTCCCGTCGTCCCCTCGGCAGCGTCCGCGCGAGCTGGTTCGTCGCCGTCGACGACTCTGAAGCGCGCCGCGCCGACGACGTCGCCGTCGTCGTAGGCGACGAAGTGCGTCGCGTCGGCGTCCGGTTCGTCGTGTTCGTCCCACTCGATTTCCTCGTCGACCCCCTGTTCGTCGACGAAAACCGCGCGCCGGACGGCGAACGCGTCGCGGCGTTCGGTGTCGGAAGCGACGACGAATACGCCGGTTCGACCCGCGCGGCTGGATTGCTCGGGGTCCGTGTGCGTCGTGTCCGGGTTGCGCTCGGAGTTCACGCGCGATGCAACGCGAGCCGAGAGAGTGAGTATTTCGAATTGTACAGACCATCGACCGTAGTGAAACCGCTAGTCGTCACTGGAAGAAAGAAGCCGTGACCTGCGAGAATTGACGCGTCGCTGCGTCACGTTGCATTTCGCCCGAGCGAACTCGGGCAGAATGAAAAGCCGTCTACTGTCGCCGCAGAGGGCGACTGAAGTCGGTATTAGTTACGAACGAGGTTCGTCGCGCGCGGTCCCTTGGGCGAGGATTCGATCTCGAAGTCGACGTCCTGTCCCTCTTCGAGGTCCGGGCCACCGACATCCTCCATGTGGAAGAAAACGTCGTCGTCAGCGTCGTCCGTCGAAATGAAACCGTAACCGCCAGTGTCGTTGAAGAAATCAACCTTACCGTTTGCCATTGCAAACAAACGTACATCCCCGTTACGGATAAGACTTGTGAGGGTCGCGGTACCACGACCATCGGGACCGACGACGCGAGGTTCCCGATCCCGCGTTGTCGGCGAGATCGTTGTCGGGAGGATTCGTGTGCAGGCGTTAGAGGGATTCTTCGCCGTGATCAGCGGAGGCTGCGGTCTCAGGTTCCGAGTCATCGGTGTCGTCGCGAAGCTGTAGATACGACGCCGCCATCATTCCGTACAGGAAGACGAAGAGGACGGTGCCGAACGTATTGGTGACGAGTTCGGCGAGGACCGGAACCGCCGCGAGGTCGAGGACGGTTCCGAGGATCCCGATGATCCCGCCGATCACACCGCTGAAAATCACGATCACGGAAAGCTTCAGCCGATTACCGCGAGAGAGGCCCCAACTCCGCCTGAGCGCGCCGACGGTGCCGCGATCCTCGACGCCGACGGCGAAGATGAAACACAGAAAACACGCGCCGAGGAAGATACCGGGGAGTAAGAACAACAACAGGCCGATCCAAACCGAGATGCCGACGACGAATCCGCCGAGAAGCATCGAGAGCGACGCGCGGCCGAGTCGACGCCTCCAGAGTTCCGCCGGGACCGTCGATAGCTCGTTTTTCGGGCGAGTGAGCGCCCGAGAGAGACCCACGAAGTAGGGCAGGCTGAGCAGGGTCGCGACGAGAAAGAGGACCGCACCCACCGTCCCCGAAACGGGCAGCGTGAGGCCGAGACTTCCGACCTGATCCGCGGCTTCGGGTGGGATCAATCCGACGACAGCGGTGTTGAGCGAGATTTGGACGAGAAACTGGAGGAGAAGTAACCCGACGAATAGGACTGCTCCGGTGCGAGTGAGTATCCGCCTGATACCGTCGCCGACAGCTCGCGTGAGGTGAAACGCCATAGTGGATTACGGGCGATCCGAAGAATAAGGCTACGGGAGACTCACACCGGGATTTCACTCACGGCTGCGGGTTCACGGCTCGTCGAAAAATATCGGGGTGTGCGCGTCGTCGCTTACTCGAAGAGTTCGACAGCCTGCTCGTAGCGGGCGCTGGGTTCCTCCCAGTCGACGACCTCGAAGAAGTTCTCGACGAAGTCGCCGCGGGCCGGGCCGTAGTCGTGGTAGTACGAGTGCTCCCAGACGTCCAGCGCGAGGACCGGATGGCTGCCCCAGAGCGCGCCCTGGTCGTGCTTGTCGACGACCACGTTGCGCAGCTGGTTCGAGAACGAGTCGTAGACGAGAAGCGCCCAGCCGCCGGCGGCGGACGCCGCGGCCTCGAACTCGCCCTTCCAAGCCTCGTAGGAGCCGAAGTCCTCCTCGATGCGGTCGGCGAGCGCGCCGGTCGGCGCATCGCCGCCCTCCGGCGACATCGAATTCCAGAAGAGGTCGTGGAGGACGTGACCGCTGCCGTTGTGGGTCACGTTCCGGATCGCGCCGGCCGACGAGGAGAAGTCGCCCGCCTCGCGGTTCGCTTCGAGCGTCTCCTCGGCCGAATTCCAGCCGTTCACGTAGCCCTGATGGTGGGTGTCGTGGTGCCACGTGAGGACCTGCTCGGAGATGTGCGGTTCCAGCGCGTCGTAGTCGTACGGAAGGGGATCGAGTTCGTAGCTCATATGTAATTCCTCCGCTCTGTTATATGGTTAGGAACTTGTTAAAGGTTGAGGAGCCATATGGTAGCAATCACCACAAATTGTGGCGAATTTCTTGCCGATACCTGCGCTATCTTGCGAATACGAAAGCCATCGCATAGAGATCATACGGCCGCCACGTAACCGCTTTCGAAGTCACCTATCAGGAAACGTTACTTTCTAGCGTACGGATCGGTTCGGCGATCGTACTCCATCACCGTCGCGGTTGCCTCGGCGATCGCCGCGCCGAACTCGCGTTCGACGATGTGCAGCGCGAGATCGATGCCCGAGGTGACTCCGCCGGCGGTGACGATATCGCCGTCGTCGACGACCCGCCGACGGACGATTTCGGCACCGGATTCCGCGAGTTCGCCGATCGCGCCGCCGTGCGTTATCGCGCGCTGTCCGTCGATCACGCCGGCGGCCGCGAGCAGCATTCCGCCGGTGCAGACGGCGGCGAGCGTCGCGCCCGACTCGTGATACGAAGCGATCGCGTCCGGGAGAGCACCCTTCTGCGCCTCCGCCCACGCGCTCGCCTCCGGCGGCTTGGCGACCCAGCCGCCGCCCGGAACGACGAGTAGCTCGGGGCGGTCATCCGCGTCTGCGGGAGGTAGCACCCCGTCGACGCCGACGCGAAGTCCGTGGCTCGCGGTCACCCACTCCCGTTCGTCGAGCGCGTACAGCGTCACCGTGGCGTCTGCGCCGTTCGAGAGGGCGTACTCGAACACCTCGTACGGCCCGATCGCGTCGAGTTCGTCGAACCCATCGTACAGCACGATCCCGATTTCCATAGGCCACAGACGCGTACTGACGGCAAAAGTCGATCGTCGACCGACGGCGGTCTCACTCGGTCTTTGCCGGATAGCAAATTCGGTCAGTCCTCACCACGGGTTCGGTCAGTCTCCGCCGCGGGCCGCCTCGAACATCTCCAACGCGGCCTCCCGGCGCTCGCCGTGGTCGACGATCGGGGCAGGATACGACTCGGCGGTTCGGGCGCGCTGCGTCGGCGACAGCTCGTGCCACTCGTGGATCAGCCCGGCGTCGACGTCGCGCAGTTCGGGCACGTACGTTTTGATGTACTCCGCGTCGGGATCGTATCGCTCGCCCTGCGTCATCGGATTGAAGATGCGGAAGTACGGCTGCGCGTCCGTCCCCGTGGAGGCGGCCCACTGCCAGCCGCCGTTGTCGTTGGCGGTGTCGTGATCGGCGAGGTGGGATCGAAAGTGGTCGTACCCCTCGCGCCAGTCGACGAGGAGGTCCTTCGTGAGAAAGGACGCGACGATCATCCGGACGCGGTTGTGTATGTACGCCTCGGCCTTCAGCTGTCGCATCCCGGCGTCGACGATCGGATAGCCGGTCTCGCCCGCTTTCCACGCGCGCAACTCCTCGGGATCGTTCCACCACTCGATGTCGTGTTCGTACTCTCGGAAGTTCTCCGTGACAACTTCCGGGTTGTAAAAGAGCACGTGTGCATAGAACTCCCGCCACGCGAGTTGCGATTGGAACTCCTCGACCGACGCTGACTCGGCGTCGTCATCGGCCGCCGCGGCCGCGTCTTCGGTCGCCGCGTACACCTCTCGGATCCCGATGGTGCCGAACTTCAGATCCGGAGATAGGTGCGACACCGCCCCCCGAGTCGGGTAGTCGCGGTCCTCCTCGTATCGGAAGATGCCGTCCGCACAGAAGTCGGCGAGTCGCTCCCGCGCGGCCTCGGTCCCCGCCGCTTGGACGTCGGCGTCGGGGTCTTCGAATCCGAGATCCCCGATGGTCGGGAGCGACTCGCTGACGGCGTCAATACTCGATTTATCCGGGGCTGGCGCAAGCGCGTCGGCGTCGGGCGCGGGAAGCGGATCCGGCTTCTCGCGATCGCGCCACTTCTTCCAGAAGTACGTGAACACGGAGTAGTACTCGCCCTCGTTCGTCGTGATCGATCCCGGTTCGTGGAAGATCGCGTCGTGAAACGATTTCCGGGCGACGTCGACCTCGTCGAGCGCCCGCCGGACGTCGGCGTCGCGCTCGGTGGCGAGCCCGGAGTAGTCGGCGTTCCAGATCACGCGGTCGGCGTCGCACTCGACGGCGAGGTCGGGGATGACGTCCCGCGGGTCCCCGTGTGCGACGACGAGATCCGATCCGCGATCGCGGTACCACTCGCGCAGTTTTGCGAGCGAATCGAGCAGGTACCGGACGCGGGCCGGGGCGGCGTGTTCGAGCACGTCGTCGTCGAAGACGAAGACCGGGAGAACCGGGCCGCCGGGGGCGTCAACGGGGTCTTCGGGGTTGACTGCCTTGGCCGCCGCCGCGAGCGCACGGTTGTCAGACGCCCGGAGGTCCCTGCGGTGCCAGTGGATCTGCATACGAGTCGGTCGGGCGCACGCCTTCTCAACGTAACGGCAGTCTCGGTCCGCGTCCCCACCTATCACTCGATGGGAATCGGTTCGATCGCGTCGCGGCGACCGTCGAGAATCGAAAACCGTTCCTCGCGGAGGCGTTCGAGGAGGTGGAGTAGGCGCTCGGCCCAGCGAAGTTTCCTCGCTTTCGCCGGCGAGACGTCCGGATCGTCGAAGTCCCAGCCGACGAACCGGAGCTCCGACGCGCCGAGGATATCAGCGAGGAAAGCGGCCCGATCGCCGTCGGTGAACCCGCCGAAGTTGTAGACGGCGGCGACCGGTTCCGCCTGCGTCGTCGCGATGACCTGCGAGGATTCGAACCGGGGGACCCACTCTTCGATCAGCGGGATGTTATCTCCGTGTGCGTGCGCGGCAACGGGCGTCCCGTCGCGCGTCAACGACCGAGCGGTCTCGGGGTTCTTGTCCAGATCGGTGACCATCAGATCGACGTCGAATCCCGCGTCGCTGACGACGTCTGCCGCCGTCGAGGCCGCGAAGACCCGGTCGGCGTCGGCGACGCGGTCGACCTCGGACGGGAGCGACGGCGCAGCGCCGACGACCGCGACGCTCCGGCCCGAACAGTCGAGCCGGTCGAAGTCGAACGGTCTCGCGTAGGCGGCGATAGCGTCGCGAGCGCGCTCGTCGCCGTCTCGGGGGTAGCCGAAGTCGGCGAGGATCGACTCGTAGATCGGTTCCCATATCTCGAAGTTCATAGCTGTCGCTCCCGGGCGTTACGGTACGAGCCGGAATGGCACCAAGTACCCCTACCCGCGTGCCCTTCCGGCTTCCACCTGTCCGGTTTAAATCGATCCGTCATAAGCTTTCCCGTGTTCACTCGCGTCTGACAGGGTAATAGGAGGTGTCTGACGCTCGATATCGGGACAATCGTCGGTTCTCCCGACCGCGCGAAGACGGGTTTATCACGGATTTCAGACACCGGTCGCGATCGTTTCGAGCGACGCGCGGAGGCCGTCGTCGTGCTCGAATTCGCGAACGAGCGCTTCGAGGTCGTCGAACGCGCGCGGCGTGCCGAAGAGGAGAGCGACCCGACCCGAGGCGGCGTTTGCCCGGTCACGGCCGCCACCGTCGGTCTTCGCCCCTGCCACCGCCGTCGGGGTCGATACGACCGTCACGCCGGCGTCGGCGGCGGCCGTCGAGAGCCGACCGACAGCCGCATCCGACAGTCCAGACAGCTCGAACGCGCGCACGACCGCTTCGTTCGACGCCGACGTCGACTCGACACCGATACGTTCGAGGTGTCGTTCGGCCTCTCGCGTCGTCGTCACGTCGAGTTCCTCGACGGCGATGTGGGCGTCGTCACGTTCGGATGACTTCCGAACCCGCGGGCGGGCGAACTCGTAGCCGATGAGCGCGGCGTCGCGCGTCTCCGTGACGTCGTGGGTCCGGATCACGCGCGCGCCGCGTTCGACCGCCATCGACGTCGCGGCGAGCGAAACCGAGAGCGCGTCCTCCGTCGAGCGCCCGGCGATTTCACGGAGGAAGTTCTTCCGATTGATCGAGACGAGGATCGGATATCCGAGTCCGCGGAACTCCCGGAGTCGGCGGAACGTCTCTCGGTCGTCGTCGAGCGTCTTCTCCTCGGACCACCCCCCGAAGGCGGGATCGACGATCGTCTTGTCGGTGAACCCGTTCAGTGAGAGGGCATCGTAGACGTCGTCCGCGTAGCTACGGCTACGTTCCCGTTCGGTGCCGTTACGTGCCGCCCAGCCGTCGGCGTTACTCGCCGCCCAGTCGACGGACTCGACCGCGCCCGGCCGGGAGAGATCCGGCGGGGAAGCCATCTTCGCGACCGCGACGTCGTGGTCCTCGCAGACGCGCGGCATCTCGGGGTCCGCGAAGCCGCAGATGTCGTTGACCATCTCGAAACCGCGGGAGAGCGCCGCGTCCGCCACCTCGTGATACCGCGTTTCGATCGAGAAGACGGCGTCGCCGGAGACGCTCTCGATCGTTTCGATCGCCGTGTCGAGACGGTCGAGTTCCTGTTCGGCCGAGAGTACCTCGAAGCGCTTGTTCGCGGATTCCAGCCCGATGTCGACGATGTCGGCACCCTCGTCGATGAGTTCGCGGTCGACGTATTCGGCGGCGTCTCCGGGGTCGTCGAAAACGCTCGGGTCGTAGGGGGACTCTTTCGAGACGTTCAGCACGCCCATAATTCGCGGCGGATGTTCGTCGCCGATCTCCAGTCCGGCGGCGTCCACAGTTCGCATACTCGGCCCTGGGACGGCGGACACATATACTGACTGGCAGCGTGGTTTCGTTGCGGTCGTCGCAGAGACTCGACGGAACTTTTCACGTCCGCGGACAACGTACTTCTATGCCGAAACCGAAGTCCGCCTTCGAGACGCTCTATCCCTACCGACTGTACGAACCCGAAGACGTACTCGATCCCGAGAAGATGTACACCGTGCCGGAGATCGCCAGACTGCTGCAGGGCCTCGATCCCGACGCGCAGTTGGACGCGGACACCGAAGACCGAGTGGTCGTGTGGACGATCCCGTGGCTGATGGCCCACGCCGAGGAGTTGGTGATCAACGACCCCGTCGGCGACGAGCCCGGGTATTTCGGCGTCGCAAGCGACGATCGACCGCCGCAGGAGATCCCCGAGAACGCGGACGAGTGACGCCCGGCGGCGGCGAAAACGGGTCGGTTCGACTTACGAAAGCCGGTTTAGGTAGACCCACCGACGCGACCAGAGTTGATACAACGTCGAGCCGGCCAACGCGGCGAGCGCGACCGTCGCAATGACCAGCGGACCGACCGCGGAAACGATCGGTGCCTCCACGAGTGCGAGGACGACCAGAAACAGCGAGGACACGCCGAGCGTCCGGTAAAGCGACGCCCACGTCATCCCGTACTTCGTGACGACTTCCATATAGACGTCGACCGTGCGCGCGTGCTCACGGAGTGCGATCGTCTTTCGGTCGCGGTCGTAGTCGACGACGCGGGCGTCGTCGAGTTTAGGGAGGTGACTCTGATGCAGCGAGATGTACACGCTGTCGCGGATGTTCCGCGGAGCCGGTGACTCCCCCGTTTCCCGCTCTGCGATCTCTTCGGCGAGGTCGCGCAGCATCACTTCTCGCCCCTGCGACTGCAGACACTTGATCGTTTGTCGACGTCGGTCGTTTCTGAGGAGATCGTGAATATCCGTCTCCGAAAGGCTCTGCCCGCCCTGTATCGCTGGATAACTCATATATGGCTCCCATACTCTCGCTAACGAGATGACAATATAGTAATGAGTTAGACTAATTTTCGGCCGTTCGATTGAACCCCACGTTAATCGCGGTAGGAGATTGGTTACCGAGCGGTCGTCTCGTGGTATAGGGTGACTTCTATCGACGCGTACCCGGTACTGTTCGCGTACTTCTACGCACACCTATCTACCATCTAATACGTAGTAAGTAGCCTTTTTGAGCTATCTACGGCGATAAAACGGGTCATTAGCCGTATGAGATCATCATTAGATCAGCAAACTCGCAATTAGCTATGGGAGTCTCTACGGTGGTGTTGGGTGTGGACGACCCACACCGGATCCGTGTCTGCTCCACCATCGAGGCCGACGCGGCGGCGGTTCGACTCCGCCAGTGGGTTTCCCCCAGATGGGGGGAGAGCAAACCATGACAGAGAAGTTCGAGATATCGCGGCGGAAAGCACTGACCGGACTCGGAACCATCGGCGTCGCGTCGGCGGGCGCTGGACTCGGCACGAGCGCGCTGTTCAGTGACACGGAATCGTTCGAGGACAACACCATCCAAGCGGGATCCTTCTCGATGACGGTCGAGTTGCTGGACCTCCCGGATGCGGTCGATCAGGACGGAATGGGGCCCGACGAGGATGACTGGTATTCGGAGGGTACCGACAATGGCGGAATGGTGGGCGCGAGCCTCAATATCTCCGACCTCAAGCCCGGAGACACCTACAAGTTCTGCTGGTGCATCCGCATCCACGACAACCCCGGCGTCGTGCGGGCGTACATCCCGTGGAACTCAGTCTCTCACGCCACCGGTCACGATAACCTCGGGCTCGAGGCCAGCGATCTCCCGGGCGTCGATACCAACAGCGACTTCGAGACGCTGCTTGGCTCGGAGGACATCACGGTCAAAAAGAACCTATTCGTCTGTGAGGAGGAAAACGGAGATCCCGTCAAGGGAGCTCAGATTCTCGAGAACGACATCACCTACGACCCGGACGACTCCGACACCTACGCCCACGACGGCGGGCTCGGCAACTGGGTCACCAGCCTCTCTGACAACGAGTTCACGAGCCAAGACGGCGTCCCGATCGGCGGCCACGACGGCGTCGGTTCGAAGGTCGATGGAGATCTCGACGAGGGCGATTCCGACTACATCGTCATCGGCCCGAGCGACTACGAATCGACGCACTTCGAGGCGGTCGCCTACTGTATGGAGATCAAGGTCTCCAAAGACGCGGGCAACGAACTCCAAGGTGCGTCGGCTTCCTTCGACCTCCAGTTCCGCGGCGAGCAGGCGCGGCACAACGACCACCCATTCAGCTCTGATCTCGCCACGCGACCGTGGGACGATCATTCCGACTGGGACGACCTCCCGAGCTAAAGACTCGACGAGCGGCTCGTACCGCTCTCATCCACCTCGGATCCGCATCACGCGATGCGGCGGCGGTTCGACTCCGCCGGTGGGTTTTCCCCCGAGTGGGGGGCAGCGACCGCGGCCCAGACGGTCACGAACACGAGGACACCACGATGACAGAACACGAATTCGATCTGACGCGGCGCAAAGTGCTCGGCTCCATCGGCGTCATCGGCGCGGCTTCCGCCGGTGCCGGACTGGGCACGAGCGCGCTGTTCAGCGACACGGAAACGTTCGAGGAAAACACGATTACGGCGGGAACACTGGATCTGAAAGTCGACTGGGAGGAGCACTACTACGACGGCTCCAGCGGCGGCGAGTACGTCAGCTACAGCGACCCCGGCAACAGCTCCGTCGGCTTCCCCGACCCGGACGATCCCCAGATCTGGATCAACGAGGAGGACATTCCGGACTTTATGGATGCGACATCCATCGAGGCGTTCCCGGATCCGAACGGCGACGGCATTCAAGAGATGCAGCACAGGGATTTCGTGTACGATGCGTGTCAAGACGGCGCAGATCTTCCGAAGCATCTGGATCCCAAATCCGAGGGGGCGCTTCGGACACACAACGACGACACGTACGACGAAGAGAATGGGGTCAAACCTCTCATCAGTCTCGACGACGTCAAGCCCGGTGACTTCGGCGAGCTCACGCTGAGCTTCCACCTCTGCGACAACCCCGGCTACGTGTGGTTGCAGGCGGCGGGCGTCGAACACCTCGGCGGTGAGAACCCCGAGCCCGAAGGAGATAACACGGCCGACCTCGCCGAGAAAATCGAGACCGTCTGGTGGTACGACTCCCGCGGCGACAACGTGCTCCAGACGGACTGTGAGGAGCGGCTGTACCTCGTCGACAGCGGGACCGACCCGACGACGCTGTTCGAGGTCACGCTCGACGACGGGAGCGGCGAGGCCGAGCTGACTGAACTCTTGGGCCCCGGCGACTACGGCGGCGACGGCGACTTCGATCAGACGGACGCGATCGCGGCGACGCCCAACGGCGACGAGATCCTGTTCTACGACAAGGAGTCCGGGAACCTCGGAACGTACGACATCGATGGCGACACGTTCACCGACCAAGGACCGATTTCGGGCGACCCCGGCGGCATCGTCCTCGCCGGTTACTCGCCCTCCGGAACGCTCTGGGCGGCGAGTCAGGACACCGACGAGCTCTACACCGTCGATCCGTCTGGACCCTCGGCCACCTCCCAAGGCGACACCGGGATCGATCTCTCGGGAGCCGATCTCGTGTTCTCCTCCGACGGCACGATGTACATCTGGACGGCGAACACGGACGCGGACGGTCTCTACAAGGTCGACGATCCGAGCACCGATCCGACCGCAGAGCCGGTCGATTCGAACAACATCGGCGAGAAAGACGAGCGGATCACCGGTCTCGCGGTGCTCGACGCCGGCACCGGCAACCTCGTCGGATCCGACCGCGATAACGACGAGATTGTCGTCATCGACCGAACGGACGGCAGTATCACCGACACCTACGAGATGACGCTCGACAGCGAGTCGTACGACTACGACTTCGGCGATATGACCTCCGGAGCGTTCTGCGGGGAGGTGTTCCGCCGGGGTACGCTCAAGGAGGACCTCGAAGTGCTCGACTCCGGAAACGGCATCCCGCTCGACGGCAACCGAGCCAGTCCATTCGACGAGCTCGAAGACGACGCGGATAGCGAGGACCGCGAGTGCTTCCCCCCGAGCGTCAACCACTTCGTCGGATTCGCGTGGTGGCTCCCGATCGATGTCGGTAACGAGGTCCAAGGCGACTCGGTGAGTTTCGATCTCGGATTCTACACGCAACAGTGCCGCAACAACGACGGCTCCGGGCCGGAAGTGGAGAATTCCACCTGAGACGACTCCGCGCGGAGGTCTTACCTTCACTCACGCGGGCGCGGCGCAGTTTGCGCCGGGCGGTTCGACTCCGCCCGTGAGTTTTCCCCGGAGGTGGGGAGTGATCAAAATGACAGGTGATAGATTCGAACTGACCAGACGAAAGCTGCTCGCGGGCGTCGGGAGCGTCGGCCTCGCATCGGCGGGCGCGGGGCTCGGCACCAGCGCGCTGTTCAGCGACACGGAATCGTTCGACGACAACAGCTTCACGGCGGGCCAGCTGAATATGGCTGTTTCCGTCGACATCCGTAACAAAAGCGTCGAGCTGCCCGACCCGGCGATCGAATCCCAGTTGGGGCCGGACGACACCGCAGACGGAAACGTCGTGAGCATCACTGTTTCGGACCTCAAACCGGGCGATTGGTTCCTCCTCGAGTGGGACCCGGAGGTGTACTTCAACTCCGGCCACGTGCAGGTTACCTCCGTCGACGAGGACTACCAGAATTCCGAAGGCGACAATCCGGAATCCGAGACAGACACGGATGCGCCGGGGGACCTCGGTGATCACCTGCTGACTACCGTCTGGGGAGATTTCACCCCCAGCGGCGGGATCGGCGATAACCGCCCGGGGCTCCACAACCTCGATCCGACAACCGACAACAACGACAGCGGACTGTCGAGCTACGAGACTCCGGACGTCGACGGCGTCACGACGAGCGGTGCGCATTACACGACGCTGAACGAAGCCCACGAGGTCTACAAGACGGGCGTCACGGTGCGCGACCCCACGACGGGCGATCCGCTCGTCGTCGGCTACGACGGCGACTCAGCGACGTTCTACCAGCTGTTCGAACTTCCGATCGACGTCGGCAACGACGTCCAAGGCGATTCGGTGACGTTCACGCTCCGGTTCGACGCCGAGCAGGCGAGACACAACGACAACCCGTTCACCAGCGGTGCGTAGCGGAGCGATCAACCCCACAGTGGCACTCGTCGCCGGCTTCGCGGCCCTTCCGGGACCCGACACCGGGGGACGCGGCGGTTCGATTCCGCCGGTGGGTTTCCCCAAGATTGGGGATCGATCGCTCGACGGTCGATCAATCAGACAGCTATGTCCACAGACGAATTCGAACTGACCCGACGGAACGTATTGGCAGGCATCGGTGGCATCGGCGTCGCCTCAGCGGGCGCTGGCCTCGGCACGAGCGCCTTCTTTAGCGACACCGAGAGCTTCGAGAACAACACGATCACGGCGGGAACGCTCGATCTCAAAGTCGACTGGGAGGAGCATTACTCGTATCCACAGGTATACGGCTTCGACGATCCGACTGACGGGCTCGACGTGACGCGCACGGAACCGTCGGATACGGCGGGGTACGTCGGACTCCCGGATCCCGAGAACCCGGTCGTCTGGGTCGCGGAGGGTGACCTCGACGCGTATCTGGAACGGACGTCGATCGAGGCGTATCCCGACGTCGACGACGACGGCGTGCAAGACGCCTTCGCCGCCGAGCCCGAAGCGACGACTGAGGACGGAGTCGGCTACGTCTGCGTCGACGGCGCGGACACGAGTGAGGATATGGATCCCACCGTTGACGGAGCACTTCGGACGAATAACGACGACACGTACGACGAGGAGAACGGGGAAGCAAAACCGCTCATCAGCCTCGACGACGTCAAGCCGGGAGACTTCGGCGAGCTGACGCTGAGTTATCATCTATGTGACAATCCCGGCTACGTGTGGCTCAGCGGTTCGCTCGTCTCGAACGACGAGAACGGCGTCTCCGAGGTCGAAGACACGTCCGACGAGGAAGACGGCACCGTCGACGAACCCGGGACCGACGGTGAACTCCTCGACGCCATCCGCACTCGGCTCTGGTACGACGACGGCGACAACGTCGTCGAAGTCGACGGCGAGCAGCCGGACGACGCCGGCTATCTGACCCCGGAGCTCTCACTGGCCGAACTGCTCTTGTTCCTCGAAAGCGGAGAGGGCGTCCAGCTCTGTCCCGGTGGCGGAAACGGAGCGGTCGTCGAACCACCGGCCGGCGACTGTCCGGAGGAGAAGGACTACGACAGCCTGCACCAGACCGGAGAGGAAGTCACGGTCGAAACCCCGCAGACCGACGGACCGGTCGAACACACGATCGGATTCAACCCTCGGTGTGCGGATTTCGGACTCGTGCAGGGGCTCAAGACCGACGAAGCACCGGAGGGACCGCTCGAAGAGACCGGGGAGAAGACCTACAGCACCCCCTACGGCGACATCACTGTCACGACGGATCTCCTCGACAACGGAGAAGAGGGCGTCGAGACCGTGACCGAGTGGTCGATCGACAGCGACGACTACTGCGTGGCGAAGGTCATCGTGAAGGGCGGTAACGAGGGTGCGAACGTCTACAGCTACGACAACGAGGACGGCGACGACGATTTCACCGACGACGAGGCCGTCGGCGCGATGAGCGACGAAGACACCGCGCTTCAGACGCCGACCGGTCAAGAGATCAGCCACGTCGACTTCTGTCTCGCGGTGTCGACCGACGGCGGGAACGGGGACGGCGAACCGATGCCGGAGAACTGCTGCTTCGAGGCCTCAACCGACCACTACATCGGCCTCGCGTGGTGGCTCCCGACGGACGTCGGCAACGAGGTCCAAAGCGACAGCGTGGCGTTCGATCTCGGGTTCCACGCCGAGCAGTGCCGCCACAACGAACCGTCAGTGCCCGTGTGAGACGCGATTCGGAGAGACGAGATGCGATCACAAAGGAGGAGGAGAATGGTTCACCGACGTCAACGACGCGGCAGCGGTCGGACGGCCGAAGCTCGGACTGCCGAGCCGCGCGGCTCATGGAGAAGACGACGGGGGCAGCCTGTGACACACCCCGTCGCAAGTGACAGCGCCACCTTGCGGAGATCGGGGCGGAAGTTCGTTCCACGCAGAGAGCTTAACGCGTCGTTACCCCGTCGTCATAAAAAACGTGCAGTGGAGCCACGGCGCGTTTCGTCCGGTAAACACCCGTTTATCGCGGGACGATCGCGGGCTAATCGGTGGATAGCTAAGCCCGATACCGCGGTTCGGACTCGTGTGAACGGGGAATACTGGGACGTCGGCGGGCCGAAGTCGATCGCAAGTCGAGCGGACGCTCCGAGCGCTGTGAATGCGAACGCCGGTCGGGAGGAGGCATCCGAACGCCGGCGGGGTGGAGACCAATGAGCCTGCGTGATCGCGAGGACGTTCGAAGGGCGGCCAACGTCGTCGGGCTCCTGCTCTTGATCGCCGCGGTGGTCCCCTTCGTCGTCTACGGGGCCCCGCAGGTCGTCGGAGCCGACCACGGCTTCGTCGTTCTCTCCGGCAGTATGGAACCGGCGATGTCGCCCGGCGACGCGATCATCGTCCGCGAGGCGTCCCCCGAGGAGATCGAAGAACGAGACATCATCACCTACCGGACCGACAGCGACACGCCGACGACGCACCGCGTGGTCGACGTGGTCGAGCAGGACGGGAGCGTCGCGTACGCGACAAAGGGTGACGCGAACGAGGACGCAGATCCCGGATCGATCGCGCACGAGCAGGTGATCGGCGAGGTGCTGTTCGTCATCCCGCTCTTGGGATACGTCGTCCAGTTCGTCAACACAACCGTCGGGTTCGCCGCCCTCGTCGTCCTCCCGCTGCTGTTGTTCACGCTCTCGGAACTCAGAGCGCTCCTGCGCTCGGTCGACGACGAGACCAACCCGAACGAAGCAGCGGCGGACGGCGGCCAGCGCGACGCGCCAACACCTGAGACCCCCGACTCGGAGAAACCAGTGGCTGAGGACGAACCCGAAAGCGGCGGGTCGATCACGCTGACGAGATCGAGTCTCCAGTTGCTCGGACTCGTCTTCGCGCTGTATCTCCCCTACAGCGCCTACGTCGCGTACACGACGAGAGCGGCGTGGTCGATCACGGTTGCGGTCGCGACCGGCATCGCACTGCTGTTCGTCGGTGGTCTGTACGCGGGAAGCGGCGGACAAGCGTCGACGAGCGATGAGCAACCGGCGACGAGCGATGAACAAGCGGCAGGGGATGGTTCGTACGATGGACTCGCCGACGGCGGGTCCGGAACCGACTCGTCGGTGTCTCCGAAACGCAGCGTCGAACCCGACGGCGGCGAGCGCGTGTCTCACACGGACGGTCGCGGCGACTCCGACGGCGACTCAGCGCGCGGAACCAGCGCTCCCGAAGCCTCCGCCGTCGAGGACGCCGGGAGACCGGGTTCGGGAGGGATCGACGATGGCTGACTCAGGACCCGAACGCTCGAATCGGCTCGAGCTCTCCCGACGGGGGGTCCTGTACGGCGTCGCGGCCGCCGGTGCGGCGGCGACCTCCGGAAGCGGCGTCGCTGCGTTTCTCACCGACGAGGAGCGCGCCGGCGCGACGTTCACCGCCGGGACGTTGGATCTCGACGTGGAGGTGCAACAGCCGAAATCGTGGCGCGACGGAACGTACAGCGGCTCGATCGGCGTCCACGAGACGAAACACGCGGAGTTCGAGCTGTCGATCGATTCTAATCCCGCGTTCGTCTGGCTGCTCAGTCCGTGTCCAACGTGCGAGCCCGTCGAACAGCGCCTCGACGTGCGCTTGGAACTGACTCGGTCCGGGCGGGAGCCGTTCACGCTCTTCGACGGGACGCTCAGGGCGTTCCGCGAGAACTTCAGCGGCGGCGAGTTGCTCTCGACGGACGCGCTCGCAACCGACGAGACGTGGACGCTCTCGCTTTCGTGGACGTTGTTCGCTCCCGTCGACGACGACGTCGAGTTCGATTTCAGCTTCCGAGCGGTGCAGGCGCGACACCTCGAAACGCCGCAGGAGTACGATTTCGACCGGCCGGCCTGCGAGGACTGCCCAGACGACCCGCCGGTCGAGTGCGGCAAAGACATCAGCTTCGTGGCGTTTTGCAGCGATCAAGAGATCGACGAGGCCGATGTCGCCTTCTCGAGGAAGGAGTGCGGCGACACCGGCCGAACGGCGACGCTCGAAGTCACCGACATCCCCGACCACGTCGACGAGGTGCTCCTGAAGTACGCGACGAATCTGGACGTCTTCGAGTACGACGGTGAGCCGACGCTGTTCAGCGTCACCACCGGCGGACACAGCGACGATCTCTCGTTCGTCGCCACGTACGAACAACAGGGCAACGAATACCCCGAAAGCGGCGACCCGCCGCGACGCAACAGCGACCCGTGTCCCGGAAAGTACTGGCTCAAATCCGAGGCCGATGGAGGGATCGAAACGGGTGACCCGGGGCAGAGCGACGGTCCGCCCGGGCAAAGCGACGATGGTCCGCCGGGCCAAGGCGAGGACGATCCGCCCGGGCAGAACAGCCTCAGCGGGTTGGATCACGAACCGTCCGGTGAGCCGGAGGTGAGCCGATGACACGACCTCGCTGGCTTCCGATCGACCGCTCGCAGGCGATCGCAGCGGTGCTGGCACTCGCGCTCGTCGCGTCCGCCTCCGGAGCGGCGACCACCGCGCTGTTGTCCGACCGAGAGGACGTGAGCGTCGAGTTGGCGGTCGAGCGGTCGCCGGTCTCGTCGTTCCACGTCGAGCCGATCCGTGTATGTGAGCCCACGACTGCGGAGAACGGGGTCGATCCACAACTGATAGAGCAGTTCGAAGTCGAGGGCGACGGCTGCGCGAACATCTCGATCTGGGTCTCGCAATCGTGGGTCGAACAGTCCGCCGGCGACGTCGACAACGTCGTGATCGGCCACGACGGCGGATCGGGGTGGACGTTCTTCGAGACGACGGTCGCCGCCGAGCGAGACGGCTGGTACAAACTCCGAGCGACGACCGACGGGTTCAGCCCGTTCGGCCTGTTCGTCGCCAACGAGTCGGTCGCGGGGACCGAAGCCGGATCGGCCGTGATCAACGAGTCCGATGCGACCAACGAGTCCGAGTTCAACGGAACCGATGCGACCAACGAATCCGCAGTCACCGACGGCGGCCTCAACGAGAGTACGGACGGAAACGGAACGGCGACGGCGAACGAGTCGACAGAAAACAACGCCACGGCGCAGAACGGCACCGAAAGCCCGCCGGATACTGCGAATGGTACACAGAACGGCTCCGCTTGGAAGACAGGAGACAATACGTCGTCACCGGCTAACACCAGCCAGTCATCGACGAGCGATGACGAATCGACCACCGAGGGGGGAGCGAGCCCCAACGGCAGCGCGACGAACGACGAGGCGACCGACCAGACACCCGATGCAACCGATGGCGAAAACGAGTCGACAACCACCAGTACCCCCGACGGTGAATCGGAATCGAAACCGACTGACGATGGCGACGACGCGGAGAACTCGTCATCGGAGTCAGAAACGGACAGTGAAACGCCAACGACCGCCCAACCGACCGAAGCGGAGAGCGAATCAACGGAACGCACGCCCACGGAGGACGAATCGACGGAGAACGAGTCGACGCCGACCGACGAATCGGCGTCGCTCTCACGCGTGGTGATGAGCCGATGAGCGCCGCCGACCTCCCGGTCTCGATTACGGGGACGCAAATGCTCGTCGTCGCCGTCGCAGCGCTGGCGGTCGTCGGCGCGGGGCCGGGGCTCATCTCCGATGCGCTATCGGGCGGGCCAGACCAACTTGCACCGCCCGGTGTGAGCGACTCGCGCGGGCCGACCGCCGAGATCGGTGTGACCACAGCCGACCCGCCGAACGTCAGAAACGACGAGGGGACAGCCGGCGTCGTTGCCGGAACGGTCGGCGGTTCGTTGATGCTCGACCAACCGGCCGATCGCGTCGATCTCGTGGTCCGGAGCCGGCTTCCGAACGGTAGCTGGACAGTCCAGCACCGGACCTCGATCGAACCTGTCGACGCACGGGAAATCGCACTCGACGAGGCGCTCGGTCCGCGATTCACCTACCTCGACGGAGACCAATCGAACGGCTTCGACGTCGACACGCCCGGTTCGAGCGTGCGGCGAACCGGGGCGATCTCCGTCACCGCTCGGCTGTTCGTCGACGGCGAGGAAATCGAATCCGTGACCGACACGGACGAGTACGGTTTCTTTGTCGACCGCCCCGCGGCGACGACGACCGATACGACGGCCGACGAAAGGGAGTCGTCCGGATCGGAGGACGAGGGCGACGAATCCCGGAGTTCGCAGTCGTCGACGTCGGAGACGGACGTGCGGTCTGCGGGTGACGGGCCAGCGAAATCAGACGGTACCGTCGGCGGCAGTGGAGACAGTGGCGACGGCGGAGACGGAGACGAATCACCCGACGTCGGCGACGCCGGTGATTCCGTTAGAGACGACGACGCCGGAGACGACAGCAGCGAGGACGAAGCGGACCGTCGGACGCTGCTGTTCGGGACCGACAACGCGCTTCCCGGGAGCACGGGAGAAGACACCGTGACCGTCTCGAACCCCGCGGACGAAGCGGTGACGGCGACCGTCGCGGTCGGCGCGCCGATTGACGAGGAGAACGGGCTGACAGAGCCCGAATCCGAGGTTGACGAGACGCCTGAGGTCGGCGAACTCTCCGAGTACCTCGACGTGAAGATCTGGGTCGAAACCGAAGACGGGCGGCAGCGAAACGTCGTCGGCGGCGACGGAAACGTCATCGGCGGCAACGGGTACGTCCCGCTCGCCGACGCGGCCGAGTCCTCGAAGTCGTTGGATCTCGATCCGGACGAATCAGTCACGGTCGTCGTCGAGTGGCGGATCGCCGGTGACGTCGGCAACGAGATCCAATCTGACAGCACGACGCTGTCTGTACACTGCTCGTTCGAGTCGACGACGACCCTCTCCTCGCCGATCCCGCTTTTATAGACCCGTTCGACCCCCGTTGCTACCACTCTGAGAGCTGATTCAGCACCGAGATAATCCGCAGAATCGAGCCCGCATCACCGGGGTCGTAGATCAGTTCGTCCGTCGAGCGGACGTGTTCGAGGACGGATTCGGAGGCGTGTTCCGGTGCCGCCGCGAGCCCCGCGTCAGACGCTTCGGCCCACTCCATAATCCGGAGGTCCGATTTGCTGTCGCCCATCACGAGACAGAACGGATCGTCGATGTCTAAGACGTCGAGTGCGCTCTGTACGCCGGTCGGCTTATCGAGGTCGAGCGAGCCGATCTCCGCGGCGTCGGCGTGATAATAGGCGACGTCGATGCGGTCGAATCGGGATCGGATCTCTGTCGGGATTCGCTCGACGTCGCAGTCGGGCGTCGCATCCTGCTCTGCGAGCACGGCATCGATTTCCGGGTCGGCGGCGGCGTAGTACGCGCGTGCCCAGTCGATCGATCGACCGGAAGAGTCTGCCGGTGCGTCGCGCGCTTCGATGCCGACGTTCTCGACGCCCTCGACGGTTTCGACGACCGCCTGTCCGAGCAGGTCGATCAGATAGACGAGGCCCTCGTCGATGACCTCCTCGGCGGCGTCGCTGCCGACGTCGAAGTTCGGCTTCAGCGTCACGTTGAACTCGTTTCCTTGGAGGTGCAGCGAGCGTCGCAACTCCGCCGGGGCGGCGGTGAGCACGCGGGAGCGGACCAGCGAGAAGACCTCTTGAATCTCCTCGTCGAGCGTCTCATAGAGGAGTCGCTTCGTGTCGGATCCGTGACCCGGGGTGAACACCCCGGTCCCGGCCTCGTAGACGATGCTGAACGAACCCGAGTGGACCAACTCTGTCCCGAGTCCCTGAATCATAAATCCCTTCACGTTTTCGAGGGTCTGACCCGTGCAGATCACGATCGGGATCCCCGTTTCGTGCAGTTCCGTCAGGAGGTGCAGCGTCTCCCGCGGAATCTCGTTGTCGGTTCGACCCGCAGAACGGAGCGTCTCGTCGACGTCGAGGACGAGCGCGTTCACCGATCGCCCGTACTTCGAGTGGAGATCGAGCGCGGAGAACGTCTGCTCGCGCGTCGCGCGGGCGGCGATTTCGGCCATCGTCTCGCCCGCTGCGAACGACTGCGCGATCTCGCGCTTTCGGCCGTCGAGCTCGTCGCTCGCGTCCTGCCAATACTCGAGTGCGACGCGGGAGTCGACCGGCGGAAAGAGATCGACGAAGTTCTGCAGATCGCGGAGCGTGTCCGTCTCGTACTCCTCGTAGAGTCGATAGAGGAGATCGTACCGATCCATACCGAGTTCCCGTCCCCCGTCGGTAAAAACACACTCCTCGAACGCGACGCCGGATCTGAGGGAAACGCTCAAACCGTCGACTGACCAACGGACGGGTATGGCAGACTGGACCGACAGCATCGTCGGGGATCGAATGGCTGTCGACCGCGAGTTCAACGACCAAGTGGAACACTCCGAGTTCTCGAGTCAGGAGTGGGGGCTCATCATGACGGCGACCGAACTAGATATCGAACACGCCGACGACCCCGAGCACGCGCGGATTGTCGCCGAAACCGAGAAGCTGCCACAGATTATGCCGGAGCTGGATAACGTCCGCAAACAGATGGCGCAGATGGGCGGCGGCGATCAATCGAGCGGTGGCAGCGGCATCCTCGACTCGCTGAAGGGGGCGCTTGGTCTGGGGAACGGCACCGGACAGTCCGACCAAGAGCGCCTCGAAGCGGCCGAGCGACTGACGCAGGCGTACGCCGACGCGCTGCAGTCGCACTTGGAATCGAACGGCAAGTGGGAGCAGGTCCGGATCGCCTACCAAGAGTAACCGGCCGACGACTCGGCGGACCGACCGCGACGGCCGGCGATGTCCGTCTATCGGCCGCACCGAAGGGAACCCTTTCCTCCCGGGCCCTCGTTGCACGTTGTATGACCGAACACGCTGACGACAGCGGCGGCGAAGTCCGCGAATACGACGGAATCCGACTCGAACGCGTCCGCGAGTACGTCTGGGAGATTCCGCGCGACGGTGAGATGCGGGTCCCCGCGCGGGTGCTGGCGAGCGAGGCGCTGCTCGACCAGATCGGCGGCGACAAAACGCTCCAGCAACTCCGCAACGCGACGCATCTCCCGGGGATCGCCGAACACGCGATCTGTATGCCCGACGGCCACCAAGGCTACGGGTTCCCCGTCGGCGGCGTCGGCGCGACGGACGTCGAGACCGGCTGTATCTCACCGGGCGCGATCGGCTACGACATCAACTGCGGCGTCAGGATGATGCGGACGAACCTGACGTACGACGACCTCGTCGGTCACGAGGAGGAACTCGTCGACACGCTCTTCGCGAACATCCCTTCCGGACTCGGCGGCGGTGGCATCGTCGAAGCCGATCGCGACACGCTCGAAGCGATTCTGGATCGCGGCGTCGACTGGGCGCTCGAACACGGCTACGCCGTCGAGGACGACCTCGCTCACTGCGAAGACGAGGGGATGCGCCCGGACGCCGATCCGAATGCCGTATCACAGAAGGCCAAAGACCGGGGGAAGAACCAGATCGGGAGCCTCGGCTCGGGGAATCACTTCCTCGAAGTCCAGCGGGTCACCGACATCTACCGTCCGGAAGTGGCCGCGGAGTTCGGACTCGAAGAAGAGCAGATCGTCGTCCTCATCCACTGCGGCTCCCGCGGACTCGGCCACCAGATCTGTTCGGACTACCTGCGAGAGATCGAGAAGCGCCACGGCGACCTCCTCGCGGAGCTCCCGGACCGGGAGTTGGCGGCCGCGCCCGCCGGCTCGGAGTTGGCGGAGGAGTACTACGGCGCGATGTGCGCGGCGATCAACTTCGCGTGGGTGAACCGCCAGCTGATCATGCACCGGACTCGGCGCGTCTTCCAGCGCGTCTTCGGCAGAGACTGGGAGGAAATGGAGATGGAACTCCTCTACGACGTCGCGCACAACATCGGCAAAAAAGAGATTCACGAGGTCGGCGTCGACGAGGACGGCCGTCCCGCCAGTCCCGACGAAGCGGTCGAGCGGGCAGAGCGGGAGCTCTACGTCCACCGAAAGGGGGCGACCCGCGCGTTCCCCGCGGGTCGACCGGAGCTTCCCGCGGCGTACCGCGACGTGGGCCAGCCCGTCATCATCCCCGGGAGTATGGGTGCGGGCTCGTACGTCCTCCGCGGCGGCGAACACTCTCTCGACGTCTCCTTCGGCTCGACGGCCCACGGCGCGGGCCGGACGATGAGTCGGACGCGGGCAAAGAAGGAGTACTGGGGCGAGACAGTGCGAGAAGAGCTCCGCGATCAACAGAAGATCTACGTGAAGGCGCAGTCGGGCGCGACGGTCGCCGAGGAGGCACCCGGCGTCTACAAGGACATCGACGAGGTGGTTCGCGTCTCCGACGAGTTGGGCATCGGCGACAAGGTCGCACGGACGTTCCCGGTCTGCAACATCAAGGGGTAGGCGTCGCTACCGACGCCGAGGGGAGACGCCACTACCGACTCCAAGGGAGAATTTCCGTGGTTTCGGGGGCAAACAGGCGGCGCATCGACTCGGACCGCGACGGCGCGCCGCGCACCCGCCGTGACCGTCGCGGTCGACGTTCAACTCACGGGGGCGTTGGCCTCGCCTTCCGATAAAAAGGCTCGTGCGGAAGGGCCGTCGGTCGCCCCGGCCGCGTTACTCCAGTTCCTCGATGAGTTCGACGTGATAGCCCTCGGGGTCGGTGATGAAAGCGAGACGAACTTCGTCGCCGATGACTTGCGGCTCCATCACGACGGTACTGCCCCACTCCGCCTGCGCTTTTTCGACTGTCGCCGCGGCGTCGTCGACGGCGATAGCGACGTGATCGATCCCCTCGGGATCCACCGGTTCGTCGACCACGAGGAACTGAATCTCCGCGCCCCCGTCGCTGCCGACGAACACCATCCGTTGCCCGTCCAATTCGGCCTCCCTCGTCCGTTCGAGGTCGAGAAGCGATTCGTAGAAGTCGAGCGTCGCGTCGATATCGCTGACGTTCAGCGCCGCGTGAAGTACGTCCATCGAACGTAGTTGCACGGCATCAACCGATAAAGGTACGGCACGTCTCCGATCAGCTGTCGGGCTGACTCCTCGATCGGCTCTTCTTCTCCTCGGTCGAATCTTATTCTCCCCGATTGATCCTTCGTCAGTCGTACAGTCGGGCACGATTCAACCGTGTGTGCACACGAGGAGCCGATCCGACTCGCGGGTCACGCAGAGTCGGTCGGCGTCGGAAAGGTCGAACGAATGCGACCGCTGCTCAGTGAGGAGAATCCGTCCGAACGGATCACCACAAGCGGGACAGGAGACGTCGTCTCGGTTCGCGTAGAGCGTGACTTCGCCGTCCGAGCGGAGCAGTTTCATCCGATGCCGGACCGCGTGCTGGTCGAATCTCTCTCCCATCGGAAGAACGGTGCGTCGCCGCCCGGCAAAACCGTTGTCGTCGGAGGAATTGGAGCGGTCAGAGGCGTCCGAGTCGTCGGAGGCGCTGTTCAGGCTCAGTCCATCTGCGAGAGCCGCTCTTCGGTCCTGACCAGCGCCGTCTCATCGTCCTCGGTCAGATAGGCGACGAGATCTCGCGACGCCCGCACGAGCCGATCGGACTCCGCGACCGGCACGTCTCCCTGAATCGCCTCGATACGTCGAAGGTGCGTTTCGAGCGTCTCACGGACGCGGCCCGCGGCCGCGTCCGGGTGGTCGTCGAGCCACGCGCCGAGGTCGCTACAGAAGGTCGAAAGGACCTCGGCGTACGCCAGCCCGCGGGCGGCGGTCATCGAGTCGGGAACCGACGACGGGTCCGTCCGCTCGCCGTCGTCGGCACCGCGGAGCAGTTCGAGGACGTACAGACGCGCGTCATCGGTGGGATCGCGGGCGCGAACCAAGACGTCGACGGCGTGCAGTAGCTCCGCGGCCGCGAGCACCGTGTCGTCGACGGGCCGCAGGGCACCGCCGCGGACGAACCCCCGCTGTCGGACGTAGTCTCGCAGCGTCGCCTTCAGTTCCTCGGCGACGTCTTCGAGATCGGTGTTGTCGTCGAGTTCGGCGCGGTGCGGAGACAGATCGAGCGTGACAGCGCTGTCGGTGTGGCGCTCGCGCTCACCGACGCCGACGCTCCGGAGGCTCCCGCAGTCGGGGCAGTTCACCGTCCCCGTCTCGAAGTACGACCACTCGCGCTCGCACTCTTTGCAGCGGCGGTGGCCACGAATTCGCATATCTGATTCTCGGGGCCGACTCGGAAAAGCGCGTCGCGAACGGCAGCGGTCGTCCGAGACACCGAACCGTCTCGCCGTGGCCGATATATTTATGTGTGGCAGTCGGCTACCTCCGGGTGACGCTTCGCTTTGGAGGGCCGAAGCGTCAGCGGGGACCAATTCAGGGCGGCAAGCATCCGCGTGTTTTCGCGCGGCTTGCTTCCTTTTCGATGCGCACTGTTGTAGAGAGCCACGTGAGTCGAGACTTCAGCGGCGAAACCGTGTCGAGGTGCAGTCGTCTCCGCATCGTCACGGGTAGGAAATATATCAACGCAGACATATTTGTACACTGACGACGGAGTGGTAAATTGGTAGATATATTCGCGTAGAGCCCTCCCACCGATACCGACGCTTTCCGTCAATAATGAACGCTCCACGTACTACAGCGGGTCGATATGTTTATTTTGGAGAACACTAATATACAAGTAGAATACTACAATGTACGACTTGACAGGATTTCAGCGCGACTTGCTGTACGTAATCGCCGGTCTCGAAGAACCCCACGGGCTCGCGATCAAAGAGGAACTCGAAGAATACTACGAAAAGGAGATCCACCACGGGCGGCTGTACCCGAACCTCGACACCCTCGTCGAAAAGGGGCTCGTCGACAAAGGTCAGCGCGACCGGCGGACGAACTACTACACGCTCACGCGACGCGGCCGACGCGAAATCGCGGCGCGAAAGGACTGGGAAGGCAACTACATCAACGTCTCCTTCGAGGGCATCGACGACTGAGACCACTCATCGAGGGCGCGAGGAGAGATCGCCGTCGAACTCGAAGCCGCCGGTCTCATCACGCGTCTCGGTTCCGCCGTCCGCCTCGGTGCCCGTGCGCTCTCTCGACGATTCATCGCTCCGTCCCGAGCGCTGCTGCTGTTCTCGTTGGCCCGCCGTCTCGCGGGTGTCTGACCCGGTTGCTGCCGGAGACGTGTCCGGATCAGACACCGGACGAACGGAGTCGTCCGACACGATGGCACCGGGATCGACCGCGTAAGGGACGAGCGACTCCCGCGCGATCAACACCGGCAGCACGTGCCGCGCAAAGTTGACAACCAGCACGAGGATGATCGGTCCCAGAAAGATCCCGTACCAGCCGAAGAGCAGTGGGCCCAGCGTGTAGGCGATCATGACCGCGCCGACGTGGAGGTTGCGCCCGGAGACGTACGGTCTGAGCACCAGATCCGGAATCGTGTCGACGAGAATGAACGAGACGGCGACGAACGCCGCGGTGAACCACAGCGTTGTCGGATCGACGAGATACGAGGTGACGCCGAGATAGATGGCGACGGGGACGTAGACGAGTTTCATCCCGACGACGGGAACGAGGCTCGCCACCCCGGCGAAGAGACCGACGAGCGCCGCCACGGGGATCGCCACGCCGGAGGGTGCAAACAGGTTCAATATCGAGTAGGCGATGACGCCGATCGTCCCGGTGAGCACCGCGTTGAGGATGTTCCCGAAGAAGATGTTCGTGAAGTCGCGATCGACCGCGCCGAGGAACGCCTCCATCACGCCTCTGTCGTCGGCGACGCGGGCGCGCGCCCACCGCGAGAGCTTCCGGTCGTCTCTGAGCAGGTAAAACGCCAGGGCGATCATCGCGAACAGGTGGACGAGCCCGATGCCGATAAAGCCGAGAACGTCGGTCGCCGATCCGAGCGACGAGAGCATCTGCTGGGCCCGTTCGGCGGTGATCGACTCGAGTTCGAGGTTGACGAGCCGCTCGATGTCGGTTAGCCGCGCCAGTTGCTCCGAGGAGATCGGATACCGCGAGAGGTCGAACAGTCCCGTGTTCGTCAGCCGAATGAGCTCGCTCACGGCGATCGCCCCGGTGTAGGTGACGAGCGCGAGCACGGGGAGTGCCAACAGGAAGAGCGCGACCGCCGCGGCGAGGCTGGGCGGTCGGATCCGCGTCTTGATCCGCCGGTAGATCGGTCGCGTCGCGTAGTAGATGAAGAGTCCGAAGACGAACGTTCCGATAAAGGAGTAGATGACGAACGACAGCGCCGCTCCGAGGGCGAGCCCGACTGCCCACCACGAGAGCCGCGAGCGGCCCATCCCGAGAACGGACATACCGAACGGGGGTCGCGACGAGACAAAAATCTACCGTGCGGCAGGGTCGGCTCGAATCGCCCCGTCACCGCAGCGTTGCTGACTCCGTCCGCGATTCCGACACCGCGTCGGCGGTTCCAGTCCCGTGGCTCGTCTGCGCGGCGTCGGTCTCCGTCGCTGTGGCGGAATACTCGTCGGCGCACGCAACGGCCGTCGAAACGACGCGGGCTCGCACGCTGCCGTCGGGGCGGACCGCGACGTGCGTGGCCGACTCGTTGCAGTCGACGAAGTCCTCGCGGATTCCGAGACGGCGTCTCTCCGCCGTCGGCGGATCGACCGCGAGGACGTAGTCGGACGGCCGGAACACGTCGATGCGGAATACGCCGTAGGCCGGAAACGTCGGGGATTCCTCGACAACGGTGTTGGTGTCGGGTTCGGCGTCGATGTCGACGCGGGAGAGTCGGATGCTGACCGCTCGCCGGTCCGAGTCGTCGTTCCAGACCACCGCCCGGTGAGAGGTCGACGCCGACGCCTGACCGACGCGCCGCGTCTCGAACGGGTCCCCCGCGTCGAACTCCGAGAGCGCCCCGTCGCCGCTCTCCGGCAGCGGCGAGGGAGTCGGAGAGTCAGTCGTTTCACTTGTCGACGACAGCGAGAGGCAGCCAGTCAGCGGCGCGAGAGAGACCGCCGGGAGGGTCGAGAGGAAGCGGCGACGACGCATCGTCTCGGGGTACGAACGAGGCCGTTATACTGGTTCGGATAGGTCGAACGCGCGTTTGAGTTATCCGCGGAGTTCGAGTCGATTCGCGCCTGCGGTATCGCTGGCGACGTGGGCAGTCCGGGTCGATTTCGACGCCCCGATTCGGAATCGCAATCAGGTCCACTCGTCGAGGCCCGTCTGAACGAGCGAGGACTCGATGCGCTCGAAGCCGCGGTCGACTTCGTCGGCGGCGACGCCCCACTCGTCGACGACGTACGCCCGCGCGGCGTCGATGTCGGGCGAGATGTCGGTGTCGAACGCGTAGTCGTCCGTCACCGGCGGATCGAGGAACAGTTCGCGGACGCGGTCGGCGTTCTCGATGTACGCCTCCCGCGCGTCGAGGACGGCCCAGAGGTCGCCGTGCTCGCGCACGTCTGAGAGCGCCGTCTTCGGGCCGACGCCCGAGAGCCCCTCGTTGAAGTCCGTTCCACAGAGGATCGCCACGTCGACGAGCTGTTCGCGGGTGATCTCGTGCTCGGCGAGCGTCGCTTCGAGGTCCATCAACTCCGGGTTTCCCTTCGAGGTGAGTTGCCGGAGCGTGTAGGGCGCGCCGAACAGCAGCGTGTCGTAGTCCTCGCTGCCGACGTAGTCGACGTCACCGCGGAGCGCCATATGCGACGCCTGCGCTTCGCCCTCCGCGGGGGCCTCGATCATCGGTACGTCGAGCAGGTCGAGCAGGTCGCGCGTCGTCTCGTGGATCACGTCCGTCAATCGCTGCGTTCGGGCCTCGAGCCGGGCGGCGGCGACCGCGTCGCCGCGCTCTTCGGCGTCGGCTTTCAGTTCCTCGGCCTTCTCTCTGGCGGCGCGGCGCTCGGCCACCTCGTCGTCTTTGAGTTCGGTGACGCCGCCGTCGAAGACGAACACGGGAACGAGGTCGTGCTCGAAGAACTTCGGCAGTCCCTGCACGAGTCCGAGAAGGTTCGCGACCTCCTCGCCCGACTCGGTCGTGTACGCCTCCTCGCGCGTGAACTTGACCGTCGTCGTCAGGTAGCGGTACAGCCAGTTGTGCGCGTCGACGGCGACGACGCTCCCGGCGATCTCCTCGAAGGAGACCTCAGACAGCGCGGCGAGACTCCGTAGATCTGCGTTTCCCATTGGTGTGACGTGGGTATCGGGGCGATTTAATGCTCGGGGTTACTGTCCCGCCCCGACCGCGCTGTCACGCGCCGGGGACGTCGCACAGAGCGGGCGGATCCGCCCCGACGCGCTCGCGGAGGAACGACGCCTCGGGGTCGCCGAGGTCCCGCGCTCGGTAGCGGTCGAGTCCGGACTGATACGCCCTCATCGGGTCGCATTCGGGCGTCGCCGACGCGACGTCCAGACTCGCGGGCCGTTCGAGCACCAGCTCCGCCACCCCCGTCTCCTCGCCCGTCCACGCGAACCCCGCCTTGTACATCGCCTCGTAGGCGAAGGGGTTGTTGACGGCGATTCTGAGCCGCTCGTAGCCGCGATCGGCCGCGCGCGGGGCGACGAACGCCGCCAGTTTCGGCCCCAACAGCGACCCCTTGGCGTCGGATCGAACGGTGACGTAGCGGTACCAGAGGATCGATCCGTCGGTCCGGTCCGCGTTGAACGCGAGCGCAGCCACGATGTCGGTATCGTAGTCGCCCTCGGTTGCAGCGTCATCGTCGGCGATAACTGCAGTCGCTCCCGCGTCGGCCCCGGCGACACCGACGTCGGACTCGCGGACGACGGCTTTCCCCGTGTTCGACATCACGAACTTCCCCGCGTAGGCGAAACGCCGGTAATCCAACCGGAGCGTTGGCCCGTCGGGCGGCCACCCGAGCACGACGAACTCCATCGGGACGCGATACGTCGGGGAAACCCAAGAGTCGAGTGGTTCGATAGGCCCTTTTCGCTCGGGATCGTACGGCTGGTATGGCCTCGCGCTTCGGTCCCGGCGACGTCCGCTTCTTCGATCGACTGGCGCGGCTCTACGACCTCGCGATGCCGCCCGCGCGGGTGCGGCCGCTCCGCGACGGGTTCGCCTTCGCCGACCGACCGATCGAGCGGGTGCTGGATCTCGCCGGCGGGACGGGGCGGGCCTCGCACGGATTCCGAGGGGTCGGCTTCGACCCCGTGGTCGTCGATATCTCCGCCGGGATGCTCGCCCGCGCCCGCGACGCGGGCCACGAGGTCGTCCGAGGCGACGTCGGCCGTCTTCCCGTCGCCGAGGACGCCGTCGACGCCGCAGTCGTCGTCGACGCGCTGCATCACCTTCCGGATCCCGAGGCGGGCCTGCGCGAGGCCGCGCGCGTCATCACTCCCGGCGGCGTTCTCGTCGTCCAAGAGTTCCATCCGCGGACGCTGCTCGGGAGCGCGTTAGTCGCCGGCGAGCGGGCCATCGGGTTCGACTCGACGTTCTGGACGCCCGAAGAGCTCTGCGCGGCGCTGTCTGACGCGGGATTCGAATCGCGGATCGTCCGCGAGGGGTTCGAGTACGTCGTTGTCGGGCGGGTTCCGCGGAAATAGGCCGTCGTTCGAGTCGAGCGTGTTTCTCGGAGCGACGCGGGTCGACGACGGGACACCGCGGTCGAAATTCGAGAAAGCCTTTAGGATGCGTCCGAATGCCCGTGTATGTCACCCTCTGAGGAGTCGTTCCTCTCGCGACGTATCGACGCCAGCGCCGCGCCGCTCGCCGTCGTCGACGTGCTGGCGCTCGCGGCCGTGCTCACGATCGGCGTCATCAACCACAACGGGGTCGAGTACCTCTCGACCGCACCGGTCGCGTGGCTCTTGACCCTCGTCCCGTTCCTCGTCGGCTGGGTGGTCGCAGCACCGCTCATCGGCGCGTACTCCGCCGGGGCGGCCGAGTCCTCGAAGTCCGCGATTCCGCTCGCGATCCGGGCGTGGGTCCCCGCGGCGATCATCGGGTTCGTACTCCGCGCGTCCCCGCTGTTCCCGGGGGGGTTTCAGCTCTCGTTCGGCGTCGTGATATTCCTCACCGGCGGGGTCGCGCTGGTCGTCGGCCGCTGGCTCTTCTTCCGACTCTTCGGGTAGGTTCGCGGGCGCGTCAGTTTCGTCGACCGCGACGACGCCGCAGCAGGTAGAGACCGACGCCGGACCCGACCGCACCGAACCCCGCCAGCGTCGCGAACAACACCGCTGGCGTGGCGTACGTCAAGAGGCCGCCGGCGATCGCCCCGCCGAGCGCCCCGACGCCGAACACGCCGAGGTACGTGAATCCGTAGGAAAGACCGCGCGTCCCCGCCGGAGAGTACTCCGCGACGGTCGCCTGATAGAGCGGTTGGACCAAGAAGAGCGCACAGCCGAGGACCGCGCCGACGACGAGCAGCGGCGTTAGACCGGCGTTCGCGGCCGGGAGGAAGACGACCGCGAGCACGGCCAGCAGTCCGAATCCGCCGACGAGTCCGGCCTCGACCGGAATGCGGTCGCTGAGCTTCCCCCCGATGTACTGACCCAGCACGCCGATCATCAACAGCCCCGAGTAGAAGTACCGCTCGGGGTTGATCGCGCGGTCGGATCCCGCCTCGACGCCGAGGGCGTCTGTCACCTCGACGGGGAGCACGGATGTCAGCGGGATGGGTTCGAATCCCGGGAGCGATTCGAGGAGGTTCGGCAGGAAGGTGAGCACGCCGCGGTAGTACAACCCCGACGCCATCACGACCACGAACACGAGTGCGAAGCCGCCGACGAACAGCCGTCGAGACTCGGTGACGAACTCGGCCAGCGAGCGGACGTTCGTCGACCCCCTGTCGTCGCCTCCGTCCTCGCCGTCCCCACCGTCGTTTCGGGTCGTCGCGGCGTCGACGGCGGCCGTTTCGTCGAACTCCGCGCGCATCGCGTATACGCCGGCGACGAGCGCTGGCACGGCCAGCATCATCGCCACGACGGTCCAGTCGACGAACAGCAGGAGAATGGCGGTCGCGAGCGGGCCGAGCCCCGTCCCGACGTTTCCGGCGATGCCGTGGTACGCGAAGCCCGTCCCACGCGCGGAGACGCCCTTCGAGAGGAGAGTGAGTCCTGCCGGGTGATAGACGCTCGCGGCGACGCCCCAGAGGAGCAACGCGACGGCGACGACCAGCAGATTCGGCGAGAGACCGAGGAGGACGAACGAACCCGCCATTCCGAACAGACAGAGCGTGATGAGCCGATCGGAGCCGATGCGGTCGACGAGCACGCCGCCCGGGAGCGCGCCGACGCCGAACAAGCCGTAGCCGACCGTCACGATCAGGCCCAGCGTCGCCTGTGTGACGGGAATTTCCGTGATGCCGAGCGACAACACGTCGAACTCGGTCAACCAGATCGATACGAAGATCGGTATCGAAAGCTCGTAGGTGTGGACCATCCCGTGGGCCAACGACACCAACGCGACGATCGACCGATCGTTCGAGTTCACGTTCGAACATCCGAACAGACGCAGTTCAACACTCCGATCTCGGACGACCCTCGAACGGATTTACCACCATCTTTTGCCATTTTTCCGTGCGAGAGGGACCCACGCACGGAAATTCAGCCATAAGTTATGGGTATCATTTACCGCTGTGATGCCACATATATCAGTCATTGATGGAAAACAATTATATGGCGTACTCCCGTAGTATGTAGTATATTATGACAGGGTACTACGACTACGTTCTCGGCCTGATCCCACTGACACTCTTCGGTCTCACCGGTGGACTCGTACAGACGAGCCTCTCGCTCACGCAGGCCGTCCCCATCGCGGCCGCCGTCGCCGCGGTCATCGTCGGTCACGCTCTGTTCGTCCGCGCGCCCGTGAACGGCAGCTCTCCCGCACACGCGGTCGCCGAGACGATGGACACGAGCGGCCCCACCCAACTGCAGAACGCGGACTGAACTCCCCGTTTTCGCTTCGTTTCGACTCGTCTGCTTTCGCTTCGTTTCGACCCGACCAATTTCGTGTGACCCCGACCGTCCGAGCCCCGCACGTTCTTACTGTTGGCCGTCGAATCCGCTCGTATGACAGAGACGCTGTTCCTGACGAGCGCCGACGTCGACGGGCTCGCGACGCCCGGAGAGTTCGTCTCGGCCGTCCGCGAGGGCTATCGACAGCGCGGCAACGGCGCGCCCGCCGAGCCGCGAACGAAGCTCACGAACGCCGATCCGCCGGGCTTTCTCACGACCTACGCGGCCGTGCTCCCGGAGACGGGCACGATGGGCGGCTATCTGTACTCCGCGGGCTTCGGGGCGAAAGACGCGTGGTTCACGACTCCGCTTTTCGACGCCGAGTCGGGCGCACCGATCGCGATGATCGACGGTGCGAGTATGAACCCGTTCAAGACGGGTGCGACGGGCGCGGTCGCGGCCGACGAGTTGGCGAGAGCGGGCGCCACGTCGGCGGCGATCATCGGCAGCGGACCGCAGGCACGCGGTCAGTTGCGCGCGTTGGCGACGGTGCGTGACCTAGAGACGGTGTGGGTGTATTCGCCGACGAAAGAGCACCGCGAGTCGTTCGCGGGTGAGATGGACCGCCGCCTCGGCGCCAGCGTCGCCGCTGTCGCCTCCGCCGCCGCGGCCATCGAGGACGCTGACGTCGTCGTGACTGCCACCAACGCCGACGAGCCGGTGTTCGACGGCGACGCGCTCGAACCCGGGACGCACGTGACCGCGATGGGCCAGTACGACCCCGCAAAGCGCGAACTCGATGCCACGACTATCGAGCGGGCGACGTACGTTCCGGACCTGAAAAAGCGGGCCCTGCAAGACGCCGGGTCGTTCCTCCACGCGCTGGAGGAGGGCGTCGTCGACGAGGATCACATCCATGGCGAGCTCGGCGACATCGTCGCCGGCAACGTCCCCGGGCGGCAGTCCGACGAGGAGATCACGCTATTCGACAGCGGCGGGACCGGCATCGAGACGGTCGCGGCCGCGACGCTTCTCTACGAGCGGGCCCGCGAGGAGGGCTTGGGACAGACGATCGACTTCGCGCCCGGGAGCGAGGCGCTGACCGGCGACTAACGGCACAGTTACGGTCGTGGTCCGGCGTACGTGTAATACGTGACCGCTCGTGCACACCGCGAACAGCCGCAGCTGTGGGTGCCGCTTCGCCCCGTCAGGGAATCGGGATGCGTGATCCGGATGTTGCGGTCGAACCGCTCCGCGAGGTCGTGGTAGCGATCGTACTCCTGCCAGAAGGACGAGGCAGCAGTCGACATATCAGTTGAGACGACAGACGAGCACTTAATCGTTGTTTGAGAGACAGTATCGTGTCGTGAGGGGCGATAAGAGGAATTGGACTACTGGAGTCGGTACCGCAGCAGCGCGGCGATGCCACCGAGGTTCCGCAACTGCTGGCCGGGGTCGAACTCGCCGGAGAATACCGTCACCTCGCCGCCCTGCCGTTCGACGGTCTGGATGACCTCGTTGACGTCGACGTCCCAGTCGCCGTCGCCCTGCCGCTCCTGTCTGAGGCGGTCGTCGACGACGAGCAGCGTTTCAACCGCGCCGAACTCCGCGGCCTCGGAGACTTCCTCGATCCCGTAGGCGACCTTCTCGCCGGTCGCGATACCCTCCATCAGGTCGTCGAGCAGTTCGGCCTCCTTTGAAATCCTCGTCTGAGTCTGCACCTCGTCGACTGCACCGCGCTTCAGCACCTCGTGAACCCCGCGGTCGCCGACGCTCGCGGTGTCGACGACGGTGATGAGATCCGAGACTTCGGGGTGATTCTCCGCGATGTAGTCCCGGGCGTCCTGCTTCGTGAAGCCCGGCCCCGCGAGGATGATCGCGTCGACGTCCATCCGCGCGAGCGCCTTACCCAACTCGGCGAACAGTTCGGAACGCGGCCGCGCGTACTCGCCCTTCCCGGTCGGCGCGGTAAAGGAGAAGCGCTCCTCGGTGCCGTACTGCGCGACGGTGTGGATGTGCGCTTCGCCCTCCTCGACGGTCGCGATGGCGACGTCGGCGTTCTCGGCGGCCTCTTCTGCGGCCTCGATGCGCTCGACCTGATCCGGCTTGAAGTGCTTCTCGATGGTGATTTCGTCGTGTTCCTCGACGTTCAGCGTGTGGTGGTGGCCGAGTTGGTCCTCCCGGGAGCAGTCGATGATCTCGCCGCCGACGCGCAGGCGGTTCGCGAAGCGCGCGAACTCGACGTCCTCGACGACGATCGTCACGAAGAGGTGTTCGCGTTGGCCGCCCGTGTCGCGGAGGTTCTCGTCGTCGCGCTGGATCCGGCGGGTGGTGTCGCCGGAGACGCGATCACCGGATTCGAGGATGTGTGAGAGGTGCCAGAGGTCGTCGACGTTCTCGGGGACCAGCGTCATCCGCTCGCGACCCTCCTCGCCGCGGCCGCGGCTCGAAATTCGCATACGATGTGGTCATCGGGGGAGGGAGAAAGGTGCTGCTATCCCACCTTTTTGACGCGGCGGGTTTCCTCGCGGCGCGTTGCGCCGCTACGGGAACCCACCGCGGAAAAACCTGGAGGGAAAAGCCGCCGAACTCGCGGCCTGCGGCCGCTCGTCGGCGGTGAACCGCTCGCTCACGGATCGCTCAGTACAGGCCGTGTACCTCGCATATCATAAGTCGACCAGCGAGTATCGATGGTGGAGGATTCACCATTACAAGATTTCGTTTCCCGAAAACGATTTTGCGCGGTGCGACCCAAGACAAATATGAACTGGGTCGCTATCGGCGTCGCACTCGCATCGTTCGGAGTTGCCGTCTATATTGTCAGCGACCCAATATCGCGGTCGGGTGTGTGGACGTCCGGCGACGAATGGGAAGAGAACCCCGAAAAGGCTCGTCAGAAGCATTATCGGTGGACGTACATATACGCTGCCGTAATTACTCTTCTCGGGCTCGTGTTTCTCCTCATCGGTTTCTCCGCGTAACGGGTAGCGTCGTTCATCGGATTCACAGACGGATTACAGGTCAACGATTGAGCGAATGGAGAGACCAGAATCCGGCGACCTTCCGGGCTCTTCGAGCCGCTCGGTCGCCGGTTCACTCGACGAAGGCGAGGCTAAGAGCCGACCAGCGGGAGGCTCGCAGTACTTTTGGTCCAGCTTTTGCGCTGCGGGCCGGCTTTGCCGGCCCTCGGCAAAAGCTGGGTACGCACGGCTACGCAACGGTTGTTTCACGGCCGACCGAAGTCGAATAAAACCAGAACCAGTAGTGAAACGAGACCGACTAGTACGCCGTCGCCGTCGAGTCGCCGCGCTTCTCCGCTAGTCCGTCGGCGAAACCGCGCCCGAACAGGTAGTACGTCACGACCTGCACGTAGAACAGGGCGAAAATACCGATGAGGACGACGCTGAGAAGGCTCGCGATCGTTCCGAGCACGAGGGCGACGATGATCGCGAGCACCCACGCGGTGAGGTACTCGATCGACGTCACGCCGGCGATGACCGTCGAGACGTCGAACGCCGCGGCGATGGAGTCCTCGCGGGCGAAGTTAGCGAACATCCCCGGCGCGACGTAGCCGAGAAGCAGCGCGAACGCGATGAAAAGCAGGAACCCGACGATGCCGAGCGCTCCGAAGACGCCGCCGACGGCGGCACCCGGATCACCGCCGGCTCCGCCCGCCGAGAGCAGCGATCCGGCTCCGAAGATCACCGCGACGACTCCCATCGCGAGGAAGACTATCAGTCCGACGACGATGTTCACCGCGAACAGTTTCAGGCCGTCGATGAGGAGGTCAGTCCAGTCGGTGAACTCCGGCGGATTGGGGTCGTCGTTTGTCACGCCGCGGAGCACGCGAACGTAGTATCCTTGAAGGAAGAATATCGGGATCACGAACACGGTTAAAAGGCTCAGTAAGCCGCCGATAAGGACCGTTCGGATCCAACTATCACCGTCGAGCGGGTACGAGAGGGCATCTGCGAGCATCGACTCGACCCACTGCACCCTGACAGGTAACTCTTGCGACAATCAATACGAATAATCGTCCTACGACGGGAACGGGACGAAAATAACCGTTCCGCGAAGCGACGAGTGCGCTCAGACCGCGGGCGACTCCCCCATCGCGTCGTCGTGTTCAGCCACCTCGACCTCGCGGAGTTCGCCCCACGCGTGACCGATCAGGTAGTACGCCGACACCGCGGCGTAGAAGCCGAGGAAGGCGGTGGCGATCTGTCCGAGAATCGGGATCGCATTCAGGACCCCGGCGATCAGCCCGGCCCCGAACAGGACCGCGATGCCCGACACCCACGCGGTGGCGTAGGTGCCCGACGTGAGGACGGGGCGGAGCTCACCGACCGAGAACGCCGAACCCATCCGGTCGGTCTCGGCGAACGCCGCGATGGCCGCGGGGATGACGTACGCCGCGAGGAGGCTCAGCACGAGCGCGAGCAGGCTCCCGAGGAGGACGCCGACCATCCCGAGGCCGATGAGGCTCCCGGACTCGGAACCGCCGCCGACGACGAAGGAGAGGATCCCCCCGCCGATGACGACCGCGGCGATGATCCCGGGGACGAGCCCGTAGACGAACGCGACGACGAACGCCTTTACGCCGTCGACGAGGAGGTTACCCCACTCGTCGAAGACCGGCGGGCGATCGTCATCGTGCATCGTTCCACGGACGACCCGGACCAGATAGCCGAGCACGAGGAACATCGGAACGACGAGGGCGCTCAGCAGGCTGAGGATACCACCGATGAGGACGGTTCTGACCCACCGATCCTCGTCTGTGCGAAGGTATTGTAACGACTCTTGTATCATTGTATTCACCGAGCGGGCCGTCAAACGCCGCGACGGCTGAGTTCGCTCAGGGTATCTCATACGTCGTCATCGGAGATAAACATATACTACATACCGACTCGTACGGATACCGTACGAAGTCTGTTCACGGTCCCGCGCCGCTATTCGTCGACCAGTTCGCTTCCGCCCGGCGGAAGGAACTCTTGGATCTTGTCGGGTGTCGCGACCTTCCGGAGGAACTTCTGATCGGCAAATCGGTCGCGGAACTTCCGATACAGCATCTTCGCGGCGTCGTTCTGGGCGTAGCGCCCCGGTCGAACCGTGATCGACGTCGCCACGCGCTCGTCGATCGCCGCGGGCGGTCCGCCGATCACGCGCGTCTCGCCTTCGCACTGAATGCCGATCGAGACCTCCGCGGCGACGTCTCTGAAGTAGGTCCGGTCGCCGCGGATGACGAACGACCCCTTCTCGATGTACTCGCCCGATTCTGGCGTCTTCGAGACCTGATCGGGCGTGACCAGATACGCCTCGCCGGCGAAGCGGCCCTGCTTCCAGACCGACGAGTACGACACGGCGAACTGCGCGGCTTCTTCCTTCGTCGACTCGGGGAACTCGACGGCCTCGGACGGCTCGGAGGGCCCCGTCGCCTTCACGATCGTCACCGGTCCGCCGTGCGCCTGCGTGTGGAAGAACAGGTCGTGTTTGTTCAGGTACTTGGTGACGATCTCCTCGTTCTGGTCGGCGTTGCGCCCGCCGATGACGAGAAATCCGTCGGAGGTGTGGAACCACCGGAAGCGCTCGTACCACTGCTCGGAGCTCCGAATCGGAATCGACTCCATCGAGAGCCAGTCGCGGTCTTCGAACTCGTCGTCCGCGCCAGCTTCGTCGTCCTCGTCGTCCTCGTCGTCGGCCTCCCACTCCTCGCGGCGTCGCTTGACCGCATCCAACTCCTCGCGAGTGTTCTCGATGGCGGTGAGTGCGCCCTCCTTCTTCTCCTCAATCCGCTTGGCCTCGGTGTAGAGCCGATCGGCGTTCTTCTCGACGCCGGTATCGACGACGACTTCGATCTCGATCCCATCGATTTCGATAGTGACGGTTCCGTCCGCGCCGTCGACGTCGACGACCGCCTCGGCCGCCGGAATGCCCTGTTCGGCTCCCGCCGCCAGCGTCTCGCGGATCTCGTCCCACGGCACGCCGCTCTCTCGCGCCTCCCGAACGGTCGAGAGCACCTCGTCGACGAGGTCGTAGTTCGCGTACAACAACTCGGCGCGACGGCGCTCGGTCTCGGCCTGCTGCTCGAAGCCCTCGATCGCGCCCTCCTGCTGGTCGATGATCCGCTTTTTCTTCTCGATCTCGGCCTCGAAATCCGGCCGACTGCTGCCGGCCTCCTCGGCGTCCTCCCCGTCGTCGAGTTCCAGCCGGAAGAAGTACTCGTCGAGCGCGTCGTTGAACGTGTCGTAGGCCTCGCTGTTGAGGCCCTTTCGCTCGTGTTCCTCCAGTGGGAACGGCGTCGCGTCGACGACCGCGCCGTCGTCGTCAGAAGTGTCGGCACCGCCCGCTCCGTCGGTGTCGTCGGTGTAGACGCGCGGGTCGAAGTCGCCGGATCGGAGTCGCGTCCGCAGTTCCTCGATCGCCCCGTGGAGCGCCCGATACTCGTCGTCGCCGGCTTCCTCGATCGGCGTCGTCTTCTCGACGCCAGCGCGGGTGCAGAGCTCCTCGGCGTAGAGACCGCCGAGGTTCAACTGCGTCGCGAGCGTCCGCACGACGTCGGTGTCGGAGTCCTCCATATTCCGCGCGAACGCCTCGTAGCTCACGGTGAGCGGGTTGAGCCGCGAGGCGGGGAACTCGTACTGCGAACCGGGCGCGACGGTTCGGGACTTCAATCGCACCGTTTCGAGGCTCTGGACGACCTCGCCGGTCTCGTCGAGAACGGCGACGTTGCCCTGTCCGAACAGTTCGACGACCAGTCTGGTGTTCTCGTCGTCGCGCTCGAACTCGAAGACGAGGATGCGGTCGAACTCGAACTGCTCGACGCCCGCGAAATCCGCCCCCGAGAGTCGGTTCCGGAGCATCATCGCGAAGTTCGGCGGGCGGCCGGGCGCGTCGGGCACGCGCTCCGGGTCCACGAGATGCGCCCGTTTGACGTCGCCGACTTCGAGGAACAGTTCCACCCGGCCGCGGTCGAAATCGCGCATCCGGAAGCGGAGCAGGTCGTCGCCGTAGAGGTAGGCCTTGTCGACCTTCGCCCCCTCGTACCGGTTCAGTTCGGTGACGAGGGCGGCCAGATCGACGCTCGTGAGCTCCCGCTTCGGGTCCATACCCCTCCGTTCTCGCGGGGGAAGGAAAAGCCGCACGTTCCGAGGCGCAGTGGCACGCTTGTCTCCACTGAGGTCCCGGGCCGCCGAGACACGCTCTTTTTATTCACAGGGGCGCTAGCGTCCGCTAATGGCCAAAGTCAGCATCGGTCTCCGCGGCTGGCGATTCGACGAGAAGGAGGTGTTCACCGACGAGGGGGAGTTCCGTCCGCTGGATTCGGTGACCGACGAGACGCGAAAGCGACTCATCCGCCTCACCTATCTGCAGGAGAAGCCCTGCGACGCGTGTTACCTGCTCCACGGCGAAGCCGAGAAGCGCCGCTGCAATCAGGCGGAGATCGTCTACGGCGAGCCGATGGAGGAGGTACTCCTCTGCTCGGAGCACGAGGCCGACTTCCTCTACTGGTTCCGCGAGGAAGACGGCTCCGAAGCCGCCGGGACCGAAACCTTTCGAGATCAGTTCCACGAGTGGTTCCTCGACGGCGACCGCGCGCCCGACGGCTACGGCGGGCTCGAACACGTCGACACCGACCCCGACACGCTCCCGACGCCGCCGGACCCCGCCGAACTGAATCGACGACTCAACGAAGAGTACGAGGGCGAGCGCAAGCGGATCGACCTCCGGACCGGGGAGATCACGACCGTCGACGACGAGGACGACTCGCCCTCGCTCGGTGACGTCGACCTCGGCCGAGAGTATCCAACAAAGTAGATGTCGGCCGCTGACTCGGACCCCTCTGACCCCGACGCGCGAAACCGAAAGCCGGTCGTCGTCGTCGTCGAACCCGAGACGCCCGGAAATATCGGTACGATCGCTCGCGCGATGAAGAACTTCGGGCTCTCAGAACTGAAGCTCGTCGACCCGCCGGAACTCTCCAGAGACAGTGACGCGTACGGCTTCGCCGGACACGCTCGCGAGGACGTGCTACCGAACGCCGAGGAGGTGACGCTCGATGAAGTCGTCGACGACTACCATACGATCGGGACGACGGCGATCACCAACGAAGATAGTCGAAAACACGTCCGCTTTCCGTTCAAGACGCCGGTCGAGGTGCGCGAGAGCCTCGAAACGGTCGAAACGCGGACGGCGCTGGTGTTCGGTCGCGAGGGGACAGGCCTCGACAACGAGGAACTCGAACGGCTCGACGAAGTGTGTTCGATCCCGGCGAGCGGCGAGTACCCGGTCTTGAACCTCGGACAGGCCGCGACGATCCTCTTTTACGAACTCCGACCGCTGACCGTTGAGGAGTACCAGCTTCCGGACGTCGAACGCGAGCGCGCCGCCGAGGCCGACATCGACCGCTTCTACGACTTCTTCGAGACGTTCCACCGCTCGATCGACGGCCGCGAGCACAAACGCGAGAAGACGTCGGTGATGATGCGTCGTCTCCTCGGGCGCGCACACCCCACCGAGCGCGAAATCACCACGCTCACCGGTATTTTCAGGCGCGCGAACGACCTGCTGGAGGATCGAACGTTCGGCGATCACGTGGACGAAGAGCCCGAAGAAGTGCGCGAGAGTCCGAACGACTAGTCGACAGGAAAGAACGCGGCTACTCGAACTCGAACCGTCCGCCGTCGCCGAACGCCACGTCGGACTCCGGGCTTTCACTCGGTCGCTGCGGCACCGATCCCGTCCCCGACGACGCGTCGCTCCCGTCGCTCACCTCGAATGCCCCGACGAGCGTCTGCAGTTCTTCGGCCTGTTCGGCGACGGACCTGACGTTCGAGCTCACCTGTGCGAGCGAGGAGGCCTGCTCTTCGGCGGCCGCGGAAACGCTCTGTGCCTCGCCCGCCGTCGTCTTGCTGATCTCGGCGACGGCTTCGACCCGCGAGACCGCCTGTTCCGCGCTGACGGCCTGATCGTCCGTCGCGTCGCTGATCTCGTGGATGCCGCTGTCGGTCTCGTCGACGTTCGCGGCGACCTGCGTGAACGCATCGACGGCGGCCTCGACGGCCTCGACACCGTCGCGCACGTGCTCTTCCGCCCGCTGTGCCTCCTCGACGGTCGTCGCGGTTTGCGCCTGCGTCTCGTCGATGAGTTGTTCGATCTCGTTCGCGGACTCTTGGGTCTCCTCGGCCAACTGCTTGATCTCGTCGGCGACGACGGCGAACCCGTCGCCGGTGACTCCCGACCCCGATGCACCGACGCGCGCGGCCTCGATGTTCGCGTTCAGCGCGAGCAGGTTCGTCTGCTCTGCGACGTCGCTGATGAGCTCGACGATCTCGCCGATCTCGTCCATCCGCTCGTCGAGTCGTTCGACGTGATCGACCGTCGAATCGATGGCGGACTGGCCGCTGCGCGCGTCCGTGATCGCGCTCTCGGCTGTCTCCTCGCCCTCGGCTGCGACCCGCGCCGTCTGGTGGGAGGTCTGTGCGACGGTCTCCGCCGAGGAGGCGACCTCTTCGATCGTCGCCGAGAGGTCCGTCATCTTCCCGTAGACCTCTTCGAGCATCTCCCGCTGTTCATCGGTGCCGCTCGAAATCTCTTGGATCGCCTCGCTCACCTCCTCGCTTGCCCGTTTGACTTCGCCGGTCCCGGCGTCGGCCTCCTCACTGGCGTCTGTCATCTCGCGGGTGAACGACTGGATGTCTCGAACTGCAGTCTCCATCTCCTCGATCATCTCGTTGTACGCGGCGGCGATCTCGGCCATCGCCTCGCTCTCGCTCTCGGAGTCCAGTCGGACTGTCAGTTCGCCGTCGGCCGCGCGGGCCATCGCGGTACTGTAGTCGGCCGCTTTCGCTTCGAGGTGCTCGTTCAACTGCGCGGCCTCGCGCTCTCGGGCCTCGGCCTTCGCCTTCAACTCCTCCGCTTCCTCGGTCTCTGCGAGCCGCTTTCTTGCCTCCTCGCGGGAGCGTTCGATCGAGTACCAGTTCGTCATCAGCGCGGCGGCGAGCGCGAGTACGAACAGCGAGTGGATGCCCGCCCACACGAACGGGTTGTTGGCACCGGCGGCGTGGTTGTACACTTCGGCGGGGTTCAGCATTCCGAACACGCCGTGTTGGACCGCCACGTAAACGATTCCGACGAGGAAGGGGAGCCAGTCCTCGTACACGGCGACGACGCCCATCACGACGAAGAAGTGAAAGTGTGCTTCGATGTAGCCGCCGGAGAAGTACACCAAGATCGCAGACCCAGTCGCCAGTCCGACCGTCGCGAGCGTCGCCCGTTTGCGACGACCCAAGCGGGGCCAACTCGAAAGAAGTGCGAGCACGCCGAGAACGCCGGTCCGAAGCACGATCTGTGAGAGCTCCCGCCCGGGGATCGTCGCTCCCGTGAACGGGTCCGTTCCCTGGTACAGTCCCAGCGCGAACAGCAGCGGGATGTGTGCGACGAGCAGGAGGACGATGTTCCGATGCCGCCGCTTCCACCGCTCCTCGGGGATCGAGTACCCGCTCGGCGTATACCTGATGAGATCCCTGATCTTCCGTCGGACTTCGCTCTCTATACCGCGGACTCCCCCATCCGCGTTAGTCGCCCCAGCCATACCGTCCCGGCGGAGAGAGCGGATAAAACCGTTTGGTGCCAGCTATCACTCCGCGTAATCGGACGGACGCTGAGGTTCAACGATCAGGTCCGCTTTTGGATCTCTTCGCGGAGCACGTCGCTGACGATCTCGCCGTCAGCCTTCCCGCGGAGCGCACCCATCGCCTCGCCCATCAGGCCCGAGAAGGCGGCCATTCCCTCCGCTTCGACCTGTTCGGAATTGCGCTCGACGACCTCGACGACGGCCTCGCGAACGTCGTCCTCGGAGACTCCGGAGAGGCCGGCTTCTTCGACCGCCGCAGAGGCGCTCATCTCGGGGTTCTCCGCCAGCGTCGAGAGCACGTCGCCGACGCCCTCCTTGGCCAACTCGCCGTCCTCGACGAGGTGCATCACCGCGAGCAGCTGCTCGTCGGTCAGGTTCTCGACGGCGACGCCGTCGCGGCGGAGCTCAGTCAGCGTCGACTCCAACAGGCCCGCGGCGAACGTCGCGTCGATGCCGTCGTCGACCGCGCGCTCGAACAGCGGCATCCGACGACCGTACGCGACCTGCTCTGCGAGTCCGGCGTCGAGGTCGAACTCCGATTGGTACCGGTCGACCTTCTCGGTCAGGAGCTCCGGCGTCTCGACCTCCGAGGGGTCGAGTTCGACCGGCGGCACGTCGGTCTCGGGGTACATCCGCGCCGCGCCCGGGAGCGGGCGGAGGTACCGCGTCGTGCCGTCGTCGTTGGCACCGCGGGTCTCCTCGGGAACGCCCGCGAGCGCCGTCCGCGCGCGATCGGCGGCCGCCTCGATGGCCAACTCCGCGGTCTCCGTGTCGTCGGCGACGATGGCGACGGCGTCCCCGTCGTCCGCGTCCACCGTCTCGCGCAGCGCTTCGACCTCCGCCTCGGTCACGCCGTAGGCGGGCAGTTCGTCGGTGTGGAAGATGCCGCCCGCGCCGTGGCGCTTGGCGTGGTCGGACAGCTCGGTCCCGAGGCGGCGGTCGGGCTGGATCTCGCGGCCGACGAGACCGTCGAATCCGTACAGCGGGACGGCCATCACCGTCCCGCCCCCCGAGAGCGCGCCGTCGATGACGCCGGAATCGGTGCCCTCGAACACCTCGGAAACGTCGACCGCGTCGCCGACGCTCGCGTCGCGCTCGGCCAGCTCCTCGCGGATGTCGAGCAGTGCGACCTGCCGGCCGACCTCCCGTCGGACGATCTCGTCGATCTGATCGAGCGCCTGCACGCCCTTGATCTCGACGCGCGCGCCCTCGGCGATCGAGACGTTCACGTCTTGGCGGATCGTCCCCAGCCCGCGCTTGACCGCGCCCGTCGAGCGGAGGAGCATCCCGATCGTTTCGGCGGCTTCCCGCGCCTGTTCGGGCGAGTCGATGTCGGGGCGCGTACCGATCTCGACGAGCGGGACGCCGAGTCGGTCCAGCGAGAACGTGACGCCGTCGTCGCGCTCTTCGACCCGCTGGGCGGACTCCTCTTCGAGCATCAGGTCTTCGACGCCGACGGGGCCGTCGCTCGTCTCGATCTCGCCGTCCTGGGCGATGAGCGACGTCCGCTGGAACCCGGAGGTGTTCGAGCCGTCGATGACGAGCTTCCGCATCACGTGCGCCTGATCGACCGGTTCCATATCGAGCAGGTTCGCGATCTGCAGCACGACTTCGCGGGCTTCGGCGTCGAGTCGGTGCGGCGGCTCGTCGTCTTCCTCGACGAGGCAGGTCGAATCGTACGCGAGGTACTCGAACTCGCGGTCGACGCGGCTCTCTTCGAGGGCGGCCTCGTCGAGCTCGCCGAGCTCGCTCTTCGTCGGGTGGAGATAGCGCGTGAACGAGCGCGTCGCCGACTCGGGGTCGCGGGCGTCGGTCGGACACTGACAGAACAGCTTCGTCGCAGTGTCGAGTTGCTGGTGGATTTCCAGCCCCGCGACGAGGCCGAGATCGTCGTAGTCGTAGGCGGTCATTATGAGAACGTGCGCCGCCCGGCGTAAAAAATGATTCAGTCCGCGTCGACGGCGACGACTCGCGAGCGGCGGCCCAGAATTACAGCCGGTCCAGACTACAGCCGCCGGAGCCCGTCGCCGATGCCGCTGGCCCCCTCACATTCGGGGCAGGCGTAGTGCCAGCCGTCGGTCGTCGCTTTGCCTTCGGGGAACGTCGCCCCGCAGTGCCGGCATTCGAGGAGGTCGCGACCCTGGTCGCGACTGTACTGAAGACCCTGCATACGTCGGATTTCGACGGATCGAGCTATCAACGTATCGGTTCGCGAACGCAACCGATGGCTCCGCTCACGATAGCTCCTACGAGTACCCGGCGTGCAGTCGGATCGTACCGAACACGTAATCCCGAGAGACGACCCGATCCAGACAGTCCGCGAGCGCGCGGCGGCACGCCTCCGTGCGTTCGGCGAGTTGGCAGAGCGGATCGCCAACCTCGAAATCGAACAGCCGGGCGTTCATCCGGGCGAACGCGCGCAGGGCGGCGTTAGCGACGCGACCGCCGTGCGGGGCGAAGTTGGCGACGACCACGGCGTCCGCGAGTTCGCACCACCGACAGACGACCGCGTACGGGTCCGGAAACAGCGACGTGACGAACGTGGCGAGCACGCCGTCGGCCCGCGAGATCGGCGGCCGCGTCGCGTCGCCGCGAACGACTGAGACGTTCGTCCAGCCGCGTCGCTCGATGAGTCCCCGCGCCCGTTCGAGCATCGGCTCGGTGACGTCGACGCCGACGACCCGCCCGTCGGGGCCGACAGCCTCCCGAAGCGCGGGGAGGTTGACGCCGGGACCGCAACCGAAGTCGACGGCGGTGTCGCCCGGTTCGAGATCCAGCGCCGCGACGCAGCCGGCGCGGACGCCGCCGATCGACGCCGTCGCTCGCGCGAACCAGTCGTAGACCGGTGCCCACGAGCCGTACTCGCGCATAATCCGGCGGGCCGATTCGGGGTCGAACGAGGGGCGGTCCTCGCTTCCGTCGGACGGGTTCACGGCCGCACCCCGACCTCCTCGGGCGACGTCTTCGGCCACCACTGCCGGGGTCCGTCGTGGGCGACCGACGAGTAACACTGCTCGGAACCGGCGCAGCCACGCGGCCGCTGATAGTCGATGCCGCGCGTTTCCAAGTAGGTCACGTACCCGTCGTCGACGCGGTCGAGCTTCTCGTGACAGACCCACCGCTTCCCGCACGCACCGGCCGCGACGTTCCGGTACGGGCAGGTGAACGCGGTCCGCTCGGTCCCGTCCTCCGACTCGGTCGCGTCGATTCGCACGCCGACGGTCCGGTACGCCGCGCGCAACCGCCGGACCACCTGTTCGGGCGAGGACGCCCCGAGAAACAACACGTGCGCCAGTCCGTACCCGAAGTCGTGGAGGAGGCGTTCGAACGGGGACAGCGAGCCGCGAGAGTCAGCCAACAGCGCCCGCAAGTCCGCGTACCACGTCGAGACCGCAGCCACCGAATCGAGCGTCTCGGCCGCGCTCGCGAGCGCGTCTCGCCGCTGCGTCAGCGGGGTCGCTCCCTCCGAGAGTCGGAACGACGGCACCGATTCGACGTGTTCGAGCACCGATTCGCGGAGGGCCTCACCGTCGGCGTACGCCGCCGACCGACGCTGTAGCTCTCGGTACCAAGAACCGGCTATCGCGCTGTACGTGCCGTCGAGAAGTTCGTCAGCGCGCTCGAACTGCTCGGATTCGGGCGGCGTCGGAAAGCGATCGACGACGGCCAGCAGCTCCCGTGGCTTCGGACCCGTCATACACCCGTATACGAACGCACGGGCAAAAGCGTACGTTCGGTATCAGTCGTCTTCGGTTCGGCCTCAGTCGTCGCCGAGGATGCCGCGGTGGGTCATCGACTCGGGGTCGAGCACCTCGTCGGCCTCTTCCTCGCTGAGGTATCCCTTCTCGACGACGACCTCTCGGACCGTCTTGTCCTCTTTGAGCGCCGTCTTCGCGACTTCGCTGGCCTTGTCGTAGCCGATTGTCGGGTTCAGCGCCGTCGCGAGCGCCATCGAGCGCTCGACCTGCTCTTCACAGACTTCCTCGTTCGCTTCGAGTTTCGCGACGAACCGCTCTGCGAACACCTCGCTGGCGTTCGAGAGCAACTCGGCTGACTGGAGGAAGTTGTGCGCGAGCACCGGTTTGTAGAGGTTCAGGTCGATCTGCCCCTCGGCCGCTCCCGCGGCGACCGCGGCGTCGTTTCCGACGACCTGTTTGTGGACCTGATTGACCGCCTCGGCGACGACGGGGTTGATCTTCCCGGGCATAATCGAACTACCGGGCTGGTTCTCGGGCTGTTCGATCTCGCCGAGGCCGCTCCGCGGTCCCGACGCCAGAAGTCGGAGGTCGTTGGCGATCTTGTTCAGCGAGCCTGCGACCGTCCGGAGCGCGCCGTGTGCCTCGCTCATCGCGTCGTGAGCGGCCTGCGCCTCGAAGTGGCTGTCGGCCGGGCGGAAGTCGAGGCCGGTCTCCGCGGCGATGTAGTCGGCGGCGCGCTCGGGGAACTCCGGATGGGTGTTGAGCCCGGTCCCCACCGCGGTCCCGCCGAGCGCCAGTTCGCCGAGGTGGTCGCTGACGTTTTCGGCGCGGGTGATCCCCTTCTCGACCTGCGTGCGGTACGCGCCGAACTCCTGGCCGAGTCGAATCGGCGTCGCGTCCTGCAGGTGGGTCCGACCGGTCTTGACGACGCCGTCGAACTCCGCCTCTTTCGCCGCCAGCGATTCGGCGAGCGTTTCGAGCGCCGGAATCAGGTCCTTCTGAACCGCTTCGAGCGCCGAAACGTGCATCGCGGTCGGAATCACGTCGTTCGAGGACTGCCCGAAGTTGACGTGGTCGTTCGGGTGGACGACGCGGTCTCCGATCGACTCGCCCATAATTTCGGCGGCGCGGTTGGCGATCACCTCGTTGGCGTTCATATTCGAGGACGTCCCGGAGCCCGTCTGGAAGACGTCGACGGGGAACTGCTCGTCGTGCTCGCCGGCGATGACTTCGTCTGCGGCCTCGACGATGGCGTCCGCGACGTCGTCGTCGACGAGGCCCAAGTCGCTGTTCGCCTGTGCGGCCGCCTTCTTAACGACCCCGAGCGCCCGGACGAACCGGCGGCCGAACGCGATCCCCGAGATCGGGAAATTCTCGACCGCCCGTTGGGTCTGTGCGCCCCAGTAGGCGTCTCTCGGCACCTGCATCTCTCCGAGGCTGTCCCGCTCGATGCGGTACTCGTCGTCGGACATATCCGAATCGACGAGCGGCCGGCGCGTAAAACCCGTCGGTTCGACGCTCGCCTTCGGGACGCCGAGAGACCCGTCAACGCGGAGCCAGACGGTTTAAGCTACTGCGCCGACAGGCGTTGAAGCGTGAACACGTGGAAACGACGCGTCGTCGGATACGCCGGCTTTCTGGTCGGAGTGATGTTTCTCACGGCGCTCGGATACCAGTGGGGAATGCGGGCTTACGAGTCGGATCCGGTCTCGTTTCTGCATTCTCTGCAGGTCGTCGTCGAGATGTTCACGACGACCGGGTTCGGCGGCGACTCGCCGTGGGAGAGCCCGCAGATGAACGTCTTCATCATCGTGATGGACCTCGTCGGAATGGCACTCCTCTTCGGGGCGCTGCCGGTGTTGGCGACGCCGTTTCTGGAGGACGCCTTCTCGACGACGATTCCGACGGCCGTCGACGAGGCGCTCTCCGACCACGTCGTGATCTGCACGTACACGCCGCGAGTCGACGCTCTCACCGCCGAGCTCGACTCCTACGACGTGCCGTACGTGATCGTCGAACCCGATCGCGACACGGCCTCGGCGCTCTATGAGGACGGGCACCGCGTGATTCGGGCGAACCCCGAGTCGACGGAGGGCCTCTCGAACGCCCGTCTGTCCGACGCCCGGGCGCTCGTCGCTGACGGCGACGATCAGGTCGACGCGAGCATCGTTCTCGCCGCGAAGGAAGTAGCGGAGGACGTCTCGGTCCTCAGCGTCGTCGAGGAACCCGATCGGTCGAAGTATCATCGGCTAGCCGGGGCCGATCAGGTTCTGTCGCCGCGGTCGCTGCTCGGGGAGAGCCTCGCCGCGAAAGTGACGGCATCGCTCCGGGCGGAGATCGACGAGGCGATCGAGATCGGCGAGCACCTCGAACTCGCGGAAGTGCCGATCCATCACGGGAGTCGCCTCGCCGGGAACACGCTCGCAGAGAGCGGGATCAGAGAGAAGACCGGCGTCAACGTGATCGGCGCGTGGATCAACGGCGAGTTCAATGCGGTTCTCTCCCCCGAGGAATCCCTGCCCGCGGGAACCGTGCTGTTCGTCTCGGGGCGTCCAGCGCAGCTGGATGCGCTCGTTTCGATGACCCGAGCGGGCATCCGACACTTCGGGACGGGAGAGACGATCGTCATCGGCTACGGCGAGGTCGGCCGGACGGTCACCGCCGCACTCGACGACGCCGGTATCTCGCACACGGTGGTCGATCTGGTGGAGAAAGGCGGTGTCGACGTCGTCGGCGACGCGACCGAACCCGAGACGCTCGTCGAAGCGGGGATCGAAGACGCGCAAACGGTCGTGCTCGCGTTGTCCGACGACACCACGACCGAGTTCGCGACGCTCGTGATCCGCGATCTGGTCCCCCAAGCCGAAGTCGTCGCCCGCGTGAACGAGAGCGGGAGCATCCCGAAGACGTTCCGCGCCGGCGGCGACTACGTGCTCTCGCTGGCGACGGTCACGGGTCGGATGATCGCATCGCGCGTGCTGGAGGGACGGGATGTGCTCTCCTTGGACCAGCAGGTCGAGGTCGTCCGAATGGAGGCACCAGCGATCGTCGGGCAGGCGGTCGGCGACGCCGACGTCCGAGCGAAAACCGGCGCGACGATCGTCGCCATCGAGCGGAACGGTGACGTCGTCACCGACGTCGGGCCGCAGACGGAGATATTCGTCGACGACAGCCTCGTCGTTGCCGGTACCGACGAGAGCGTCCGGGAGTTCGAGCGGTACTTCGGCTAGCGCCCTCGGAGACAGACGGTACAGAGGTTCCGTTCTCGATCGACGTCGCTACCGACCTTCGTACTCCTCGGGCGTGAACGTCTTCATTTCGAGCGCGTGGATCTCGGTCGTCATCGCGTCGCCGAGCGCGTCGTAGACCAGCTGGTGCTGTTGGACGAGCGTCTTTCCCTCGAACGCCGGCGAGACGACCACGGCGGCGAAGTGGGCGTCTTCGTGGTCTTCGTCGGGAACGCGCGGGAGCGTGACCGTCGCCTCGGCGTCCGGAATTGCCTCCTCGATCCGTCGTTCGACCTCGTCAGTGTCCATACCTAGTGTCGGTGACTCCGGGGAATAAAGCTCACCGCTCTGGAACCGAGTCGAAAGGGCGAGCAGTCGACACACCGCCGGCGACTCGCGACGACGTTCCTCTCCGCCATCGCTCGCGCTGTCGTCACCGCTTCCCGCGTCGACGTGCCGAGCAACCGCGAACGACGCGGGGCGAGCGTCAGATCACGGGGATGCTGGCCCCTCTTTCCTATATAAACGCTCGTCCGCGCGTCCAGCGCTTCCCCTGCGTGCTTCGGAGACGCTCACGTCTACTCGGACGTGCTTACATCTGGTATCGACGCTCGTCGTCGCGCGAAGGGTACTGGTCTTGGCCGGTCATCTCCTCGAAGGTCATCCCTGACAGATACTCGTCGTAGGTAACGTCGTACCCCTGTCGGAGGTGGAAATCGAGCGTCCCGCGGTCGACGGTCGTCTGGAACAGCAGGTGAACGGCGCGCCGCAGCAGTTCGTCGGTGTCATCGGTCCCGAACGCAGCCGCAAGCATCGCGAGTTCGTGGCGGGTTTCGCGATCGAGGGAGACTGACTGCTCCTCGTCGACGTCGCCGTAGGCCGCTTGTACGTCTTCCGTGAGTTCGTCGAGGCTCATACCTCAGTGAATCGAGCGACGGGGGCAAACGACTTTCGCCTCGGTATCGGGAGTGAACAGCACGCGAGCCGCGACCAGAATTCACAAATCCCAGCGGTCCCACGCTCCGGTAATGACTGACGGCGAGGGGCTGGCGATCGACGGGGACAACGTGGACCTCGACGCCGACGACGTCGATGCTGTCCGCGAGGCCCTGATCTCGTGGTACGAGGACGACCACCGCGCGTTCCCGTGGCGCGAGACCGACGACCCCTACGAGATCCTCGTCTCCGAGGTGATGAGCCAGCAGACGCAACTCGACCGCGTCGTCAGCGCGTGGCGGGACTTCCTCGATGAGTGGCCGACCGCCGGAGCCCTCGCCGCTGCCGAGCGCGCTGACGTCGTCGCGTTCTGGAGCGACCACTCGCTGGGGTACAACAACCGCGCGAAGTACCTCCACGAGGCCGCCCGGCAGGTGAGAGAGGAGTACGACGACGAGTTCCCGCGCACGCCCGACGAACTCTCCGAGCTGATGGGCGTCGGGCCCTACACCGCGAATGCGGTCGCGTCGTTCGCGTTCAACAACGGGGACGCCGTCGTCGACACGAACGTCAAGCGGGTGCTGTACCGCGCGTTTGCAGAAATCCATAATGCGGACGATCCGGACTACGAATCCGTTGCGAACGCGCTTATGCCGGCCGGAGAGTCCCGAATCTGGAACAACGCGATTATGGAACTCGGCGGCGTCGCCTGTGGGAAGAAACCGCGCTGTGACGAGGCGGATTGCCCGTGGCGCGAGTGGTGTCACGCCTACCAGACTGGTGACTTCACCGCACCCGACGTGCCCACCCAGCCGAGCTTCGAGGGGAGCAGGCGACAGTTCCGCGGACGGATTGTTCGACTCCTCGGCGAACACGACGAGATGGATCTCGACACGCTCGGCCATCGAATTCGCGTAGACTACACACCCGACGGTGAGCACGGCCGCGAGTGGCTTCGAGGTCTCCTTTCGGACCTCTCTGACGACGGTCTCGTCCAGATCGAGGAACGGAACGGTCAGACAGTTACTCAACTCCGGTAGTCTGATCGAACCCAATGATAGCGGTCCTGAGGCGGCTAATACGAGCCCGTTTCAGCGGCCTGTCTACCGGAGTCCAAATCTGCCGAGAATCGAGGAGGGACAAAGTACATCTCCTGAGGCGATTCTCGGAAGATTATTCGTACTTACACGCATAGTACGTACTACTCAAATGCCGGACCCCCCGACACAGATATCTCCCGGACAAGAGGCTATGGAGGCGCTTATTCAGAACTTTCCGAACGGTGTTCTCGTTCTCTTCGACGACGACTTGCGGTATCGTGTCGTCGGCCCCGAGGTCCTCCCGTTCTCGAAAATGGAGGCGACCGAACTCTTGGGTCAGTCCATTCACGACCTGTTTCCCGAACGCACCGCTAACCGTCTCGAACCAGAATTACGTGCGACTATTCGAGGCGAACCACGCTCTTTCGACATTGAGTACGACGACCGCGTTCACCACATCGAGACCAAACCCGCGGAGATCGACGGCGACACGTACGGTGTCCTCGCCACGCAGGACGTGACGCAGGAACGTGAAACTGCAACCGCGCTAGAACGACAGAACGAGCGCCTCGATCAGTTTGCGAGTATGATCTCACACGATATGCAGAATCCCCTCTCTATCGCTACCGGCCACTTGGAACTGTATCAAGAAACCGGTGACCCAGCGCATCTGACAAAGGTTGAAGAGACACTCACACGCCTCGACGACCTCACACAGGACCTCCTGACGCTCGCCCAGTCGAACGACGTTCCAGGTCCGTCTGAGACAGCGAGTCTCGACACAGTCGCACAGAGCGCGTGGGAAATGGTCGATACCCGTGACGCGACCTTGGAGGTTTCCGACCTCCAGATACGAACTGATCGCGGACAGCTACAGGCGCTCTTTGAGAATCTGTTCCGGAACGCAATTGGTCACGGCGGCGACGACGTCACGATTAGAATCGGCCCCATCGAGGACGGATTCTACGTCGAAGACACGGGAACAGGCATCCCCAAGGAGAAGCGCGAGGATGTCTTTGAGCACGGCTTTTCGACCGGATATGGTGGGAACGGTGTCGGTCTTACCATCGTCACTCGTATCGCCAAGCGCCACGACTGGTCGATTGAACTGACCGAAGAACAGTCCGGCGGCGCACGCTTCGAGTTTATCGACGTTGAAATTGTTGACTGACCGCTACGCGGGTGTCGTCGGTGCATCGACCGGTGCGAGCACGACACCGAATCCACGAAGTGTTCCTGCCGCCGTGTAACTTGCGACGATGGTCGTTGTGGCTGTGAACGTACTCTCATCGTCTCGCGTCCACTCCAGTTCTGCTGTGACTTCTCCGTCAGTCCGGGCAGATTCGATAAGTTCCTCTGCACGCTGTCCACCGGCCGTGTCTGGGGAGAGGAAAGCACCGAGATGTGTTCCGAGACAGTCCTCGACCGAATACCCGAGCACGTCTTCAGCTCTGTCGTTCCACCGGGTCACGTAGCCCTCATGGTCGAGGGTATAGAACGTGCTCGTAGCTGCTTCCTCAAAGAGGTAGTAGAACTCCCCGTGTTGCTTCGATGCTGCTCTCCGCTCTCGGGTGATGTCTTGGGCCGTGCACACGATGCTCCCACTCTCAGTCTGTGCCAAACGGTGATCAGTAATACGCCGATCTCCGTGCTTGGTGAGACGAACGGTTTCACCGCTCCAGTACCCAGTCTCTGCGACATCTGGAAGGATACGGTGTTCGAGCCGTTCCGCTTCCTCGTTGTGATAGAGCTGTTTCCACGACCGACCGACGAGCTCTGACCGCTCGTACTCAAAGAGCGTGGCGAACGCAGGGTTCACGTATGAGAACGTGCCATCAGGTTCAACGAGGCTGATCCCTTCAGTCGCAGTTTCGATGACGTGGAGCCCGTGGTCCTCCTTGTACTCCGTGATGTCTTGTACATAGCCAACGATCCTGACGACGGACCCGTCGTCACCAAAGATCGGTTTACTCTGTCCGCGCACCCACTGAAGCCCCTGCTCCGGATTCATCACACGGTACTCGATCTCGTCAGGGGCCCCATTCGCCAACTTCTCCATCGACTCTCTCGCCATTTTGCGGTCGTTCTCGTGGATGTGTTCGAGGAACACCTCAGGGGACTCATCGAGTGCTTCGACCGGGATCCCCCAGATATCCTCGAATGCGGAGTTGATGAAGAGTAATTCGCTCCAATCCCCAGTAAAACTGTACAGGACGTTTTCCGAGTTCTCTGCGAGTTCTGCGAACCGCTGTTTTGTCTCTCGGATCGAGTCCTGTGCGTTGTAGCTGGCGACGGTGTTTTTGATTCGGTTAGCGAGAATCGCATACTGACCGGATCCTGTTTCCTTCTGGAGGTAGTCAGTTACTCCAGCAGAGATCGCATCACTCGCAACTTCTTCGCTCCCCTTCCCTGTGTACAGAATGAACGGGATTCGAGGATGTGTTTCGCGGAGTGTAGTGAGAAAGTCAAGTCCAGATTGTCCAGGCATATCGTAATCTGAGACAACACAGTGATACTCACGTACTGAAAACATCTCTTGGGCTTCACTCACGCTCGTCGCTGATTCGACGACAAAGCGGTCGTCTTCCCGACGAAGATAAATTGCGGTGAGTTCCGCTAGCTCCGGCTCATCATCGACGTGGAGAACACGAATTTTGGGCGGAAGAGAGTCCATTGTGCACTTACAAGTAAATGTAGCTTCATAACTCCGCAGGATTTCCACCCTGAAACACAGCGAATGACTAGCGCGGTTTGAAGAAAACCATAATGCAGGCGATCCAGACTACGAAACCGTTGCGAACGCGCCCACCATTGTGCGGAAGAATAGCATCGAGAGCTTCTTGCAGAGTACGACGTCGATTTTACTTTCAGAAGCGTACGCGCACTATGGGGATGTGCACACCGAACTTTGTACGGACTTCCTCACTAAATCCGTCACCCGTGCTGAACACGACGAACTCGTCAGTACCGAAGGTATCGGAAAAACGGAGTTCGTCTCGTTCCTCGAAAAGGCAGAATAACCGCGTCAGTCCTGAAGGTCCGCGACAGTACGCCCAAGCTCCCGGGCATGTTCGCTCTCACTTACATCATACCGCTCTTCTATCGGGCCTTCGACGTCGAAGACGACGATTCGGAATTCGAGCGCGTGGCTGCGGAACTGATGCCCGCAGGCGAGTCTCGCGTCTGGAACAACGCCATAATGGAACTCGGCGGCGTCGCTTGCGGGAAGACCCCCCGGTGCGACGAGGCGGGCTGCCCGTGGCGACGGTGGTGTCACGCCTACCAGATCGGTGACTTCACCGCGCCCGACGTTCCGACCCAACCGAGTTTCGAGGGGAGCCGCCGGCAGTTCCGCGGGCGGATCGTTCGACTCCTCGGCGAACACGACGAAATGGATCTGGACACGCTCGGCCACCGAATCCGCGTGGACTACACTCCCGACGGTGAGCACGGGCGAGAGTGGCTTCGAGACCTACTTTCAGATCTCGCTGATGACGGCCTCGTCCGAGTCGAGGAACGGGGTGATCAAACGGTCGCTCGACTCCGATAGTCCGAGTCAGGTCCGCTGAACCGCTTCTCGGAGGAATCAACGGCGGGTTCTATCGTATCCATTGCAACTGAGTGCGCGTGTGCTCCCGGGCGTTGGGTGCCGTAGATACTGCTCTCCTACGCCGGCTCTGACTTCGGTTTCCAATCAACAGTTAACCCCGTGAATCGCCACTGTTTTCGGGATACTGCTTATCAATAGGTTGTATGCGAAGTTACACCGTAATGGAGATATGGGGAATCCCGATTCGGATAAATACGTCGCTGTTGATCTTCCTCCCGATCCTCGCGTGGTTGATCGGAAGCGGTCAACAGATCGAGCTGTACGCGGGATTTATCGAAGGTCTCACCGGTGTCGGATTCGATATCGATCGCCTTCGAGCTGGCGCTACTCCATGGATCATCGGCGTCGCCGCAGCTGTTGGGCTGTTCGTGAGTGTGACGCTCCACGAACTCGGTCACTCGTGGGTTGCGCTCCGATACGACATCGAAATCGAGTCCATCACCCTGTGGATTTTGGGTGGAATTGCGTCGCTGAAAACCCTTCCGAAGGAATGGAACCGTGAATTCTGGATCGCTATCGCCGGGCCAATTGCGAGCGTTCTCGTCGCTGTAGTCTGCTATGCGGGCGTCTTGATCACCCCGCGATCGTTGCAAGTGACCCGTTTTGTCGTCGGCTGGCTCGCAATTACCAACGTTTCACTGACGGTCTTCAACTTGCTTCCGGCGTTCCCGATGGACGGTGGTCGCATCTTCCGGGCGATCCTCGCTCGGTCCCGCCCGTACGGAACTGCGACTCGGATCGCCGCTCGGGTTGGCGTCGCTTTCGCGTTCCTGTTCGCTATTGTCGGCGTTCTCAACTTTCAGATCATTCTCCTGCTTCTGGCACTGTTCATTTACGGCGCTGCGACGACCGAATCGCGGACGGTTCTCCTCGACGAACTGCTCGAAGGCATCGCTGTCGGCGACATTATGACGCGCGATCCCGCCTCTATCTCGGCCGGCACGACGGTCGACGAACTCGGAGAGCAGATGCTCCGTGACCGCCAGACGACTCACCTCGTCACCGATGCCGCCGGTTCGGTGGTCGGTACCGTCACGCTCGAGGACCTGAGGAAGGTCGGTCGTGGCGACCGAGCGACGACGCGAGTCGAGGAGATTATGGAGGAGATCCCGCGGGTCGAGGCTGGTGACGACGCCTTCGATACGCTAGCGATGCTGAACCAGTCCGGCGGCTTCGAAGCCCTCGTCTACGAAGAAGGTTCGCTCGTGGGTGTTCTCTCCGAAGCCGACTTCGCTCACGCGATGACGATTCGCCGCGGCTTCCGGTCGACTCTCGCCACCTAATCGAGTCTTCTCGTCGGATTAGTGATTCCGGCGACCCTGTTGACCGAAACGACGCCGCGGCTGGTGTTCGCGGTCTGTCTCGCGACGTCGCTGTGCATCTTCCCACTGCTCCGACGGAGATCTGCCGGGACGCTTGGCGAGCAGACTCTACAACGGACGCCCGAATCGAGGCGGTGAATTCCCTCGTCAAGCCCCGAGGGACTCGCCTTGTATATTGATAGATCGGAAGACTGCGTGCTCTCGAATGGCTACCGTCTCTGTTGGATCTCGATTCTAAGCGCCAGCGACGTTCTTGCGGTCCTGTGTGCGATCGATCTACTCGTTTTTACCTCCCGAGCCAATCGTTGTCGCTGACCCCGTATCCGTTTTCTTGACAGTACTGCCGGGCGCGCTGACGGACTGTTCGTGAACTCGGACGCTGCCGGGTCGCCTGAATCCGCTCGATGATCCAGTCGGTCACGACGGCGATTCCCTCGTCGTTGTCGTCCGGTGTGACGTCTTCCAGAGCGCGGAACGTCTTTTCGTAGACCTCATATTGCTGCTCCCGGTCGTCATCCCGTACGTTTGCCTCGGATTCGGCCTCCGCGATGCGGTCGATAGCAGTGTCGATGGACATACTCCACCGTAGCACTCCCTCGGTAGTAAAGCACCGGTCATCGGAATACCTCGATCGTCCCCGAGAGCGAGAGCCGTCGGCGTCCGACTGCTCAGTACTTCGGATCCGCGCCGGTGACCGCGTAGATGTCGTCCATCAGGTCGTCGCGCTGGTCCTTCCAGACTTCGAGCGCCTCGGGTCGGCCCGGATAGCGGGCGTAGTGATCCATCAGTTCGTCCGCGAGGCTCTTCGTCTTGTAGAAATTGAGGATCTGTCCCCAGTAACCGAAGGAGTCTTTCGCGGTCTTCGCGACCAGCGCCGGACCGAACGAGGTGGTACCGGAGTACAGCGCCTCCGCGAGCTTCTCGCCCGGAAGCGAGGCCAGAAGTCCCATCAGGTCGTCGACGTCGACGGCGGTCGAGAGGACGTTGTACACGTCGAGTCCGGCGTAGCGCCCGCCGAAGTGGTCCATCACGCGCTCGTTGTAGTGCCACAGCGCGTCCTCGCTGACGTCGCCGTCGCCGATGGCGCGGATGACCTGCTGGCCCGCGTAGGTCCCCGCGTAGGCGGCTCCGGCGATGCCGCCGCCGGTGGTAGGGTTGACGTGGCCGGCGGCGTCGCCGACCGCGACGAAGCCGTCCGCGACCGCCGAGTCGTAGGGACGCCGGGTCGGCAGCGCCGCGCCGAGTTTGTCGGTGACTGTCGCACCCTCGAACTCGGGTCGGTTCCGAAGGTCTCTCTTCAGGTCCTCGACGAGCTTCATCGGTTCCTCGTTCATCTGGAAGCCGAGGCCGGCGTTGATCGTCGTCTCGGTCCGCGGGAAGTACCAGAGGTATCCGGCCGCTCGCTCGGTCGGTTTGAAGACCAGCGCGTCGTCCCACTCGACGGGCTCTGGGACTTCGACGATCTCTCTGTACGCCGAACAGAACTGCGAGTAGGAGACGTTCGTATCGAACGTGGCGTTCGAGAAATCGGTCTTATCCTGCAGGATCGAGAGCGAACCCGCGCCGTCGACGACGACGTCGGCATCGAACGCGACGACCTCGCCGTTCGTCTTCGCGCGGACGCCGGTGACGGTGCCGTCGTCGTCCTGCACGACGTCCTGAACGACGGTGTCGTAGTGGAACTCGGTGCCAGCCCGCTCGGCTCCCTCGATGATCAGGCGACCGTACTCCCAGCGGTCGATGACTGCCAGCTCGCCCGGCACGGGAATTTCGAGGACCGTGTCCTCTTGGGGGATCTCGAATCGGCCGTGGTCGACGCCCGTGTTCGTGAACGCGCCCTCGATCTGCGATTTCGGGATCGCTTCGGGGAAGGCGTCAGCCCCCTTCAGCGCGTCACCGCAGGCGATGTGGCCCGCCTCTTCGGCGGACTTCCGTTCGACGATGGCGACGTCGAGGCCCTCGCGGGCGACGGTGGCCGCCGCGTAGCAGCCGGCCGTCCCCGCCCCGACGACGACGACGTCGTACTCGTGGGAGGTACTCATCGTTCCGTCTCTCGCGTGCGTCCGGAAAACTCTTTATCCCTCGGTCGGGGACGCCGGAATCGGTGCAGACAGAGACCGTCCCGCAGTCCGGCTCACCCCTCGCCGGATTCGTAGTGCTCGCCCGCGGCCTCGGGAATCCGCGTGCGGCCGACGAGCGCGAGGACGATGATCACGACGACGAACGGCGTGATACGGATGAGCTGACGGGGAACGCCGATGCCCTGCAACTGGAGGAACGTCTGCATCGCGTCGAGCCCCGCGAAGAGCAGCGTCGAGAGGAACGCGCCGATCGGGTTGTAGTTGCCGAACAGGTACGCGACGATGGCGATGAATCCCTTCCCGTTGACCATCGTCGGCCCGTTACCGGTGAACTGCCCGAGATCGAGCGAGAGCGCGGCCCCGCCCATCCCCGAGAGTACACCGGAGATGAGCACCGCAGCGTATCTGACGCGCGTGACGCTCACGCCCGCCGTGTCCAGCGCCTTCGGGTTCTCACCGCTGGCGCGGACCCAGCGACCGAACGTGGTTCGCTCGAAGACGTACCACGAGAGGCCGACGGCCAGAAACAGCAGGTACACGGAGGGCGACGCCGAGAACAGCGCGCCGAAGAACGGGATGTCCGCGAGCACCGGCACCGAGATCGACCCGGGCGTCGCGACCGTCGGCGTGTTGGGGCCGCCGTAGATGACCTGCGAGGCGAACGGCGCGAGCCCGAGCGCGATGAGCCAGACGGCGAGCCCCGCGATGATCTGATCCGCGCGGAACTCGATCGTGACGACCGCGAAGAGCAGCGCTAAGAGCGCGCTGGCGACGATACCGCCGCCGAACCCGATCCAGACGCCTCCGGTGACGTCGGTGACGTAGATCGCGGTGAACGCCGAGATGATGAGAAGCCCTTCGAGGCCGATGTTGATCACACCGGACTTCTCCGAGAAGATGCCGCCCAAGGCGGCGAAAGCGATCGGGACCGAGAGCCGAAGCGCCGCCGAAAGCGTGTTCCGGCTGGTGAGTACGTCGGCGAAGGTTCCGACGATCGAGTCCGGGAACAGCCACCCGCCGACGAGAAGCAGCGCGAGCGCGACGAGCGTGATGCCCGCGATGAGTACCCGCGACGAATAGCGCTCTAACAGCCCCTCGTCTGGACCGGCGACTGAATCGGCCGTGGTCTCACTCATCTTCCTCGCCCCCCGGCCGACCGCCGTCGGTGGCGACGACCCTATCTCCCGCGTCGGTCACCCGCTTGCCGATCAGCCGGAAGAACTCCGGCATCGCGACGAAGAGGATGATGAGCCCGCGGAGGACCCCGACGAGCTGCGGCGGGACGTCGGTCGCGAACTGCACGACCGTCGTGCCGCTCTTGAGGACGCCGAAGAGCAGCGCTGCGACACCGACACCGAGCGGGTTGTTCCCCGCGAGGATCGAGACGGTGATCCCGTCGAACCCGTAGTCGGGAACGCCCGTCTGGAACGTCCCGAGGATCATCATCACGTACATCGCGCCGGCGATCCCGCCGAGCGCGCCCGAGAGCGTGAGGCTCGCGACGATCGTTCGCCCCGCGTCGACGCCGCCGTACTCCGCGGCGTCGGGCTGAATCCCGCTCGTGCGGACGTCGTACCCGAACGCCGTGTATTCGAGGATGTAGTACAGCCCGACGACCGCGACGATGCCGAAGGCGAGCGCGATAAGCGAGAAGTCCTGCTGTCCACCGAAGAGCACGGTCGGGAACTGCGCGTACTCCGGCAGCGGGACCGTCTGGTTCGCCGGGCTGTTCGGGTCCTTGAAGACGCCGCTGACGAGATACAGCGCGACCCCGGTCGCGATGAAGTTGAGCATAATCGTCGTGATGACCTCGTTGGCCTCGGCGTAGGCCTTGAGCAGGCCGGGGATCGCGCCGTACAGCCCGCCGAACACCGCGCCGACGAGAATTCCGAACGGGATCAGAAGCACCGTGCCGACGACCCCGGAGACGAGCGGCGACACCCAGAGGACGCCGAGCGCGGTCGCCAGCGCGCCGACGACCATCTGTCCCTGTGTTCCGATGTTGAAGATGCCCGCGCGGAACGCCAAGGCGACCGAGAGACCCGTAAAGAGCAGCAGCGTCGTCTCACGGAGAGTCACGGAGAACTGTCCGTCCGGCGACCAGCCGCCGCTCTGCGGATTGCCGAGCGCGCCCAAGAACAGCCGATCGAAGACGAGGACGGGGTCATAACAGAACCCCGTGCCGAAGTAATAGACCGCCTCGTTGGCCGTACACGTCGTCATCCGCCCGGCGATGAGCACGAGGACCGCTCCGACGAGAATCGAGAGCACGAGCGCCGCGGTGCTGATCAGAATCCGTTCGGTCGCCGACGCGGTCGCGAGCCGTTCGAGGACGTCGCGGGCGCGGTCGCGAACGGTCACGCGCGTTCACCTCCGGCGGACGCCTCGACGTCCTGTTCCGTCTCGGTCGTCGCCGGATCCGCCGGTTCGGGGCGTTCGCCGGCCATCAACAGGCCGAGTTCCTCTTCGGTCGTCGCCGACGGGTCGACGACGTCCATAAACTCGCCCTCGTACATCACGGCGAGCCGATCGGACAGCCCCTGCACCTCTTCGAGTTTCGAGGAGACGAGCAGGATCGCGACGCCCTCCTTCCGGAGTTCCAACAGGCGCTCGTGGATGAATTCGATCGAGCCGACGTCGACGCCGCGGGTCGGGTGCGCCGCGACGACGAGTTTCGGGTCGCGCTCGAACTCGCGGCCGACGATGAACTTCTGCTGATTGCCGCCCGAGAGCGATTCCGAAATCGAATCGGCGTTCGGGGGGCGGACGTCGTACTCGTCGATGATCTCCTCGGCGTGTTCTCGCGTGTGGGGCCAGTCGATCCGACCGTTCGGGCCGAACTCGGCGGTGTGTTGGCTCCCGAGGAGCGCGTTCTCGACGAGGTCGAAGTCCATCACGAGACCGCGGTCCTGTCTGTCCTCGGGGATGTACGCCATTCCGGCGTCGATCCGGCTCCGCCGCGAGTCGTCGGTGACGTCCCGGCCGAGGAACTCGATCCGGCCGCCGTCCGGGCTCTCGAGGCCTGTCAGGGCTTCGATGAGCTCCGATTGCCCGTTGCCGTCGACGCCCGCGATGCCGAACACTTCTCCCGCTCTCACCTCGAAACCGACGCCGTCGACGGCGCGAACTCCGCGCTCGTCCTCGACGACGATGTCGGAGGCGGCGGCGACGACGTCACCCGTTTCAGCCGGCGGCTTGTCGACGTCTAAGAGCACCTCGCGGCCGACCATCAGTTCCGCGAGGCCCTCGCGTGTCGTCTCGTCGGCGACGACGGTGCCGACGTTGCGGCCGTCGCGGAGCACCGTGATCTCGTCGGCCGCGCGCATCGCCTCGCCGAGCTTGTGCGTGATGAAGATGATCGTCTTGCCCTGCGCGGTCAGCTCTTCGAGCACCTCGAACAGCTCTTCGACCTCTTGGGGCGTCAGCACGGCCGTCGGTTCGTCCAAAATGAGGATATCCGCACCGCGGTAGAGCGCCTTCAGGATCTCGACGCGCTGTTGTTCGCCGACGGAGACGTCCTCGATCCGGGCGTCGGGGTCGACGTCGAACCCGTAGCGTTCCGAGAGGTCGACGACGGCCGCTCTGGCGGCCTCTCGATCGATCGCGAGTCCGCCCCACTTTTTCGGCTCGTTGCCGAGCGTGATGTTCTCGGTGACCGTCATCGGATCGACCAGCATAAAGTGCTGGTGGATCATCCCGATCCCGGCGTCGATCGCGTCGCGTGGCGAATCGAACGATCGCTCCGCGTCATCGACGAGCACGCGGCCAGCAGTCGGATCGTAGAAACCGTAGAGAACGTTCATCAGCGTCGTCTTTCCCGCACCGTTCTCACCGAGGAGAGCGTGTACAGTCCCGCGCTCGACGGCGAGGTCCACGTCGTCGTTGGCGACGACACCCGGGAACCGTTTGGTGATCCCGTCGAGGTGGACGGCTGTATCCATAGATCTGTCTCTCCCTTCGTCGGGGGACCAACGAATAGGTTTGGATATTACGCCGTCAGACCGCTCGAAAATACCGGACGTGGCAACTGTGTGTGACGTGCGTCGCGAAAATATGTGGCGGATCTCGCCCTCACGAACAGTCAGCGCTCCGATCTGCCGCCGACTACCTTACTCGGGCGAGTCGGGAACGTCGATGTCGCCCGCGATGATGTCCTCGCGTGCGGTCGCGACTTCCTCGGTGACGTCGTCGGGGATCTCCGAACCGAGCTCGTCGCCCCAAACGAGTTCGACCCCGTTCTGTTCGAGTCCGAGGGTGATGATGTCACCGCCCTCGAAGTTACCCTCGACGACCGACTCGATGGAGTTGTAGACGGCCGTGTCGACGCGTTTGGACATACTCGCGAGGATGACGTCGCTGTAGGAGGGCTTCGTGACCGACTGGTCGCGGTCGACGCCGATCGCGAACTTGCCCTGCTCTTGGGCGGCTTGGAAGACGCCCGTGCCGGTGTTTCCGGCCGCGTGGTAGACGATGTCAGCGCCGCTGTTGTACATCGCCGTGGCGGCCTCTTTCCCCGCCGCGGGGTCGTTGAAGCTTCCCGTGTAGTTCGTACTGACGTCGACGTCGTCGCTGCCGGCCTGTGCGCCCGCGACGAACCCGGCCTCGAACTTCTGGATCAGATCGGACTCGACGCCGCCGACGAACCCGAGGTTCGTCGAGTCGCCCTCGGTCGACCCGGCACCGGCCGAGAAGTCCCGCGTCGTGAGCAGGCTGGCCATCAGGCCGGCGAGGTACGACCCCTCGTGCTCGGCGAACACGTAGTTGTCGACGTTCGAGGCTTCGACGACGGAGTCGACGAGCATGAAGTCCTGATCGGGGTAGGACTCGGCGTTTTCCGTCAGCGCGTCCGTCTGCAGGAAGCCGATGCAGCAGACGAGATCGTAGTTCGGATCCGTCGACTGCGCGAACTGCTGCTGGAACGAACTGAACTGCGAGACCTCGTCGGGCTGAGCCTCGTTGAAGGAGATGTCGAGCTCTTCTTCGGCCTGCAGCGCACCCTGCTGGGCTTGGTCGTTGAACGACCCGTCGCCGAGGCCGCCCGTCGCGTAGACCATCCCGATGTTGGCCGCCGGGCCGCTTTCCCCCTCGGTCGTCGTCTGCTCTGTCTCGGAGCCGCCGGAGTCGCTGTCGCCGCCGGAATCTCCGGAGCTGTCGCCGCCGTCGCCACCGGAGGGCCCCCCACTGCAGCCCGCCAATCCGGCAATTCCCGCCACACCAGTCGCCTTCACGAATGTACGTCTATCCATAGCTGTGGACACCTATAGAACACCTGGTAGTGAGATGTGCATAAAATCGTCGCTTTGGGCTGTGCACCCGCGATCCTCGACTGAAAAAAGTGGACAGGTATTCGATAGCGTGTCGCAAACTTGGTCACGCTGGAGACACGGCGACCACGTCGATGGCCTCGTCAGTGCTCTGCGTCCTCGACGGCCGCTTCGACGACCTCCGAGACGTCGGCGACGAACGCGTCGACGTCGTCGGCCTCGGCGTACACGCGGACGTACGGTTCCGTCCCGGAGGGTCGAACGAGCGTCCACGACCCGCCCTCGAACTCCAGTCGGACGCCGTACTCGGTGTCGACGCTCGCCTCCGGATAGGCCTCCGGAAGCGACGTTTCCAGCCGCGTCATCACGTCAGGCTTCCGACCGTCCGGGCAGTCGACGCTCACTTTCCGGTACGGGCGTTCGGTGACCGGCTCTCGAAGCCCGTCGAGTCCCTCCGCTGCGACGAGTCGCGTCAGCACGGCCGCCGAGGCGATACCGTCGATCCAGCCGCCGTGTGCGGGGTGGATGTGTTTCCACGGCTCCGCGGCGAAGACCACGTCGCCGCCGCTCGCTCGGGCCGAGGCGATTCCCTCGTGCAGCGCCCCGAGGCGAACGCGCTCGACGCGCCCGCCCGCGTCGCGAACGCGCTCGTCGATCCGACCCGAGGCGTTCGGCGTCGTCACGACCACCGGATCGTCCGCCTCGGACGCGCGCACGAAGTGTGAGGCCAGGATTGCGACGACGGTGTCCTCGTGGACGACATCGCCGTCGGCGTCGACGATCACGATCCGGTCGGCGTCGCCGTCGTGACCGATCCCGAAGTCGAAGGCTCCGTCCGCGACGAAGGCCCGCAGATCCGAGAGCGACTCGGGCGTCGGTTTCGACTCCCGGCCGGGGAAGTGGCCGTCGACTTGGCCGTTGAGGGTGACCACGCGCGCACCGAGTTCGCGGAGCGTCTGCGGCGTGCCGAGCGCGCCCATTCCGTTCCCCAAGTCGACCGCGACGTCCAGTCCCGTCGCGTCCGCGCCGAACGATTCGGCGTAGTCGACGACGGCCGCGCGGTACGGCGAGAGGACATCGAGCGACTCCGACCCGCCCCACTCGTCCCACTCGGTCGGTCGCTGTCCGGCGTCGACGCGGGTTTCGACGCCCCGCTCTCGCTCGCGGTCGTACTCCTCGCCGTCGACGAACACCTTGATCCCGTTGTCGGTCGGCGGGTTGTGCGAGGCCGTCAGCATCACGCCGAATCGCCCCTGCGAGGCGAACGCCAGCGCGGGGGTCGGTACCGCGCCGACGCGCCGAACGTCCGCGCCCGCCGACTCGACGCCCGCCTCCACGGCCGCCGCGAGCGCCGGTCCGGTCGTTCGCCCGTCGCGACCGACCACGACCGCCGCGTCGGGGTCACTGTCCACCGTGCCTTCCGTTCCCGCCGCTTCGACCGCGTCAGTGGCGACCGCGCGCCCGACAGAGAGGGCGAGCTCCGGCGTCACCCGCTCTCGCGCGGAGCCGCGAATCCCGGCGGTCCCGAAGAGTTCCATACTCTCTCTCCCCCCGCGATCACCTATAAACTCACGCTTGCGCGCCGCCCCGAATGATTCTGCGACGCCGCCGCGACTCAGGTCCGCGACGCCTTCGGGAGCGTGATCCGCGCGATGGATCCCCGCGGTTCGTTGTCCACGAACCGGATCTCGCCGCCGGATTCGACGACGGCCGCTCGCGCGACCCAGAGGCCGATCCCTTGGGAGTGAAACAGCGGCTTTTCTTCCCCCTTTTCGACGACCTCACGTTCGATTTCCGGAACGCCGGGGCCGTTGTCGGCGATATCGAGGTCGACTGTTTCGTCGACATCAGAACGGATCGACACCCAGACTTTCGGTTGCGCCGAGTCGTTGTGCTTGACGGCGTTCTCGAACAGTTCGTCGATGCCGTACGCGAGGCGGTTGTGCGCTCGAACGGGGCATTTTTCCGGCAGATCAGCGTCGACGACGACGTCCGGATGATCGGCTTCGAAGGCTCTGATCCGCTCTCGAAGGAGCGAGGACAGATCGATCGTGTTGACTGAACCGACACCGTCGAGAACGATATCTCGGAGTAGGTGGGATTTCTCGCTCAGTCGGACTAACTCGTCGACGTGCGTCTCGATCGCCTCGGCGGATCGGTCGTCTTCGATGCCCTCGCGCTCCCGCAGCAGTCCCAAGTTCCCGTTGATGACGTTACACGAGTTCCGGAGGTTGTGCCGGAGAATCCGGTGGAGGATCGAAATTTGCTGGAGCGCCCGCTCTAACTGGCTGTTCTGCTCGGCCAATTCGGCCTCTCGTCGGGAGATGAGAAAGTACATCAACGCCGACGAGGCGGCGACGAACGCCCACCCTTTCCCGGTCTGCAACTGCGTGTACAGACCGGGATCAGAGACCATCGACGCCAACAGGCGGTCCGAAAAAGCGATCCATCCACCGCTCACGACGGCGTAGATCAGCGTGATCCCGAGTGCCGGCAACGCCCCGACGGTTGACGAGTCGTCGGCACGGGACATAGTCAGCAATGGTCGCAGCGGGTAATAAAACCAAGTCGTGAGTTGGATCTCCGACAAGAATGAAGACGAGAGTGAGAGAGCCGACGTCGCCGGAAACGGAGTGCCGACGTCGCTACCGAAAGCGGAGTGCCGAGGTGGTTACCGGAAGCGGTAGATCGCGAGCGCGCCGATAGCGACGATTCCGAGAAGGCCAGCGGGACCGTACAGAGTCGAGAAGCGGTCCGTCGAGAGCTCGTTCCCCCCGCTCTCTAGTTCCTCGGGGATCGCTTCGGCGGGGCCGTCGCCGCTGCCGGTGGAGGCATCGGAATCGTCGTCACCGCTCGATTCACTGCTCCCACCTGTGGACGACTCGTCGGCGGCGTCACCGCTATCGTCGGCACCACTGTCGTCCTCGCTGTCATCGACGGGTTCCTCGACCGAATTCGAATCCGAGGAGTCCGAATCGTTCGACGACGATGCGTCATCGACCGTGAGCGTCGGTCGCTCGGCGTCCGCTACTGTGTAGGCGGCACCGTCTTCATCGCCCAACGCGCGCATATTCACGTCGATCGCCGTCTCCCCGGCCGATTCGCCGCGGACGACGAGCGTCAGAACCGTGACGCGCCCCGTGTCGTCGGTGTCCACGAGTGCGGCGCTGACGTCGACGCCGTCGTCGCGTTCGGTGACGTTGTCGAGGCCGGGATCGCCGTGGATCGTCACGTCCTCGATGGACGCCACGTCCGGGTTCGAGAGCGTGACGGTCGCGTTGATCGCGCCGACGCCATCGTCGGCGTTCTCGACGATCACGTCGACCTCAGTGGTCGCTCCCGAATCGAGGGTGTCGGCTTCCGGAGAGACGCCGAGATCGGTCGTGTCGGCGGCGGCCGCGACGCTGACCGCCCCGGCAAGGATCACGACGAGCGCAAGCGCGCACGCCGCGAATCGATTTCGACGTCGGGTCGTAGCCGCGGCCATCGTCGATCAGGCGACCTCCTCGTAGTAGAGCGTCTGCACGTCGAGAATGTCGAACTCGCCGTCGCCGTTGAAGTCGAAGGCGTCGGACGAGTCTTGGACGACGCCGCTGTCCCGCTCGGCGAACAGGAGCTGGACGTCCAGTTCGTCGACGGTGCCGTCACCGTTCACGTCCTCGTAGACGCCGTCGTTGTCGGGGTCCTGCGCGGGTTGTTCGGACGCGCCGACCACGAGCTCGGAGACACTGAGCGACGCGCCGTTGGTCTCCGTGACCTCGTACGGCTCGCCGGACTCGGTGCCGAGACTGGAGACATCGAGCGCGAGGTCGGTCGCGCCGTCGGACTCGCCGTCGACGGTCACGGTCGCGACGGTCACGGAGCCGGTGTCGTCGGTATCGAGCAGCGCCACGTCGGCGCTCGCCGAACTCCCGTCGCCCGCGACTTGGACGTCCGAGAGCGGGCCGTCGGCCGACATCTCGGAGATCGTCGCGGTCGACGTGTCGTCGACCGAGACGCCGAGGCTGTACGCGCCGACGCCGCCGTCGGCGTTCTCGACGACCACGTCGAACGTCGTCGAGCCGTTCACCGCGACGAGTTCGTCATCGGGTGACAGCGACACCGCCGTCGACAGTCCGGGTTCGGGCTCCGAGGGCTCACTGACCGTCACGGTCTCGGTGACCGTGTCGGTCGCGCCGTCGTCGTCGGTGACGGTCAGTTCGACCGTGTAGTCACCTGCCGAGTCGTACGCGTTCGTGGCTGTCTCACCGGTAGCCGTTTCACCGTCGCCGAAGTCCCACTCGTAGCTCGCGATCGAGCCGTCGGAATCCGTCGACGCCGAGGCGTCGAACGTCACCGTCTCACCCGTTTCCGGGTCCGCGGGTGACGAACTGAACGCCGCCGTGGGATCCTGATTCTCCGGGGGCTGCTCGGTCACGGCGAGCGTGCCGGTCGCGCTGTCGTCGTCGGTCGAGAGCGTCACGTCGTGATCGCCCACCGAGAGACCGCTGGTATCGACGTCGAAGCTCACCTGCTGGCTCGCGTCGCCGTCGAGCGTGACGGACTGACTGTCGACTTCGCTGCCGTCGACGTCGAGCGCGACCGTTTGCGTGCCGGACTCGTCGCCGACGTTCTCGACTGTCGCGGTCACTTCGGCGTCGCTCCCCTGCTCGACCGGCGACTCGATATCGAGTGCCGAGAGCTGGAAGCTCGCCGGATCAGGCTGCGGCGGCGCGCTCACGGAGACGGTCTGCGTCGTCGTGTCGGTCGCGCCGTCGTCGTCGGTGACGGTCAGTTCGACCGTGTAGTCACCTGCCGAGTCGTATTCGTGTGTCGGCGACTCACCGCTGTCGGTCTCGCCGTCGCCGAAGTCCCACGCGTAGGAGGCGATCGAGCCGTCCGCGTCACTGGATCCGGACGCGTCGAAGGAGACCGTCTCACCCGCTTCGGGCGAGGACGGACTCGCGGTGAAGGACGCCGAGGGATCCTCATTCTGGTCAGGATCTTCGACGGTGATGGTCGTCTCTGTTGAAGCTATCTCGTCGTCCTCGTTCGCGACGGCGTCATCGTCGGTCGGGTCCACGCCGGATCCCGTCGCCGAGATCGCGTACTCGCCGGGGGCCGCGTCTTCCGGCACCTGTAGCTCGGTCGTGACCTCGTAGGTCCCCGAACTGAGCCACAGGACCGACGGGGAGTTCGACGGAAGAGCGTTGCCAGTATTGTCCTGCGGACTCGCAGTTCCACCGTCCGAGTCAGTCACCGTGCCTTCCCAACCGTCCGGGAACTCCAACTCGACGAGCGGACCGTTAACGTCCTCCGTTGTCAGCGTCGTCGTGATGGTCACCGTATCGCCGGAATTGACCGTCGTGTTGTCTGCTGTCTGCTCGATCGAGACACTCGGATCGGCCGCCACCGTCCCAACTGGTCCGAAGACCGAGAGGACGATCGTGAGCGCGACGAGCGCCGCGATCGACTGTCTGAGATATCCGTGTACTGTGTCGTTCATCGTTTAGTTTCGTGTGCTTAGGTTTCGTTGTCGCCGTGGGGTCGGTCGTCGTTCGATACGGTGGCCGCGTCGCAGAGTGTGTCCGTCGTCGTCGCGAACGGCGTCGACCGCGTCGCTAGCGGCGTCGACCACCGGGGTCGACAGCGTGTGAGCGGCGACGGGACGCGCGGCTGATTCAGTCATCGGTCGTCGCCCCTACTGGGAGCCGTCCTCCGATTCGATGATCTCGATGGCTCTGATCTCCGCATTCTCGGCCTCTCCTTTCTCGAAGTCGATCGTGATCGTGCCGTCGCCGTTCTCGGTCGCCGTGAACTCCTCCATCGTCCCCGTCGCGTGACCGGCGTCGGCCACGGGGTCGTACTGCGTCAGCACTTGATCGTCCTCGATGGAGACGTTGAACTGCCGGTCGCCGGGTTCTGAGGCCCCGGAGAACGAGTTGGCGAAGTAGAGCCGAACGTCGACCGTCGCGCCGGAGTCGACGTCGAACTCCCACGTGGAGTTCCCGTACCGCTCGCAGTTCCAGACCCCGTCGGGCGTCGATTCGGGCACGGTTCCGTCCGGCGAGACCGCGTCGCCGCCGCAGTAGTTATCGGCGCTGGAACTCGCGACCGACACGAGGTACGTCGAACTCGTGTCGGCGACGCCAGTCCAGTCGGGGCCGTCGTCAGTCGCGGAGACGGTCGTGCTCTCACCGGCGTTCACGCGGTGGAGGACCTGCGCGGGTTGCGGATCGTCGCCGTCGCCGGCACTCTCGTCGTACTTCAATACCACCGCGTTCGACGTTTCGCCGGTGTTTCCGCTCTCGTCCTGCTCGGCCGCGACGAAGTAGTTGAAGCCGCCCTCAGCGCCGCTGGACGACGTGTTGGTGAGAGTGACGTCGACCGTCGCCTCGCCGTTCGAGTCGAGCTGGACCGTCTGGTAGTCGACGTTTTCGGCCGTATTCGCCTCGTAGGCTTCGAGATCGTACCCGTCTGCCTGGTTAGCGAGTTCGAGTTGTCCCTCCACGTGGAGGAGTTCCACGGTCGCGCCGGGCTGTCCGGAGACCGTGACTGTCTGGCTGGCCTCGGAGACCGTCGCTGCGCTGTGGCGCGCGTCGAGATCGCCGTCGTCGAGTGAGACGTCTTGGGCTCCGAGGGTCGGCGCAGTCGGGACGCTCTCAGTCGCAGCGGCCTGTGAGCCGCCGCTGCTTCCGTCACCGAACAGACTCGTGGTCTGTGTGGACCCGTCGGCGTACTCGACGGTCACGGTCGCGCCCGCGAGTTCCAGTCCGGAGACGGAGCCGGCTGCCCCGGTCCCGTCCGCGTTCTTGATACTCGTCGGGTCGATGTCCGTCGAGAACGCGAACGTCTCGCCGCTCTCGAAGTCGGCGAAGTCGATGACCAGTTCGTCGTACCCGTCGTCGCCGTCTTGGTCGTTATGCGGCGCGGCGAACGACCCCGATGGGTCGACCGCGCTCTCGCCGCTGTCCGGCGTGAAGCCCTTCGCACCCGCGTCGCCCGCGGTTCCCTGCGGGTCGAAGACCACGTCGGGGAACGCCGCGGAACTCAGATCGTAGGTGACGGAGGTGATCTCCTGATCGCCGGTGTTGGTGATCTCGAAGGAGCCGCCGTTGAACGTGCTCGCGTCGATGCCGCTGTTCTCGTTGACCGCGAAGTCTGCAGAGGCGGTGGCGTCACCGGAGCCACCGTCCGCGTCCGCCTCAGAGACCTCGATCGCGCTGATCTTCGCGTTGTCGTAGGTCGCCGCGAAGTCGAGGTTCAGTTCGCCGTCGGTGATCTCGGCCGTGAACGTCTCCTCGGTCGCCGTCAGCGGACCGACCTCGGCGAAGAGGTCGTAGTTCGTGAGTACCTGCTCGTCTTCGACGCTCACGTTGAACAGCCGGTCGTTCTCGTTCGTGCCGTCGTCCGGCCCGGTCGAGTCGGGCGAATCGCTGTCGGCGACGCCTTGGTAAATCTCGGCGAAGTGGAGAGTGACCTCGTACTCGCCGTCATCGAGCGGGACGTCGTAACTCAGCGGTTCGGAGTCGGGCGCGCCGCCGTAGCGCTCCGTCTGGTACAACGCGTCGTCCGTCGTCCCGTCGATCGGCTCCGTCGTGCTGTAGGTGCTGCCGCCGTCGAAGTTGGTGTCGGCTTGGTAGACGGTACCGTCCGAAGCCGTGTACTCGTCGCCGCCGCCGTTCACCGCGAAGACGACGTCACCCGGCTGATCGGGCTCGCCGTCGCCGTCACCGGCGCTCTCGTCGTACTTCAGGACGACCGCGTTCGAGTCGAGACCGGTGTCGGAACCGGGCTCTCCCTGGGTCGCCACGAAGTAGTTGTAGCCGCCGACTTCGGTCGAGTTGAGAAGCGTGACGGGCACGTCGGCCTCGCCGTTCGAGTCGAGCGTGACCGTCTCGTAGTTCACCTGCTCGATCTTGTTGGCCTCGTAGGCCTCGATGTCGTAGCCGGGCGTGCCGTCGTACTCGGGGACGTTGCTCAGTTCGAGTTCGGCCTCGAAGTGCAGCAGCGTGGCAGTCTCGCCGGGTTCGCCCGTGACGGTCACGGTCTGGTCGGCCTCGCCAACGGTGGCCGCGCTGTGGTGGTCGCGGAGCGCGCCGTCGTCGAGGTCGACGTTCTGCACGTCGATGCTCGGTGCCGCTGGGACCGACTCGTCGAGCGTCGCTTGGACGCCGCCCGCGCTGCCATCACCGAACAGCTGGGTCTCTTGGACCCCTCCGTCGGCGTATTCGGCGCTCACCGTCGAGCGGACGAGTTCGAGACCGGAGATCGGGCCGGCCTCTTGGGAGCCGATGGTCGCGGCCTTGATGCTCGTCGGATCGTTGTCCGCCGAGAACGACACCGACTCACCGGGGTCGAAGTCGTCGAACTCGACGGTCATCACGTCGTAGCCGTCGGAGCCGTTCACGCCGTTGTGCGGCTGGCTGAACACGTCATCGTCGTCGACGCTGACGACGCCGACGCCGTCACCCGACTCCGAGTCGATGTTCAGTCCCTTCGCGGCCTGGTCGCCGGCGGTCCCGTCGGGGTCGAACACCACGTCGGGCATCGCCGACGACGAGAGGTCGAAGGTGACAGACGTTATCTGCTGGTCGCCGGTGTTCGTTACCTCGAAGGAGCCACCGCCGTAGGTGGACGCTTCGACGCCCGAATCGGGCGTGATCTCGACGGACGCCGAGCCGGTCGTCTCGTTGCCGCCGTCACCATCTTGCTCGACGACTGCTTCGGTCGCCCACATATTGACGAGCGTCTGGATCTCGGAGTTGCCGATGGTCTGTTCGCCGGTGTTCGGCACGTCGCTTCCGGTGGCCCACCAGTTGGTCGCCTGCTGGATCTCGGAGTTCTCGATCAGCGAGTCGTTCTCGCCGCCCATCGCCACCGATTGGGTGATAGTCAGATCGCCGTCGGTCGGTTCACCCGGACCGTCGTCCGTCGGCTGGACCGTCACGTCGACCGTGTCGGTGTCGCTGTCCTGCCCGTCGGAGACGCTGACTTGGAAGGTGAACGTCGTTTCCGACTCGACGTCGGGCGCGGTGAACGACACCTGCTCGCCGTCGCTCATATCGAGCAGCCCGTCGGGGGTTCCGGCGGTCTGCGTCCACGTGTAACCGAGCGCGCTATCGTCGCCGTCGGGATCGGTCGATCCCGAGGCGTCGAGCGTGACCTGTTGGCCCGCGTCGACAGTGACGTCAGCGCCCGCGTCGGCCTCCGGCGGCTGGTTCTCCGGCGCGTTCACGTACTCGACGTCGAGGTTCGTCCACGTGGCGTCGAACGTCGAACCGGCTTGGTAGGACGTCGAGATGACGCCCACCGCGGTACCGGTGTCCGAACTGTTGAGCCACGATTCGGGGATCGTCGTCGAGCCGACGAACGTCTGCTCGCCGTCCTCGGGCGTGTAGTACGCCTCGACGGTGTTGTTGCTCGGGTACACCGTCATTTGGAGGTCGGTGTCGCTGTCGGAGCCCGCGACGGCCGGATCGTCCGGCTGTTCGACGTTCTGGAAGTTCCCGTCGGTCTCGCCGGCGAACTGGATGCCGCCGCTGCCGCCGTTCGCGGCGGTGATGAGTTTCAGGTAGTTGTCCTGATCGCCGTTGCCGATGTGGATCCCCGCACCCTGGTAGTTCGTGGGATCTTCGGGGAGACCGTTCACCGTCGTCGAGACCGTGAACGGCTCCTCGGGCGCGTCGAATCCGCGCTGGAACGCGTACTGCTGGTCGTTGTTCGTCGCGTCACCGGTCGGCACGTCTTCGACCGTGAGGACCTGCGCCGCGCCGCCGACCGTCAGCTGGTCGGGATCGTAGAGGTCCTGATAATCGGTCTCACCGTTCGTCATCAGGCCGGTCCAGCCCTGACCGTTCTCGCCGAACAGTTGCGTCTCCGAGAAGTCCATCTGGATCGGCAGGGTCGTCGACGTACCGTCGTCGGGATCCACGGCGAAGTGATCGCTCGTGTCGGGCTGTCCGTCGTTGTCGTCGTCGGGATCGTTCAGGTTCGATGTGCCGTCGTCGTCGAAGTCGGGGGGCGTCGAGGCGGCCGAGCACGGATCCGTGCCGGCATCGATCTCGTCGGCGTTGTCGTAGCCGTCGCCGTCCTCGTCGAGCGACGCGTCGTCGGCACCGGTACACACCGGATCGGTTCCGTCGCTGTCGTAGTCGTTCGGCTCGAACACGGTGAGATCACCGCGGGCGGTCCAGACGGTTCCCGGGAAGGGACCGTCGTCGCCCTGTGCGGCGATTCCCAGCGCGCTGAGGTCGCTGAAGAAGTTGCTCTCCTGATCGGTGACGCTCGTTCCGCCGGCGTCGAGTTGGACGCGCTCGACCGAACTGGAGCCGACGACGACGAGCAAGTCGCCCTGCATCGAACCGCCGAAGTTCGAGGCGGTGTACTCGTCCATTCCGCCGGTCCAGCCGAACGTGTCACCGAGGGAGTTGTCCTCGGAGGGGTCTTGGTAGTCGCACTCGATCGGGTTCACTTCCGAGGCGGGAACGGGGCTGTTCGACTCGTTGATGTCGAAGATGACGTTCCCGTCGGCGTCGTAGATGTCAGCACCGGTCGGGTTCGCCCGGATCGGCGCGGGGTGACCGCCGTAGGAGTCCTCGGTCGCGAGGTGGAGCTGGTCACCGGAGCCGCCGCCGGGATCGTTCGGCTCGTTCGTACAGATTCCGCTCGGCCCCTCGTTGACGGGCTGGCCGCCCCAGCCGCCGTTGGGACCGTTGTCGATGACATAGAGCTGATCGCCTTCGGAGAGCACGAGGTCGTAGGGGTTCCGGTATCCGGTCGAGTAGACCTGCACCGGACCGTCCTCGACCCACTTGGCCTGGTTGATGCCGTCGTTGCCGCCGAAGGGCAGGTCGTCACCCTCCGTGCCGTCGTCGTTCTGGATCGTCGGGATCGCATACAGGAAGTCGAGGCTCGGATAGCTGCTGTCGTAGTCCTGCAGATCCTTCGCTTGGTAGTTCTGCTCGATCTGTGCCAGATCGATTTCGAGGACGGCCGCCGACAGCGCGTACTCGGCCGTGTGGCCGAAGTTGTTACTCGGCGCTCCCTGGTTGGTGTGACCGCCCTGTGCGACGTACAGCGTCTCGCCGTCGTCGGCCAGATCGAGTCCGTTCGTCGCGTGGTTCTCCTCCGAGCGCGGCAGCCCGAGCACCATCACGTCGTGCTCGACGCCGTTGAGGGTGTCTCCGCTACCCCAGTCGAACGTAAGCCGGGAGATCGACCCCGAGTTAGTGTCGGTGTCGTCGTCGTCTTCTCCGACGTCGATTGTCGGGTCGCTGGAGGAGACGTACACGACCGGCTCCGCCGCCGTCCCGCCGACCGTCAGGCCGGTGATCTGGCGGTTAGTCTCGCCGGGGACGTAGGTCCCGAAGTCGTCGTGGTTCGGAATATCTTGGATAAGGTCGATCGACTCCTGCGATTCGACGCTGTAGTCGTTCTCGCCCTCGCGGGTAACGTTCAGCGCGTACACCATTCCGCTCTGCTGGGCGACGTAGAGCCGGTCGTCCGGACCGAATTCAAGCGCCGTCAGCGCGCCCTCACCGAAGCCCTGCAGGCTGCTCTTGCCGAAACCGACTTCCGCCGTGCTCGTTCCCGCTCCGGAGAGATCGACGCTCAGCGGGGAGTTGCTCCCCGAGTGATCGACTTCGAGCGTTCCCGATGCCGACTCGGCGTCCTCGGGCGCGAACGTCACGGGGACGTCCGCGGACTCGCCGGGGACGAGCGTCGTCTGCGACGCCGATCCCGCGGAGAACGCGCTGTCCCCGGAGACCGAGACGTCGTCGATCGTGATGTCGGCGTCGCCGTCGCCGCCGAGGTTCGTCAGCGTGACCGACTCTGTTTCGGTGTCGTCGACGAGCACGCTACCGAAGTCGACGGCGGACGGGCCGCCGAGCGTGTCGGGCTCGGGCTCGGACTCGACGATCTCGATCGCGCTGATCTTCGCGTTGTCCTCGACGTTCGTGAGATCGATGTCGATCTCGCCGTCGTCGGGCGTGACGGTGGAAGACTTCAGCACGCCGACGTCGTGACCGACGTCAGCGTGGATGTCGTAGCCGTCGAGCACCTGCTCGCCATCGACGGTGGCGTCGAAGACCCGCTCACCGTCGGCGGTCTGGTAGATCTCCGCGAAGTAGAGGCGGACCTCGTACGTCTGGCCGCTCTCGACGCCGTCGGAGAACGTCCACTCCTGTTCGCCGTACACTTCCGACTGGAACGCGCTTTCGGGCGTGTCAGCCGGAACTGAGGCGTCCAGCGAGATCGAGTCGCCGGTGTTGAACGTGGAGGTGCTACCGGAGTGGTACTGCTCCCACTCGCCCGTCCAGTCGGGGCCGCTGTCCGCCGCGACGGTGTCGCCTCCCGCGTTTACGCGGGCGATCACCGCCCCTGCCGCGGTTGTGTCGTCTACTTGGGCCGCGGTCAGCGTCCCGTCGTTGATGTCTGTCGCGCGCACGTCGCCGTCGTGTGTGCCGGTCGCGGCCGACGCACCGGCGAGTCCCGCCATCGGCGACGTGATCATAAATATCGCCGCCAAGAGGACTAACGCGCGCCTCGTCGTACTATTCGTCATCTCGATACTCTCTCGAAGGGTGTCCGTCTGGATTGGCCATACATATCATCCCGGCGACAGTTGTGGGCGGCCGGGTCAGGCAGAACTACCCCGATAACGACCGTGAGTATTAGTCCGATACGGCCCGAAAACGGGTTATTCAAGGCCTGTAGTCGTTGTATAACCGACTCATCGAATTCTATGGAGAACCACAGTAGACCACGTAGATCGCGTCATCGGCCACGAATGTCGTCTCGAGGAGAGTTCAGCGGAACCGACTCAAACAAAGAGAAGGTCAGGGAAGGAGGCAAGCGTGACAGGTCAGGAGAAAGTGCAGATGAGACGACTCAAATGGCGAAATCAGAGACGAACCAGTAGCACGCGAACGTCGCACAGAGAGCCACGCCAGTCGCCAAGATGACGCTCGACGGGCTCGATCCGGGGTACAGCGCGATCGCCCCCGTCGTACAGAACCCGGAGGCGAGGGCGGCCGACCAGACCTGCGTCCGGTGCGTGACGTCGACGGTCCGTCGGACCGCCCCGTCGCCGAGGTGCGCCTCCAGCATCTTCGCGCGCTCGGTGAGGCTGAGTCCGACCCACTGGCGGTCGGCCGAAACGAACCCCGCATCGGCGAGCTTCGGCAGGTGATTCTGGTGCAGCGACGTGTAGACGCTCTTCCGCTGGCGATGTGAGACCGTGTCGGGATCGATTTCGTTTTCGTGCGCGGCGATGCGCGTCGACAGCATCCCGATGTCGATCGGCGTCTCGGACTCGCGCAACACGCGGATAACGAGCCGACGGCGGCGGTTGCTCAGCGCGTCGAAAACGACGTCTGTCACGGCGACCCGATCGCCGGTTTTCCCACCCGGTTCGCTGCGCTCTCCGATAGCCATCTCGAAAGTATCTCACGGTAGCTGCGCACATTGTAAGTACCAACATACGGCAATCGAAGGCAAGTAGACACAAAGCTAACCATCTCGGTGCGAACGGCAGACCCGTGCGTCTATTGACTCATTAAACCGAGGTCTGCCGCCCAGCGGCCCCCTCTGACGGGCCGTCGGAGGCGACACGCTCTTTCGATCGACGGACGTAGCGTCGGATCGATGAGCGACGATCGAATCCGAGCGCACGTGTACGTCAGCGGAACGGTGCAGGGAGTCTACTACCGGGCGTCGACCCGGGACGCGGCCCGCGAGCGCGACGTCGACGGCTGGGTTCGCAACCTCGACGACGGGCGCGTCGAGGCGGTATTCGAGGGGCCGGAGTCGCCCGTCGAGGAGATGATCGAGTGGTGTGAGACCGGCAGCACGGCGGCCTCGGTCGACGACGTCGACGTGACGTACGAAGATCCGGAGGGGGTGTCCGGCTTCGACGTCCGGTGGTGAGGCGGGACGCGAGGTGAAAACGGACGGCCGCGGGACCGACGTCGCGCGTCGGAAGCGCTACCCCCAGCCGACGTCGGTGTCGCGGACGAGCGAGTCGATGCTGCCGGCGATCGCACGCGAGAGAATCCGCGCCATCGCCGTGTCGGCCGACCAGATCGCGGTCTCCTCGGCCGACTCTGTCGGAGGCACCGCAGAGAGCAGGACGGCCCGGTCGTCGACGAGGAGCACGCGGCCGGTGTAATCCATCGGCTGCGACTCCTGCGGCGCGTCGACGTCGACGCCGTCGATGGACGCGAACCGCTCTCTGACGTGCGGGTCCTCGCTGATGACAGTGATCGAAACGCCCTCGTCGCGCCGCTCTCTGACGGCGGCGACGACATTGTCGGAGACGAATTCCGGAGCGGACGCCGCGAACAGCAGCGTGTCGGTCGCCTGCCGCGTGAGTTCGACCACGCGGCCGTTGATCGGTTCGCGCCCGCGGACGGTCCACACGTCGTCTCGGGTCTCCTGTTCGGTGCGGGCTCGCCGCTGCGCTTCGAGGAAGGAGAAGGCCCGGTCGGCCTCCGCTTGCAGTTCCTCAGCGAGCCGTCTGCGGGCGGTGTCGAGCCCGGTCGGGCGGTACCGCTTCGGCGTCGACTGCTGGAGTTCGACGAGCCCGCGGTCGAGGAGTTCGTCGGCCGCGCCGTACACCTGCGAGCGGGGGACGTCCGTCTCGTCGTGGATCTGCTTCGCCGTTCCCACGCCGAGTCGGTGCAGCGCGACGAAGACCCGCGCGGCGTAGTTCGAGAGGCCCAGCCGTTCGAGCGAGTCGACCGCGTCGTGTTCGGAGGGGGCGTCCGCGTCGTCGAGGCTCATAGCCGCCCCCCGTCGCTCGGTTGTCCCTGTGGACGCGGCGTCGATCCGGAGACGTCGGCGTCGGCCGCGGAGCGCGCGTCGCCGCGTTCGCCGATCGGAACCGTCGGGTCCCCGTTGACGAGGCGGTCCCACACAACGAGCGCCGAGGGGAGCACCAGCAGCGAGGCGAGGAACGAGTAGGTGATCGAGATCGCCGTCAACACCCCGAACTGCCCGAGGACCGACAGGACCGCGAGGACCAAGACCCCGATCCCGAACGCCGTCGTCGCCATACTGCCGAGGAGCGCGCCGCCGGTCCCGACGACAGTGCGCCGCAGCGCCGGCATCAGCGCGCGTTCGCGCCGCTCGTCGACGAACCGGTGGACGACGTGGACCGAGTAGTCGATCCCGAGGCCGATCGTCAACGAGAGGATCGTCGCCGTGAACGCGTTAAAGGAGATGCCGAGCACGCGCATCGTGCCGGCGACGGAGGCGACCGCGACGACGATCGGCGCGAGGTTCGCGATGCCGAGCGACGGCAGTCCCTCGAGTACCCAGTAGATCGCCACGAGGAACACGACCGTCGCGCCCAACGCGAGCGCGAGGCTCGTGATCGCCGACTCGAAGATGAGATCCGACACCTCTTGGAACACGACGGTATTGCCCGTCGGCGTCGCCTCATAGCGGAATCGGTCCGCGACCTCGTCGGCCGCCGCCGTCGCTTCGCTGTCGGACGCGTCCGCGGACACCGTGTAGACGACCCGAGCGCTCCGATGGTCATCCGCGAGGTACTGCGACGCCCGGTCGCCGGCGGACGACGCCGCCAGTTCGCTGTAGATCGTCCCGAGGTTGTCGTCGGGCACCCCGTTGTCGTTTCTGTCGTTCCGCTCGACCAACGCGGCGAACTCGGGGTCCTGCGCCGCGTGATCTTGAATGACCGTCACGATGCTCGTCGACTCGGCGCGTCGGCTCCCGTCGGTGACGAACTCCGAGGGCGGGTCCTCGCCCGCGCGATGGATCCGTTCGAGGGCGTCGTCCTCTCCCATCCGCCCCTCGACGTATATGGTGACTGACCCCCCCTGCGTGCTGGTGAACCTGTCTTCGAGGAAGTTCAGCGTCCCGACGACGCCGTAGTCGCTCGGCGCGAACGGTTCGGGCAGCGACTTCAGAAGCGGCGAGACCTCCTCCGGCGGGAGGAAGTCCTCCTGTGTGAACGAGGTGTCGACGCCGGTGGCGTATCCAGCCGCACCGGCGCTGAACAGCAACGCGACGACCAGCACGGCGACCGGGGCGTACCGCGCGAGTGTCACCCCGACGGAGAGCGCCTTCCCGAGGAGCGACCCCTCCTCGCCCAGCGGTCGTTGGCTGAACGTGGGGATCGGCCAGTCCTCGCGTCGGCGGTCCATCCAGACCTTCGCCGCGGGCAGGAAGATCCCGAAGATCAGGAAGGTGAAGACGATTCCGACGCCCGCGACGATACCGAAATCGCGGATCGGCGGGAGATCGGAGGCGAGATTCGAGAGGAAGCCGATGACGGTCGTCCCGGTGACGATGAAGAAGGCGACGAGGAGTTGGTCGGTCGTGAGCCGCATCGCCGACTCGACATCGAGCCCGGTCGCTCTGTCCTCGCGATAGCGGTTGATCGCGTGGATCCCGAAGTCGATGCCGACCGCCAAAAGCAGCGGCGGCACCGAGATCATGATCTGATTGAACGGAATCCCCGCGAGACCGAGGAAGCCGAACGTCCAGATGACGGCCATCCCGAGGGAGGTGACGCCCAACAGGAGGTCCAACAGATCCCGATAGGCGATCACGAGAAAGCCGACGATCAGGAGGACCGCCGCGGGCGTCACGATGAGCAGCGAGTCGGTGACGACGGTGCCGAACTCGTCGGCGATGACGCCGCTCCCGAAGACGGTGATGTCGGCGTCGAGTTCCGCGTCGATAATCCGCTGTGCGTCGTTCTGGATCGAGGTCAGCGGGCTCTCTCCCGACTGGCCGACGGACCCGCCGCCCGCGCCGCCGGGGAGGTCGTGTTGCACGACGCCGATCGTCGCGGAGGCCGAGGCCGACCGTCGATTGAAGTCGTTGCTCAGCGTTCCGGTGAAGCCGGCGTTGTCGGCGTTCTCTCGAACCGCGCGACTGATCTCTGTCCGCGTGGCGCGTTCCAGCGTCGTGATCTGACTGTCGATCGTCGTCGCCTCGGGATCGATGCTCCGCGCGACGATCGCAGCCGACGACGACGTGCTCGAGACGTACATATCGTCACGCTCTTCGAGCGCCCGTTGGGCTCTGAGCATCGCGATCAACGAGTCCTTCGAGAGGACGTTTCGGTCCCGCTGGACCAACTGGGTACTCCCGGGACTTTCACCGAACGGCGACTCGAAGTCGTTCTCGATCCGTTCGAGCGCGTTCGCCGCCGGGATGTCCTCGGCGAACTGTTGGGTCCCCGCCTCCGTCGAGACGCTGCCGAGTCCGCCGGCGAATACGAGCGTGACGAGCAGGAACGCCAGCATCACTTTCTTCGGACGGTTGACGATGTTGTCGTCCGCCCAGTCGACGAATCGCTGGAAGTCCAGTCGCATCGATCAGTCCCGTCGTCGGTAGTAGACGAATCCACCGACCGCGACGACGAGGGCGACCGCGACGATCGGGACGACCGGCGGCCCGCCCGAGGTGCGCTCGGTGACGTCGACGGGAACCTGATAGGTGTTGGAGATGATGGTATCGCCGCCATCGTCGTCGTACTGGAAGTCCATCTTCACCGGGTAGGTCTTCGCCGTCGCGCTACCGCCAGCGCCGAGTTGGAAGACGATCTCTCTGGACTCGCCGGGTTCGAGGCGGTCGATGAAGGCCTCGTCGTCGGACGTCGAGAGGGGAGCGTCGGCGTAGATCTTCGCGGAGACGTCGGAGACCGCGTAGTCGCGGGTGTTCGTGACGGTGACGCTGAACTCGTCGCCCGAGCCGGCCTCGAACGTCGCGTTCACGGGGGCGACGTCGAATTCGGGTGACTCCGGGGCGACGTCGACACGGGTGGGGATCGCGTCGGACTCACGCTGTCTGTCGTCTTGATCGTAGTAGACGACGCTGAGATCGAACTGTCGCAGGCCGGCGCTCCCCGCCGTCGTCACCTCGGTATCGAACGAGAAGTCCGCGGACTCGCCGGGCGCGAGCGAGCCGACGGCGACCGACGTCTCGATCGGCGTCACGGTCGGACCGGGATCGGCGAAGTTGACGACGGCGGCGTCCGCCGGCATCGGCCCGGTGTTCGTGACCGTGCCGCTCAGCGTCCGGGTCTCACCGACGCGAAGCGAACTCTCGACGTTCGACACCGAGAACGTCATCTCGGGGAGGGCCCGCAGCGGCACCGTCAGCGAGGGGGTCGAACCGGTCGTCCCGTCCGGCTTCTCGTAGTCTATCTGCGCGTCGAGCGAGTAGTTGCCCGCGGTCGCGCTGTCGCCGAGCGTCGTCTCGAACTCGAAGGTCCGGTTCTCACCCTGTTCCCACGTGTCGACGAACCGCGTGCTTGACTCGCTGGACCCGAGTCGCACGTCGGGAGTCGACGTCGAGAGCGCCAGCGTCGAATCGCGTGCGAGGGAGTCGCCGACGTTCCGCATCGTCACGTCGAGCGTTCCCTGCCCGTTCACGGTCGCGGTCGAGTCGGTGTCGACGACGGAGAACCGGGGGCCCGATTCGATGCGAACGGGGAGGTGGATGGTCGTTCGCCGTTCGACGGTGTTCGACGCCCCGTTGTCGAACTCGTACGTGAGTCGCAACGGGATCCGATACGTTCCGCTATCGATGTCCGATGGGACGTTCAGTCGCAGCGAGCGGTCCGCGGGGACGCCGTCAGCGAGGGACTGAAGGTACAGTTCGTTGGTCTCGACGTCGATCGGTCCCGCGTTACCGGGGCGGACGCGGACGTTTGTGGCGGTTCGAACTTCGTCGTCGGGCCCGTCCGGGTCGTTCACCAACTGGAAGGCGAGTTCGTTGACACCACCCGGTTGGAGGGTCGCGTCCGGCGTGACCGTGCGAATGTCCGGATTGGAGGTCGTGTATCCGGCGACTGGGATCGCGCTCACGAGGAGCGATGCGGCGAGGAAGGCGATGACGAATTTGCGTTTCATTGAGGGACCTCGTTGTCGACGCCGACCGCGCTCGGTCGGCGACTGAATCGCGTTCGATACCCCGACCGTCGGACCGGCCCTATATAACGTATTGTAAATTTCTACAAACAGAATCGGGGTTTCCGCGAAGTGCCAGCACACCGACCACTCACCACGTTACATGACTGTAACCCGGTATCAACGATGTCCAGAAAACGATATACCAGTTCGCTCCGTCACCAACTAACGAGATGATACCAGATATCTCCACGACTGTACTGCAGCTGGACACCGGTTCGGCCGGAATCGCGTTCCTCCTCGGACGCGTGCTGTTCGGCGTCGTACTGGCGTTTATGGGGCTGAATCACTTTATGAACACCGAGGGAATGGCGGGCTACGCGGAGTCGAAGGGGATCCCGGCCGGCCGGGCGTCGGTCCTCTTCAGCGGCGGAATGTTGCTCTTCGGCGGGCTCGGAATCGCCCTCGGGGTCTATCCGGCGCTGGCCGCCGGAGCGATCGCGCTGTTCTTCGTCGTCTCGACGCCGACGATGCACGACTTCTGGGCCGCACCCGAAGAGCAACAGCAATCGGAGATGACGAACTTCCTGAAGAACGTCGCGCTCCTCGGTGGTGCGCTGGTCTTCCTCGCGCTCTCGGGAAGTGCGTGGCCGTACGCGATCGGAATCGGACTGTGAACTGACCGATCGACGGGACGCCGACCGCAGCCCGATGTATCGGGACGTTTAACCCGGCGTCTCTCACGCATAGGGGTATGAAGGCGACCGCGAAAGCGCACCCGATCCAGGGACTGATCAAGTACCACGGGATGCGCGATGAGGAACTTCGCCTCCCGTACCACGACAGTATCAGCGTCTGCACAGCGCCGAGCCACACGAAAACGACCGTCGAGTTCCGATCCGACGCCGACGAGGACGTCTATCTGATCGGCGACGAGCGCGTCGACGGGCGCGGCGCAGAGCGCATCGAGGCCGTCGTCGACCACGTCCGCGAACTGGCGGGATTCGACCACGCCGTTCGGCTCGAATCGGAGAACTCCTTTCCATCGAACATCGGCTTCGGCTCCTCGTCGTCCGGTTTCGCCGCGGCGGCGATGGCTCTCGCCGAAGCGGCCGATCTCGGGCTGTCGCGACCGGACGTCTCGACGGTCGCTCGACGCGGCTCCTCGTCGGCCGCCCGCGCGGTGACGGGCGCGTTCTCGCATCTGTACTCTGGGATGAACGACGAGGACTGCCGATCGAAGCGCATCGAGACCGATCTCGAAGAGGACCTCCGGATCGTCGCCGCGCACGTCCCCGCCTACAAGGAGACCGAGGAGGCGCATCGCGAGGCCGCCGAGAGCCATATGTTCCAAGCCCGGATGGCGCACGTTCACCAGCAGATCGACGCGATGCGGGACGCGCTTTACGACGCCGACTTCGACCGCGCCTTCGAGTTGGCCGAGCACGATTCGCTGTCGCTGACGGCGACGACGATGACCGGCCCCGCGGGTTGGGTCTACTGGCAACCGGAGACGATCGCAGTGTTCAACGCCGTCCGGAAACTCCGCGAGGAGGAGGGCGTCCCGGTGTACTTCTCGACGGATACCGGCGCGAGCGTCTACGTGAACACGACCGCCGCGCACGTTGACGCAGTCGAATCCGCTGTCGCCGATGTCGGCGTCGACACCGACGTCTGGGAAGTCGGCGGACCCGCGGAGATTCTCCCCGAATCCGAGGCGCTGTTCTAACCGTCACCCCGAGCGTCCGGCGTTCCCGTTCGCGATCCGGACTTCCCGTCTGAATTTGTCGCGTTATTAGTGACTGTTAGCGGGTGTTTCGGTCGAAATGACAGCGTGTTACTTTCCAAATAGCAGTTCTTGGACGTTCTAGTATGCGTATTTTGTCTTATTTTCTCTATATTATAAGATAGTATATATACATTGTAAATAGATGTTTATCCGATCCGTTGCTGGGTGAGGGACAAGTACCGATAACATCAGTACATATGTTATTTCGGGAAGGAGGCCCGTTACGGAGGTGACAGTCGAGACGTCCCACGTCACACAACGATTATGTGGGTCCCCGGCACAGAAAGGGTATGGCAGATGACAACTGGCAGACGGACGATCCGAACCTCGAACTGGGTCTCGAACGCGTGATGGAAGTGGAAGCCGAAGTCGAGGCTCCGATCGAAATCGGGGAGACCGGCAACGGCCAACGGCGGATCATCCCGATCATCGGGGGAACCGTGTCGGGCCGAATCGAGGGAACGGTCATCGACGCTGGTGCGGATTACCAGCTCTATCGGGATGACCGGCCGACCGAACTCGTCGCGAAGTACTCCATCGAGACGACCGACGGAGACCGCATCTACGTCGAAAACGAGGGAATGCGACACGCGGGCCCCGAGGCGAGTCGACGTCTCCGAGACGGGGAGCCCGTCGACCCCGAGGAGGTGTATTTCTGCTCGGTGCCACAGTTCGAGACGGCCGCCGAGGACCTCAAGTGGCTGGAGGAGAGCGTTTTCGTCGCCACGGGAACCCGGCAACCCAAGGGCGTAAAACTGGCCGTATACCGGGTCGCGTAACCCCCAGCCGGCCTCACGTTCTGAACGCAGCTCACAACAAGGCTGAACGGGAGTTCGTTTACACCGAACAGAAAGACTAAGCGAGTGAACGATCCTGTGTCTCATATGGAACAGACCCCCACGGAACCGAAAACGCCGGTGAAAACCGCCCAGACCACGTTCCGAATCCTCGAAACGCTCAAATCGCTCGACGGTGCGACAGTCACCGAACTAGCGAGCCATCTCGACATCCCGAAGAGCAGCGCCCACAACTACCTCCGAACGCTCGAACACGAGGGGTACGTCGTCGAGTCCGGCGGCGAGTACGAGGTCGGCCTTCGGTTTCTCGACCTCGGCGGATACGCGAGGTCGCGCGAGCGTCTATACACGGTCGCGACGCCCGAACTGAAGCGACTCGCCGAGACGACCGGCGAGTACGCCAATCTCCTCGTCGAAGAGCACGGTCTCGGCGTGTTCCTCGCCCGCGATCGCGGCGAGCACGCCGTCAGTCTCGACTCCTACACCGGACAGTCGGTCAGGCTCCACACCACGGCGCTCGGAAAGACGATTCTCGCGTACTTGCCGCGTGAGCGCGTCGAGTCGATCATCGACAGACACGGGCTCCCGGCGAAAACCGAACGAACGATCACCGACCGCGAGACCCTCTTCGAGGCGCTCGCCGAGATCCGACAGCGCGAGTGCGCACACGACAGAGAAGAGCGGATCAAGGGGCTCAACTGCGTCGCCGTGCCGGTCCTGAGCGGCGAGTCGATCACCGGGGCGCTGAGCGTCTCGGGGCCCGTCAGTCGGATGGACGAAGACCGAATCGAAGACGAAATCCTCCCGGAGCTTCGGCGAGCGGCGAACATCATCGAACTCAACCAGACCCACTCGTAGCGTGTCGAGAAACCGATCGAATCGGAGACGTATCTTTTTCGTCTATTACGAACAGCGTGACTCTCTGTTGTGTGAGCCACGGAAAAGGACTGGATTAGGGCGCTAGACGACGTTCAAGATGAAAAATGATGGCGTTTTCGTTCGGCAGAAACGAACTGTTGGTATTCAGTAGGAAACTGAGTATATTACATTCGCTTTTCAAATACGTTCATTCCCGAAAAACGAACGGAGTCCCAACCGTACCACGACCGATCAGACGACTCGGTTCCACGGCGTGCCGCCGTGCGTCAGTCGGTCGACGTTCGTCGCGACCAGTTCGGCGATGCGGTCACCGTAGGTGTCCGCCTGCGCCGCCGCGTGCGGCGTGACGACGACGTTGTCCATCTCCCAAAACGGCGCGTCCTCGGGGAGCGGTTCGTCCCAAAAGACGTCCAATGCGGCCCCGGCGATCTCGTCGGTCTCTAGCGCCTCGACGAGGTCGTCCTCGACGACGATTTCGCCTCGGCTGACGTTGATCAGGTAGGCGTCCTCGCGCATCGCCTCGAACACCGATTGATCGACGAGTCCGCGGGTCGCGTCGTTCAGCGGCGTCGTGAGCACGACGAACCGCGCGTCGTCGACGGCATCCTCGATCTGTGCGGGGTCGTACACCCGTCCGAGACCCAGTCCGGAAACGGGGCGGATGTCGACGCCGTCGACGTCCATTCCCAACACGCCGAGGCGTGTCGCCGCACTCCCACCGAGTTCGCCCAAGCCGACGACGCAGGCTGAAGACTGGCCCACCTCGAAGGGGCGCTCCCACGAGAGCCGCCCCCACTCGCGGTCGTGCTGTCGATCGCGGAACCGGTGCAGCCCCTTCGCCAGCGTCAGCACGAATCCGGTGACGGTCTCGGCGACGAGGTCGCCCGCGACGCCGGTGCTGTTGGTCATCACCACGTCGCGGTCGCGGTAGGCGTCCAGCGGGAAATCTTCGTACCCCGATCGGATGTTGTGCACCCACTCGACGCCGTCGAGGAACTCGTCGTGGTGAAACAGCGTCACGACGCCGTCGTATTCGGCGGCCTCGTCGGTCGAACACACCTCGAACGCGCAGTCGAGGTCCTCGCATTCGGCGAGCAGCGCTCGAAGGTGTTCCGGTGGGACCGGGTGCGTGCCCCACTCGTGAATCCCCACGCGTCGGATCGATCGCTCCTGTGTCATAGTCGACACACAGCGCGGGGGAAAATAGATCCTTGGGTCGGGTCGGTACCCGCTCCGGAGGACGGGCGGCCGCAGTTCAGCGGTTCAGCGTGTGGATCGCCTGTCCCTGCGCGTTCTCGGCGGCTTCCATCACGGCCTCCGCGAGCGTGGGGTGGGTGTGGATCGTGCCCGCGACGTCTTCGAGTGTGGCGCTCATCTCGACGGCGAGCGCGACTTCGGCGACGAGTTCGGAGGCGTTCGGACAGACGAGTTGGCCGCCGAGGACGATTTCGCTCTCCTCGTCGGCGACGATCCGGACGAACCCCTCCGATTCGCCCATCGAGAGCGCGCGACCGCTGGCGCGCAGCGGCATCTCGCCGACGACCGGGTCGAAGCCGCTCTCCTCGGCATCCGCTTCGGTCATCCCGACGGTTGCGATCTCGGGGTCGGTGAACACCGCGGCGGGGATCGCCTGCTTGTCGAACGCAGCGGGTTCGCCCGCGGCGACCTCGGCGGCGACGATTCCCTCCGCGCTGGCCTTGTGCGCGAGCATCGGTTCGCCCGCCACGTCGCCGACGGCGAAGACGTTCTCCACGTCGGTCCGCACGCGGTCGTCGGTCGCGAGAAAGCCGTTCTCGTCGGGTTCGAGCCCGATGTTCTCCAGTTCGAGCGTGTCCGTGACGGGCCGGCGACCGACCGCGACGAGCACCGCGTCGCCCTCGTACTCGGATTCCTCGCCGTCTTCGGTCTCCGTCGAGACGACGATTCCCCCTCCCGATTCCTCCCATCCGGTCGCCCCCTCGCCGAAGTGGAACTCGATCCCGAGGTCCTCCGCGCGCGAGCGGACGGTCCGCTGGACGTCGGACTCGTAGTTCGGCAGCACGTCGTCGAGCATTTCGACGATCGTCACGTCGGTCCCGAGCTTCGCGAGCATCGTCGACAACTCCATTCCGATGTAACCCGCGCCCACCACGACGAGGCTGTCCGGCACCGACTCCATATTCAGGAGGTCTTCGGAGGAGAGCACCGGCTCATCGGCGAAGTCGAACCCGGGGATCTGGATGGGTCGCGAGCCCGTCGCGACGATCGCGTGCTCGAACTCGACGGTCTCCATTCCCTGTCCCTCGCCGCCGTGGGCGATGCGTGCGGTGTGCTCGTCTTCGAACGCGGCGGTCCCCTCCAAGAGGGAGACGCCGTTGGCCTTACACAGCTTCTCGACGCCGCCGGTCAACTGGTCGACGACGCCCGATTTCCACTGCTGCATCTGACTCATATCGACGGCCGGATCCGCGTGGATGCCCAGCTCCTCGGCGTTGGACGCGTCGTGGACGACGTCCGCCCCGTGGATGAACGCCTTCGAGGGGATACAGCCCCGATTGAGACAGGCTCCGCCGAACGCGTCTTTCTCGACGAGCGTCGTGTCCAGTCCCTTCTGTGCGCCGCGAATCGCTGCCACGTAGCCGCCCGGCCCCGCGCCGATCACCAGCAGATCCGTCGCCGTGGCGATGTCGCCCATTACCATACCGAGCCCCTCACGCTCCCGGTTCAAAAAGTCATCCGTCCGCGTCTGTCCGTCTCGCGCTTACTCCAAGAGCAGGCGCGTCGGCTCGACGAGCAGTTCCTTCACGCGGTTGGAGAACCGCGCGGCGTCCGCGCCGTCGACGAGGCGGTGATCCACCGACATCGAAAAGCGCATCGTCTTGCGGGCGACGACCTCGCCCTCGACGACCCACGGGCGCTCCTTGATCGGCCCCATCGCGAAGATGGCCGCCTCGGGGTGGTTGATGATCGGCGAGGAGAACTCGCCGCCGATCACGCCGATGTTCGTGATCGTGAACGTGCCGCCCTGCATCTCCTCGGGTTTGATTTTCCGATTCCGGGCCCGCTCTGCGAGGTCCTGAATATCGTCTGCGAGTTCCTTGAGCCCCTTCTGGTCGGCGTTCTTGACGACCGGGACCATCAGCCCCGCGTCGGTCGCGACCGCGATCCCGATGTTGTACTCGTCGTGCAGAACGATCTCCTCGCTTTCCTCGTCGAGACTGGAGTTGAGATACGGGTACTCTTTCAGCGCCGTCGTGATCGCCTTCACGACGAGCGGGAGATAGGTGAGCTTCACGCCGTCGTCCTCGGCGATTTCGGCGAGGTCACGCCGGAGATCGACCAGCTCGGTCGCGTCGAACTCGTCGTGATGGGAGACGTGCGGCGCGGTGTACTTCGATCGGGCCATCTGCTCGCCGATCGTCCGCCGGACGCCGCGATACGGGACGCGCTCGCCGGGGCGGTCTTCGAGGTCGCCGTCGCCCGCCGCGGCCGCAGTCTCCGGCTCGCCGCCAGTCGAGGCGGCGTCCGCGGTCGACGCGTCGACAGCCGACCTGGAGGACGCTTCCACCGCCGACGCACTCGTCGCTGCAGCGTCGCGATCGGCGAACGCTCGGACGTCCTCGGGCGTCACGAACGGCTCGCCCTCGCGCTCCTCGCTCGCGGGGACCGCGTCGATGTCGACGCCGAGTTCCTCGGCGAGTCGACGCGTCGCGGGCATCGCGAGCGTGCGGTCTCGTTCGGCGGTGCCGTTCTGGGCCGCGGCCGTCGGCGCGGAGCCTGCCGGTTCCGCATCCGGTGCGGCGGACGCCGCGGCGTCGGGTTCCGCCGTGGGTCCGGTAGCCGTCGCCGACGCCTCCGAAGTCTCTGAAGCCCCCGAAGCCGCAGCGTCGCTCTCGGCGTACGCCTCGACATCGCCTTCAGTCACGCGCCCGCCGGGACCCGTCCCATCGACGGCGCTGATGTCGACGCCCAGTTCGCGCGCGAGTTTTCGGGTGCTCGGCGCGGCGAACACGCGACCCGACGCAACGGCGGTTTCTCCGTCGGTTTCGGCGCTCGAGTCGGCCTCCGCGGTCGCGTCCACGGGTTCGTCGCCCGCTGCGGACTGTTCGTCGCCCGCGGCGTCGGCCGCCGCGTCCGACTCGTCCGCGGTAGTCGCCGAAGCGGATTCCGCACCCGCCCCGTCGTCGGCGACCTCGAACGTCACGATGACCTCGTCGACGGGGACGATCGTGCCCTCCTCGTAGTGAAGCTTCGCGATGGTCCCCTCCTGCGGGCTCGGAATCTCCACGAGCGCCTTGTCGGTTTCGACCTCCGCGATGACCTGATCTTCGACGACCGACTCTCCCTCCTCGACGAGCCACGAGACGAGTTCGCCCTCGGCGATCCCCTCGCCGAGGTCCGGCAACTCGAACGTTCGTTCTACCATACCGATCGGTCGACGCACAACCCTTTCAGTATTTCCCTGCGCGTCGCGCGCGAAACGTCGACGGTGGCAGACAGACAGAGCTGGAACACGGCGAGTGCGCTACTCCGCGAGCGCCGCCTCGATGCCGTCGAGGACCCGCGGCGGGTGCGGGAAGTAGAAGTCCTCCATCGAGAGCAGCGGAACGGGAGTGTCGAACCCGGTCACGCGCTCGACCGGCGACTCGAGGTACATCAGCGCCTCGTCGTTGATGCGGGCGACGATCTCGCTTCCGACGCCCAAGGTCCGGGGGCCCTCGTGGACGACGACGCAGCGGCCCGTCTTCTTCACCGATTCGACAATCGTCTCGGTGTCCATCGGCGAGATCGTGCGCAGGTCGATCACCTCGGCGTCGATGTCGCCCTCGTCGACGGCTTCCAGCGTCGGCGGCATCATCGACCCCCAAGCGACGACCGTCACGTCCTCGCCCTCGCGACGGACGGCGGCCTCACCGATCGGCACCTCGTGTTCGCCCTCGGGGACCTCCGCTCTGATCGAGCGGTAGATCCGCTTCGGTTCCATAAACAGCACCGGGTCGGGATCGCGGATCGCGGCCGTCAGCAGCCCCTTGGTGTCCGCGGGCGTGCTCGGGATGACGACTTTCAGTCCGGGGATATGACCGTACGCGCCCTCTAGGCTCTCGGAGTGGTGTTCGAGCGCCCGGACGCCCGCGCCGTAGGGCATCCGAACGACCATCGGCGCGCTCAGCTCGCCGCGGGTGCGCCAGCGGATGCGACTCGCGTTCGTGACAAGCTGGTCGAACGCCGGCGGCAGAAAGCCGGAGAACTGGATTTCGGCGACCGGACGGTAGCCGTACATCGCCATCCCGGCCGCGCCGCCGACGATCGCGATTTCCGACAGCGGCGTGTCGACCACGCGTTTGTTCCCGAACTCCTCCAGCAGGTCGTCGGTCGCGCGGAAGACGCCGCCGCTCTCGGCGACGTCCTCTCCGAAGACGACGACGCGGTCGTCTCGTTCCATCTCCCCGTGCAGTGCGTCGTTGACCGCCTGTACGATAGTTGCCTGCATTGTCATCCCTTGGGCCGCTGTTCGATGAAGTCGTACATCTCGGGGCGTCGTTCGAGGAGATCCTCGAACTCGTCCAGTTGACGCACCAGTTCCGGCGGCAGTTCGTCGTAGACGTACTCGAACATCTCCGCGACGGCGCGCTCTTCCATCGCGTTCGCGGCCGCCAGCGCCTCGTCGAACTCGGTTTCGATCTCGTCGACGATGGCGTCGTGGTCGATCTCCGCCCACAGCCCCTCGGACTTCAGGAACTCGCGGTAGCGTTCGATCGGATCGTGCGACTCCCAGTGGTCGACCTCCTCGTCGGCGCGGTAGCGGGTCGGGTCGTCGCTCGTCGTGTGCGCGTCGAGGCGGTACGTGACCGATTCGACGAAGACGGGCTCTCCCTGAAGGACCTTCTCGCGGGCGCTCGAAACGGCGTCGTAGACGGCGAGGACGTCTTGGCCGTCGACGCGGATCGCGTCGATGCCGTACGCCAGCGCCTTCTGGGCGATGGTGTTCGCGCCGGACTGCTTCTCGTAGGGCATCGAGATGGCGTACTGGTTGTTCTGACAGTAAAACAGCGCCGGGAGGCCGACGGAGCTCGCGAGGTTGATCCCCTCGTGTGCCGCGCCGGTGCTTGTCGCCCCGTCGCCGAGGTAGGCGGTCGCGATGGCGTCGGCGTCGTCGAGGTGCATTCCCCACGCGATTCCCGAGACGAGCGGGAGGTGCGAGCCGATCGAGATCGCGATCTGGGCGTTGACCTTCGCGAAGGCCTCTTGGCCCTCCTCGATACCGCGCCAAAAGAGGATCATATCCTCCATCGACGCGCCGCGCATAAACATCGGCGTCCACGCGCGGCCGACGTACAGCCAGTCGTCCGGCGTGAGCGTGAACGCGCTGCCGATGATGCTGGCTTCCTGGCCGCGGGTGGAGCCGAACGTGCCGAGTTCGCCCCGTCGCTGGATGTTCACCATCCGCCGGGAGAACACCCGATCGGTCACCATCCACCGGTACAGGTCCAAAAGCTCCTCGTCGTCGAGGTCCGGGATCGCCTCGTCGTCGTACGACCCGTCGGGCGCGACGATCTGGTGGGTGGGGACCTCCAAGTCGGCTTGGGAAAGGTACCGCACTTCACCACCGCCGTCGTCGCCGGTCGCTGGAGATACTCGTATGTCTGATGCTCTATCGCTCATTCGACGACGCGTTCTTGTGCGGGCCCGGTAATAAAATCGCGGGTACGGGGGCCGTTCGTCGGTCCGACACAGTATCTCGATAGTCCGATACGTCGCCTCGAGACAGGGCTCGCAGCCGCACCGAGGGCCAGCATTCACCGGGGCGGAACGATCGCCACCACGATTTATTAGCTCGCGCTTTGAGTACCGCGTATGACGGTACTGACCGCGGTCGACGGTGAATCGATTCCGAGTGAGGCAGTCGCGCGGGGCGAAGAGCTGGCGACGGCCCTAGGCGTCGAGCACGTCGTCTTACACGTGATGCCACAGAACGCCTTCGACCAGTTCCGTTCGTCGACGAGCGGCTCCTCGGGACGGTCGGTAACGACACCGGCCTCCTACGGCGGAAGCAATCAGGGTCCGCGTGAGAGCGTCCAAGGCGACGAGTACACGGTCGAAGACGGCGAGCGACACGCGACCGGAGTCGCACGCGACGTCGTTCGCGGAACGCTCGACGAGCCGGGAGAGACGGTCATCAAAGGCCGCGTGGGCGAACCGGTCGAAGAGATCCTCGCCGAAGCGGAGCGACGCGACGCCCAGTACCTCGTCATCGGCGGCCGCAAACGATCGCCCGCCGGAAAGGCGCTGTTCGGCAGTAAGACGCAGTCGATTCTGCTCGAAGCCGAAATTCCTGTCGTGACTGTGATGTCCGACGAGTAGTCGAACAGCGTACGCGACGGCGGCACTCCGATCGTTTTCGAGGCCCGTTGATCGGGACGCTCTCCTTGTGGAGATACGTGTGCCCCCGTGAAGAACCATCTCGGTTGGGGGGTGATTTTATATACTCTCGAATATATCCTTTTCGTTGATGGCATTTGATAGCATACGGCGTCGATCGTTTCTGAAAGCGGGTGCGGCCGCTGGAACGGTTGGACTGACGGGACTTGCCGGTTGTTCGAGTATCTCGGGAATCACCGGCGGCGGGACACCGGAACTCGGGCTCGCGTTTACCGTTCCGGTCGAGAACTTCGGGTCGCTGTTCGCGATCGAAGAGCTCCAAGATCAGGTGACGAACCTCGGATCGGAGTACGAACTCAGCGTCAGCCGGAACGAGAGCACGCCAGACTCGCTGAACGCGATGGCCGCCGGCGAGGTCGATATGGCGCTCCTAACGACGGTGAGTTACGCGTCAGCTGTCCGTCAAGAGGCCGTTCCGGGCAACATCTCGATGATCTCGACGGACTTCTGGGACGCCCACCCCGAGTGGTACGGGTTCACTATCTTCTCCGGTCCGGACTCGGGTATCACCGAAATCGCCGATTTGGAGGGGACGAACGTCGGCGTCAACGCACAAGGAACCGGAACTCACGCGGTGTTAGAAAAGGGGATGCGACAAGAGGACCTCGAGTTCGGCTCGGACGCCGAAATCGTCGAACTGCCGTTTCCGACGTTCATCGAGGCGATCAACGACGGTCGAATCGACGCGGGGATCTTCCCCGCGCTGTTCGCGGTCGGAGCCCGCGCTGAGGGCTTCAACGAGGTTTACACCAGTCAGGATCTCTGGGACGAGGCGTATCCGTTCGCCTACACCGTCGCCTCGAACAACTCCCTCGACGAGAACGGCGACGCGATCGCCGCGTGGGGCGAAGACCTCGACGAGCTAGTCGAGTACTGCTACGACAACCGGAGCGAGGTCGTCTCCCTCGCAGCGGAGCACTTCGAGCTTCCCGAACAGGTCGTCGACGGGTTCTTCCTCACGAACAACGACTACTACCGCCAAGACATCACGATCGATATGGACCGGCTCCAGTTCGCGATCGACGAACTGGTCGAACTCGGGTTCGTCGAGGAGAGCTTCGACGTCGAGGAGTACGCGACCAACGACTACGTCCCGTCGAACTGATCGACCCGTCTCCCGCGTGACGATCAGCCGTCGTATCCTCTCGCGCCGATGCGCTGGAGGTCCGCGCGAATGGCTTCGGCCGCCACCGATAGCTCGTCGGCCTCGACGGGGGCAAGTTCCCACTCGTGGATCTCGCTGACGCCGCCGTCGTCGAGGTCGACCGGCACGCTGAGCGCGAGGTCCTCGAAGCTGTACTCGCCCGCGAGCGGCGTCGACAGGCAGAACGGTTCGCCGAGGCGGCCGCGAGGGTCGTCGCCGTCGGTCGTGCTACCGGCGATGACGGCGCGGACGACGCGGGAGATCCCAGCGCTCGTGACCCACCGGGACGTCTCGGCGACGCCGCGCTCCTTCGCGATCTCGAAGGGGATGTCGCGGACGTACTCTAAGAGCGCCTCGCGGTCGAGGTCGTCGGTCGCGACGGGCTCGCCGTCGACGCGCGTTCGCGAGAGGACCGGCACGACGTTCTCCCCGTGCTCGCCCATCATCGGACAGGAGACGTCGTTCTGGGGGACGCCGAGTTCGGCTCCGATCGCGTCGGCCATCCGCGCCGTCTCCGAGAGCGAGTAGCCGAGGAAACAGCGCCGCGGCCACTCCAACAGCGAGTAGAACTGGTAGACGAGCCGGTCGATGGGGTTCGTGACGACGAGCAGCGGCGTGGGATCCAGCGGTCGGAGGTCCTCGGCGACCGACTCGACGATCGAGAGGTTGCGATCCAGTTCGGCGTCCCGTGCCCCGCGGTCGGTCGCGTCCTCCGGCTGCGGCGCGGCCGCGTTGAACACGATGAAGTCGGGATCGAGTTCGGCGAGCTCGTCGGGCGTCGCCGCCCGAATCGTCCCGACGTCCTCTCCCGAAAGCGTCGAGCCCGGCGCGTTCGAGAAGTGGTAGGTCGCGTGGGTGATGTCTTTGGCGTGCGCCCACGCGGCCCCCTCGTTGATGTCGACGAGCGAGACGTCCACGGTCGGGGCCACGCCCGCGAGCGTGTGGGCCACAGTCGTTGCGATGGTGCTCGCACCACCGATGATCGCGACGTGCATAGCGGCACGTCGACGCTCGGATACAAGTAGGTTGTCCAACGAAACGATTGCCGGTCGATGCTGAGTCGGTCGCGGTCCGATCCGTCGGCGATCCACGACGACGATTTCTCAGTCGCTGCCGTCAGTCGATGACGGTCTCTCAGTCGCCGCCGTCGACGTAGACGATTCCGTCCTCGACGACGACGTCGTAGGTGGGGACTCTGATCCGGTCGTCGCCGATGTGCTTGCCCGTCTCCAAATCGAAGGACCACCCGTGCCACGGACAGGAGACGATGCAGTTGTCGCTGTAGTACTGGTCGACGCGCTCGCCCGTCCCGGTGAACTCGCCGACGAGTTCGCGCTGGACGTTCCCCTGACAGACGGGGCCGCCGTCGTGGGGACACTGGTTCCGCAGGGCGTAGAACTCGCCATCGGCTTTGATCACGCCGACTTCCGCGGGGCCGACCTCGACGATGGCGTGGTCGCCGTCTTCGAACTCCGATTCGGGGCCGACTTCGACGAGTCCGTCGGCGCTCATACCCCGAACACCTCCTCGGCGTTGCCGGAGAGAATCGCGCGCCGATCGTCGTCGTCGAGCATCGGGAGGTCGTTGATGACCGAGGGGCTGTCGAAGTCCCAGTGCGGATAGTCAGACGCGTACAGCAGCCGGTCCGTGCCGATCATATCGAAGCAGAGTTCCAAGAGGTCGTTGCGCGCCGAAATTTCGAGCGGTTGCGTACCGAAGTAGAAGTCGGTGATGTACTCGCTCGGACGCGTGTCGAGCAGCGGTGCCTCCTCGGGCCGTTTGAGATACTCCTCGTCGAGACGGCTGACGAGGCCGGGAATGTAGGTGACGCCCGATTCCATAAAGACGATGTCGAGGTCGGGGTACTTCTCGGGGACGCCCTGACAGGCGACGCTGACGATCTGCGACATATTCGACTCTAAGAATCCCAGTGTGTGGGTCTCGATCATCTCCTGATAGCCCGCGCGGACGTACTCGTCGAGGCCGGACCCGCCCGTGTGGTAGACGACGGGGAAGTCCATCTGCTCGCAGCGCTCGTAGATCGGGTCGTATTTTCTATTACCCAACGGCGGACTCGCCCCCGCCGTGACGAAACACGCGCCCACGAACGTCTCCTCGTCCTCCACCCGTTCGAGCACTTCGAGGGAAGCGTCGATGTCGCCGTACGGAATCGGCGCGAGGCCGTAGATGCCCTCGTCGGGATCGAGCACCTCCTCGAGCATGTACTCGATATATCCCCGAGTGAAGGCCTGTATCCGCTCGTCGTCCGCGTTGATACCACCGGTGGCGAGGATGAGATGCGAAATCTGGAGGGAGACGTCGATATCGAGAAAGTCCATTCCTTCCCGCACCCGTTCGGGATCTTCGGGTTCGTCCGGGTAGTTCGAGTGCTCTCGGAGGACTTTCCCGTAGTTTTGCCTGTCGCCCGTCGACGTCGGGAAAAAGGAACTGAGCGCCTGCGTCACGCCTGTTTCCTCCCAAAAACTGTCTTTGTACTTCGTGCGCCACGGTTCGGGCATGTACTCCGCGACTTCCGTGAACGAGTCTTGGTAGTGCCAGTCACAGTCGATGACCCGCTCTTCGGCAGCGTCGATCATCGATACCACTCTACCGGGAACGCGGCTTTGTGCGGTGGCTCCGGCACGAACTGCGCTCTCGATGTCTCCGCACTGAGTCCCGTAATCTCTCTCATCTCGTATGAACGTACACTGATGAATTCATTTAGCCTTTTACCCGGTCTGAGAGGGTGAGACGCCGAACACGGCTTACCCACTAGGAGACCGCACGACTGCATTGACGGGTTCGACCCAATCGTTCGGTATATTTATTATCAGCCCGATAAGTCAACGGATACGGACCGAACGACGTATGACTAAAAACACTTCACAGGGGGCTGATGATCTCGACGCCCCGTGGATAACGCAGGATGATCTTCCTGTCAAGAAATATCAGATAATTGATGAAAACGGCGAGTACGATCCGGAAGACGTCCCCGATCTCACCACCGAGGAGTTCGTCGACCTCTACCGGTGGATGCTCGTCGAGAAGCGGTACGCCGAGCGAATGATCAACCTCCAGCGACGCGGCGAGATGGGGACCGTCGGGTCGAGCCGAGGCCACGAAGCGAGTATCGTCGGCAGCGGGTACGCGCTCAACGACGAGGACTACCTGCTGGCGATGGGCCGCGAGACGAGCGCGATGCTGATGAAAGGCGTCTCGCTGCGTGACATTCTGCTCTTCTGGCGCGGCATCGACGACGCCCAGAAGTTCCTCGCGCAGCGAAACTGTATGATCGGGATCTCGGTCGGCGGGTATCTCCCGGTCGTCACCGGTATCGGGTGGGGGATGAACATCACCGACACCGACGCGGTCGTCACGGCGCACTTCGGCGACGGGGCGACGAGCACCGGCGCGTTCCACGAGGCGGTGAACTTCGCGGGAGTGCTCAATTGCCCGGCGATCTTCTACTGTCAGAACAACCAGTGGGCGATCTCGACGCCGTTCGAGAAGCAGACGAACGCCAACTCGATCGCCCAACGGGCCGTCGGCTACGGCCTTCACGGCATTCGCGTCGACGGCAACGACGTCCTCGCGACCTACCACGCGATGAACGAGGCGAGAGAACTCGCGCTGAGTGGTAATCCGGTCGTCTTCGAGGGCCTCACCTACCGTCGCGAGGGACACTCCACGAGCGACGATCCCACGCAGTACCGCGATCGCGACGAGGTCGAACCGTGGCTGGAGCGGGATCCGATCGAGCGCTACGAGGCGTTCCTCAAATCCGAGGGCCTGTGGGACGAGGTCGACGAAGAGGCGATGGTCGCCCAAGTCGACGAGGAGTTCGACGCGGCGATCGAAGCGGCGAACGCGTACGGACCGCGGGACATCGAGGAGCTGTTCGTCTACCTCTACGAGGAGATGCCGCCCGAACTCGAAGACCAACTGCGGGAACTCGAACGCAGCCTCAGCGAACTGGACGAGCTAGAAGAGTACATCGAGCGGCGACCGAAGGGGTGATATCTATGCCTGAAACTATCATCAACGCCATCAATATGGCGCTGACGGAGGAGATGGATCGCGACGAGCGCGTCGTGGTCTTCGGCGAGGACGTCGCCGAGACCGGCGGTGTGTTCAGGGCGACTGAGGGATTGAAAGACAAATTCGGCGGAACGCGAGTGGTGGACACGCCGCTCTCGGAGATCGCGATCGCCGGGGGCGCGGTCGGGCTGGCGGTGTTCGGGCTCCGTCCGGTCGCGGAGATCCAGTTCTCGGGCTTTCTCCCGCCGGCGTTCGACCAACTCGTGACGCACGCCAGCCGGATGCGCTGGCGGACCCGCGGCGAGTGGAGCGCCCCCCTCGTCGTCCGGACGCCCTACGGGGCTGGAATCCGCGCACTCGAACACCATTCGGAGAGCCTCGAAGGGGCGTACGCGCACGTTCCCGGGCTGAAAGTGGTGATTCCGAGCACGCCGTACGATACGAAGGGGCTGCTCAAGGCGTCGATTCGCGACCCTGATCCGGTGCTGTTTATGGAGCCGAAACACGTCTACCGGTCGATCCGCGAAGACGTCCCCGACGACGATTACGAGGTTCCGATCGGGGAGGCGGCCGTTCGTCAGGAGGGCGAGGACGTCACCGTGATCTCGTGGGGTGCGATGATGCACAAAACGCTCGAAGCCGTCGAGAAGATCGACGTCGACGCCGAGGTGATCGACCTGCGGACGATCTCGCCGATGGATCGCGAGACGCTCGTCGAGTCGGTGAAAAAGACCGGCCGGTGCGTCATCGTCCACGAAGCGCCCAAGTCGGGTGGCTGGGCCAGCGAGATCATCGCGACGATCAACGACGAGGTGTTGATGTACCTCGAAGCGCCGATCGAGCGCGTGACCGGCTTCGACATTCCGGTACCACTGCTCTCGATGGAGGATTACTACATCCCTCACCCGCCGCGCATCGCGGAAGCGATCGAACGAGTCGCCGAATAACGGCCGCAAACGCCGTCTCGAAATTCGTCGTGTTCGCGTTCTCGCTATCGACGGCGGCTCACGATAGTACGCGTGGCGAGTGAGTGCGCGGGCGTCGAAGGCAGCCGTCTATATGTATATTATCCCGATTAGTATGAAAAATACCTCGAGATTTGAGAAATAATCTCAAATATCACAATACAGATATCGGATATTTTGTATACTAATATAGAATGTCTAAGTAATAACGCGAAAAATTCTTTTTATGGTTGTGTTCTCCGATCAGAAACATTCCTTAGTGTATCTGTATCTAGATATATAAAAAATTTATATATATTTAGATATTATCATTATACTGGCAGATGCTCGCCCCGACCGATCCGTAACTATCCCGAATTACATTTGAAGATAGCAAATACCTTGATCGGCGTATTTTTCGCATATATTCCTGACATCTCGTAGCTGCCACCGAATCAGTTGTTTACATCACTATTTTTTGGCTTATACCGGTGGGTGTGCTTCCGCTATCCTGTCTACTCCCGCCAATTCATTACACTCGTACTCTTGTAATACCCTTCGCGGACTGCCAGATCGTCCTATTTGACTCCATCAAATCACTGTATACTTTCGCCGGTGTGGATCTCGATTTCGACGTTGTTCGCGGATCTGATGACCGATTCGATGAGTTCCTCTTCGAGGCGGACGTCTCGCCAGTTGTTGGCCGGGCCCGAGATGCTGATCGCGCCGGCGACGTCGCCGTTGTCGTGGAGCACCGGCGCTCCGATACCTTTGTTCCCGTGAACGACTTCCTCCTCGTTGACCGCGTACCGCTGCTCTTGGATCCGGTCTAGTTCCTCGTAGAGTGACTGCTTGGTCGTCACCGTGTGCGACGTGTACGCGGGGAGACCTACCCGCTCGACGATTTCGTCGACTTCCTCGCGGGGCATGTACGCGAGAATCACCTTCCCCGCCGCCGTCGAGTGCATGTGGTCCTGCGGTTGGTTCCGTTTCTCGATGTGGATCTGCTTTCCGACGGCGTCCTTCCCGAAGGTCTCGTGGAGCAACAGGAGCTTCCCGTCGTATTCCGTCGCGAGGTGGGCAACGGCGTCGTGTTCGTGCGCCAATTTGTCGACTTCGTCCTTGCCCGCCCGGTACAGCGGCGTCTGGTATCGAACCCGCTCGCTGAACGGAATGAACTCCATTCCGAGCGTGTACTGCTCGCCTTTCTGCTGAACGAACCCCCTGTGCCTGAGTGTCGTGAGGTGCGTGTGTACTGTTCCGGGTGAGAGACCGACGTGCGAAGCGATCTCCGAGACGCTACAGCGGCCGGTCTCTGCGATGTAATCGAGGATCTGAAGCGTCTTATCGACCGATTTGATCCGACGGCCGGATTTTTCGGATGGCATGTCTACCTGTGACGGTTGTAACACAATAACAATTGTCATTATCAAAAACACACGCGAGCGTCGTCGATAGCGTCCCACTCGATACGGCCCGCTTCCACCGGCCGACCGCCGAAGACGCCGGTATCCAAAAATTATTAGGGATATTTCGGCAATGAACGACTACCCGTTATGTACGACTACATCATCGTCGGTGGCGGCAGCGCGGGCTGTGTCTTGGCCCACCGACTGACCGAGGACGAGTCCGTCGACGTCCTTCTGCTCGAGTCAGGCACGCCCGAGGAGGACCGCGATATGGTGAAAGATCCGACGCGCGTCTGGGACCTGCTCGGCTCCGACCTCGACTGGAGCTTCGCGACCGAACCGCAACCGGATATGAACGGCCGGTCCATCGACTGGCCGCGTGGGAAGGCCCTTGGTGGGTCGAGCGTGATCAACGGGATGGCGTACGTCCGCGGGCATCCCTACGACTACGACAACTGGGCCGATCAGGGGAACGACGGCTGGAGCTACGACGAGATGCTCCCGTACTTCAAGAAGTCCGAGACACTGGCGGCCGATGGCGACGACGCCTACCACGGCACTGACGGCCCGCTAACCGTCTCGCGGGGCTCCGACCCTACCGAACTCGATCGGCTGTTCGTCGACGCGGCCGAGGCGGTCGGCCTCGACGTGAATATGGATTTCAACGGGGAACAGCAGGCGGGCGTCGGCTACTACCACTCGACGATCGACGACGGGCACCGACACAGTGCGGCGGCGGCATTCATCAAGCCGATTCTGGATCGGCCGAACCTCACCGTGGAGACGGCCGCACACGTCACACAGCTCTCTTTCGAGAGCGACACCGCGACCGGTGTCGTCTACAAACAGGGGTGGTCACGGCACGAGGCGTCCGTCCGGGACGGCGGCGAGGTCGTCGTCTCCGCCGGCGCGATCCAGACGCCACAGCTCCTGATGCTCTCGGGTATCGGTCCGGCCGACCATCTCGACGAACACGGTATTGACGCCAAAGTCGACCTCCCCGGCGTCGGCCGCAACCTGCAGGATCACCTCCGCGTTCCCGTGGTCTTCGACACCACCGAGTCCGTTCCACAACCCGCGGGAGCCTCCGATAAGGGGACTCGGTACGATCGCGTGAGCGTCGGCGCGTTCGCCCGCTCGGATCCGGACCGTCCGGCACCGGACATACAGTTCGGAATCTCTCCCGGGCTCTCGCCGGAACAGCCCGAACGCGGCTATTCGGTGATGGCTCTCCCGCTCCGTCCCACGAGTCGCGGCCGCGTGACGTTACAGTCCGACGATCCGTGGGATCACCCGAAGATCGACCCCGCGTATCTCTCGACTGAGAAGGATGTCGACGACTTCGTCGACTGTATTCGGTGGGCGCGAAAGATCGGCCGCTCCGACGTCCTCTCGGAACTCCGCGACGTCGAGGTCGCGCCCGGCCCCGACGCCGAGAGGGACGAGGAGATCGCCGAATACGCCCGTAACAACGCGGTCAGCGGCTACCACCCCGTCTGTACGGCGAAGATGGGAAACGACAATCGCTCGGTCGTCGACGACGATCTGCGCGTCCACGGCCTCAACAACCTCCGCGTGATCGATGCGTCGGTGATGCCGCAGATCACGAGCGGCAACACCAACGCGCCGACGATCGCCATCGCGGAGAAGGGTGCGGATCTGCTGAAAGCGTCGCAGTAGGTACGTCTTCTTCTGTCGTTCCCCGTGGCGACGGCGTATGACCACGGAATCTGACTACTCGCCGTCGTGCTTGATGAGTTTCGTCTTGTACTCGCCGGCCGGTAGGTCGTCGATATCGGTGACTGTCGGGTCGACGCGCGCCTTCAGCTGCTCGCGGACCTCGGTGACGACTTCGTCGGCGGCGTCCGCCGCCGATCGATCGGAAGCGGGCTCCAGCGCGATCTCGATCGGGATCGGCTCCTCGAAGTTCACCTTGTCCGCTTCGGGGAGGACGACGCGGAGCCGCGGCGCGACGCCGTCGACGTCGGAGATTACGTCGCGGATCGCTGACGGGAAGACGTTCATTCCCTTGTAGATGAGCATGTCGTCTGCACGGCCGACGACTTGGATCTTCGGCGCGGTCCGGCCACAGTCGCAGTCGGTGCCCGTGACGGTGACGTAATCTCCGGAGCGGAACCGCAGCAGCGGCGTCGCCTCGCGGCGCAGGTGCGTGTACACGAGCTCTCCCTCCGCGCCTTCCTCGAACGGTTTCACCTCGCCGCTCTCGGGGTCGATCAGCTCGACGTGGACGAATCCCTGCGCGTGGAAGTGCATTCCCTCTTCTTCGGCGCATTCAGCCCACATACTCCCGAGGACGTCGCCGAGGCCCATCGCCTCGCGGACGAGTGAGACGTCCCAGACGTCGTAGAACTCGTCTCTGATCTCCGGGTTGGCGATGCCCGGCGCGGCACCGCCGATTACCTTCTCGAACCCGAAGTCCTCGGGTTCGACGCCGACGATGTCTTCGGCGTTTTCCGAGAGATACCGGATGTGCGACGTTGTGGTCCAGAGGATGTCGGGTCGGACGTCCAGCGCGACCGAGAGGAGTCGTTCGGTGCTCTCGCCGCCCGCTGGAACCACGTTCGCGCCGAGTTTGGTCAGCGTCTCGAAATACGGCGTCCCGCCGGTGATCATCGTCTGCCCGGCCCCGAAGAGCACGGTGTCTTCCGGACGAACGCCGACGGTGTAGAACGACCGTTTCTGGACCGTGTTCCAGTTCCGTCGGTCCTGCGCGGTCAGTCCGAAATACGTCGGTTTGCCGGTCGTCCCGGACGACGAGATGGTGCGGTTGAGCGCGGACTTGGGGGCCGCTTGGTGCTCCCCGAGGGGTCTCGCCGGGACGGGGTCTCGCTGGGAGTCGCGTTCGTCCTGCTTCGTCGTGAACGGAACTGCTTGCAGCGCTTCGAGAGAGTCGAGTTCGTCCGGATCGATTCCCCACTCGTCGAACCGACGCTGATAGAACTCCGAGCGCTCCCGAAGATACTCGATCTGTTTCGGGAGCAATCGCTCGTGTTCGGCGAGAACTTGGTCCCACGGCTGGGTCTCGATCGGATCGTACACATCCGCCATACTGCGACGGTTGCGTGACTCCCATTTTAACGTAACGGTGAGACCACCGAACACGCCGGCGCAGTCGTGACTGTCTGTCTTCCGATGCGACGCACCTGTGTATTCGACTGTTGACCGCATCGACGCAGGCTGGTGGCCGGAACGGGTCTGTGCTCGCCGCGATCTCGACTCGCTTGGTTACTCGGCCCGGCGGGCGACGTACCGTTTCGCCGATTCGATCGCCGTGACACCGTCGCCGACCGCCGCGGCGATTTCGAGCGGGCTTTCCTCTCTGACGTCGCCCGCGGCGAAGATGCCCCCGACGCTCGTTTCCATCGATTGGTCGACGGCGACCCGGCCGTCCTCGGCGAGTGAGACCGTCCCGTCGAGAAACGCCGAGTTCGGTCCGGAGCCGGTGTTCACGCTCACGCCGCCGACCTCGATCGTGTTTTCCACCGCACTGTCTGACTCGTTCTCCTCGCTCTCGACGCGGATGCCGGTCACGAGCCCGTCGCTGCCGAGCACCTCCGTCACCGCCGTCCCGGTCAGCACCTCGATATCGGGATGGGACCGCGCTTCGTCGGCGAGCGCCTCGTCGGCCGCCAGTTCGGACGCCTCGTCGATCAGGAGCACCTCGCTCGCGTACTCGGTCAGAAACACCGCGTCGATGGCGGCGTGGTTGCCCCCGCCGACCACCGCGATCCGTTCGTCGCGGTAGAGCGGGCCGTCGCAGGTGGCGCAGTAGAAGATCCCCCGACCCTCGTACTCCTCCTCACCCGGCACGTCGAGGCGTCCGTCGCTGCTGCCCGTCGCGACGACGACGACGGCCGCCTCGTACTCGCCGCTGTCGGTCAGCACCGTGTGCGGATCGCCGGGTTCGATCCCCTCGACTCGCTCCAAGTTGACTTCGGGGTCGTACTTCTCCGCCTCTTCGACCATCTTCGAGCGGAGTTCCGTCCCGGAGACGCCGCCCGGAAAGCCGGGGTACGATCGAATCTCGTGTCGATTCACGAGTTCCCCACCGATCGACTCGTCTTCGAAAAACAGCGTGTCGAGTCCGCTTCGGCCGGCGTACGCCCCGGCGGCCAACCCCGCGGGCCCCGTTCCGATGATAATCACGTCGTGCGCCATAATTGCGTCCGGAGATCCCACAGCGCGGGCAAAAAAGGTTTCCACCACGCTCGTCGGATCGTATATCTGACGACCGACTGAGCTCGGATCCACCTCAACGTTTTTATATTGTTTGTCCGAACTTGGGGCTGTGAAAGCAGCTAGACTATACGGTACAGAAGACGTTCGTATCGACGAGGTCGACGCGCCGGAGCCCGGCCCGGGCGAGGTGCTCGTCGACGTGGCCGCCTGCGGGATCTGCGGGTCGGACCTCCACTTCTATGAGGACGCCGACAACTACTTCGAGGAGGGTGCGCTCCCGCTCACGCTGGGCCACGAGATCGGCGGAACCGTCGCCGAGACCGGCGAGGGCGTCGACATCGAGGTCGGCACCGACGTCGTCCTCGGGCCGCACACGCCCTGTGGGGAGTGTTGGTGCTGCGAGCGGGGGAAGTACAACCTCTGTCGCGACCTCAACGCGACCTCGGCGCGACCGGGCGGGTACGCCGAGCAGGTCGTCGAGAGCGCGGACAACGCGATCCCGCTGCCCGACGGCGTCTCGCCCGCGGACGCCGCGATCGCCCAACCGGTCAGCGTGGGCCTACACGCCGTCAGGCAGTCCCCGGTCGGGATCGGCGACAGCGTCGCGATCGTCGGCGCGGGTCCGATCGGCCTCGGCGCACTTCGCTCGGCGAAATCGTCGGGGGCGGCACCGATCTACGTCTCGGAACCCCAAGCCGCGCGCCGTGAGATCGCCGAAGATTTCGGTGCGGACGTGCTGATTGACCCCACTGAGGAGGACCCCGCCGAACGCATCCACGAGGAGACGGGCACCGGCGTCGACGTCGCCTTCGAGGCCGTCGGTCACGGGGCGACGCTGTCGCAGGCCGTCGAGTCCACGAAGGCCGACGGTCACACCACGGTCATCGGCGTCTTCGGGGGCGAAGTCGAGTTCGATCCGCAACTGCTCGTCAGCGCCCAACGGACCGTCAGCGGATCGACGTCCCACCTCGTCGGACCGCGCCTCACCGAAGAGTACGGCGTGGTGATCCGCCAGCTCGCCGCCGGCGAACTCGACGCCGAGAAGTACGTCACCTCCCGAATCGGTATCGACGACGTCGTCGAAGACGGATTCGAGGCGCTGCAGGACCCGGACAGAGAAGAGCGGAAGATCCTCGTCTGTCCCTAGGCGGGCGCGCTCACCTTTCGGAGCGACGTCGCGGTGGCTTCGGGCTGTAGTGGCCGCCGTTTCCGGGCGCGACTGCACTGCGAGAACTTCTTTACTGTGCAAAAAGCGATGGTCGAGAGCCGTTCTTACTCGTAGAAGCCCTCGGTGGGCACCCAGTTCTCCTCGATCGAGTACTCCTCTAACAGCGACTCCCAGTTGTCGGGGAACTCGATCTTCTTCGTCACCGGACCGCCGATCGAACTACCGAAGATGGCGTTGATGCGGCCGGGACCCCCGATCGTCGCCACCTTGACGGCGTCGACGTCGGCGTACTGCTGTACCTGTCGCGGCGGGACCTTTTCACCGCCGCCGAACGTCCGGGTGAACTCGTTTGTCTTGTAATAGGAGTTCTCGACGATGTACTCCTTGATTTCCTGCTTGCTCAGGCCTTCCTTTTCGAGTTCTTCGGCGTTGTACGGGTTGATCGCGTGCGTGATCGTCACGTTGAGATCCTCGCCGGAACTAGCCCGCATCGACGAGGGGGTGTTCTCGATCATCCCACGAAGGACGTGCTCGCCGGTGTTCTCGCTGGGGAGCCACTGCACCCAACTGTTCGGTCCGGCCAGCGAGATCGTGCTGTCGTCGGCGTCGTAGCCGTGGGTGACGTGGTAGGGTTCCCACGGGCTCGCTTCCTCGTTCTCGCCGGCGAGCATCGAGAACTTCGCGGGGTTGCCCATCACGCCCATGTCCTTCTCGCCGGGGTAGATCTTCGCCGTGTTCCGGTAGGCCATCCCGAGCGCTCGCGCGATCGTCTGGTTCGCGTGGAAGCTCGGTCCGAACGCGCCCGACCCGCTCTCGATGTCGAGCATCTCCCGAACGGGCCCGTTCACGATCCACTGGTACGCCCACGATCCGGTGCTGACGGAGAACTGAATCGAGTTGGAGTTCGGATCCGCGAGCGCGCGAACGCCCGCTTCGAGCACGGGCATATAGATCGGTAGACAGCCCGCCATCACCGCGTTGGCGGCGAGGCGCTCGATCGTAAGCGGGTTCTCGTTGTTCCCGAGGCGGCCGACGACGTGCTCTCGCGGCTTTTCGGTCCCGCGGAGCATCTCCTCGACTCGCTCTTCGGTCGGCGGGATGACCGGCAGGCCGTCGGTCATCCCCTCGCGATACAGCGACTTGTTGATCTCTGCTAACGACTGCTCGTCTTGGGATTGTTCGGGCATAGCGTAAGTCCGTGGACCGGTGTGTTACTGCGCCACCGGTTCTGCGCGTTCTTTGTCGTTCAGCGATCGAGTCAGCTCTTCTTCGATGCCGTCCATCACGTCCTCTGAGACCTCTTCGCGGATCCGTTCGAGATCCGTCGTCTCACAGCGGACGGGGGTCTTCTTGTATCGCAGCGGGCGACCGCGCTCGATCGCGTTCGACTGGTAGTCGAGCTCGAACCCCTCGTCGATCAGGCCGACGCCGGGCGTTCCGGCGTCCTCGACCAGTTCGACGCCCCACGCGAGGAACTTCGTGCAGGAGCCACAGTCGCCGATCGCACCGATCGCCGTGTCGACGCCCTCGGCCCACTCGACGACGGCGTCCTGCTCGTCGTCGTTTTTGATCTGGTTCAGGTGCTCGACGTGATACCAGCTGAACGTCGCGTCGGGGTATCGGTCTTGTAGTTTCTCCTGTACGGCCGTGAGAAGCGGCTCCGCCGCCGGCTTTCCGTTGTCATACAGCCCGATCGTCTTTCCAGCTAGCGTGTCGACCCGGGGAACCAGCGGCTTCTGTTCGACATCGTCGGTGTCCGATCCAGGGGTAACAAGTCCCATACGTAAGTATACTGAATAATAGGACATATAACTTTTGCCACCACCTCCGACTCGGTGATGAGGGCCTTCTCAGTCGGTTACCGTCCCTTCGCACCGGATCGAGGGGGACGAGCACCGCCAGAATTTCCCACCGCTCCGCTGTTCGATGTGAACCCACAAACAGAGTTATGTGGTTGACCTCCGAAGCCGGAATCACAGCGTCTAGTTGACAACCGACGACTGGTCTACTGGTGGTATCCAATGTCACTCACAATGCAACAACAGTACGAGCTGTTTATCGACGGAGAGAGCGTCGCGCCGGCGAACGAGGAGTATCGAACGACCGAAGACCCCGCCACCGAAGAACCGATCGCGCGGTACGCGGCCGCGACGGCGGCCGACGTCGACCGCGCGGTCGAAGCGGCCCAACGCGCCCAACTCGAGTGGAAGAAGAAGCGCCCCAGCGAGCGCGGCGCGGTCCTCCGCGACGTCGCTGACGCGGTGCGGGAGAACGCCGACGAGCTCGCGGAGATCGAGACCAAAGATCAGGGAAAGCCGATTTCGTACTCGGAGCGGTTGATTCAGGGAGCCGCGGGGACGTTCGACTTCTATGCGGGTGCGGCGGACAAGATCCAGGGCGACAGCATCCCGATCGGCGAGGACGGCGTCGACTTCACGATGGAGGAGCCCTACGGCGTGAGCGCGCAGATCATCCCGTGGAACACGCCGCTGAATCTGGCGGCGCAGGGAATCGCCCCCGCGCTCGCTGCGGGCAACGCAGTCGTGATCAAGCCCGCACCGACGACGCCGCTTCCACCGCTGCACCTCGCGGAAGTCTGCAAGGAGGCGGGCGTTCCGGACGGGCTCATCAACGTCGTCACCGGTGCGACCGAGCCCGGTGCCGCGCTCTCGGGCCACGAGGGCGTCGACACCGTCTCGTTCACCGGGAGCGTCCCCACGGGCCAAGCCGTGATGGAGTCCGCGGCGAAGAACATCACTCCCGTCACGCTCGAACTCGGCGGCAAGAACCCCGCGGTCGTCATGCCCGACGCCGACCTCGAGGAGGCCGTCAGCGCGATTCAGATCGGTATTTTCAGCAACACCGGACAGATCTGTGCGGCCGCGGACAGAGCGGTCGTTCACGAGGACGTCTACGACGAGTTCGTCGAGATGATCGTCGAGCGCGCGGAGGAGTACAGTCTCGGAGCCGGAATGGACGACCCGGAGATGGGCCCGCTCAATCACGAGGCGCACTTCGAGGAAGTACTGGAGTACATTCAGACCGGTATCGACGAGGGCGCGACGCTCGAAACCGGCGGCGACGCGCCGGACCGAGACGGCTACTTCGTCGAACCGACGGTCTTCTCCGACGTCGAGAACGATATGACGATCGCCCAAGAGGAGATATTCGGGCCGGTTCTCTGTGTGATCCCGTTCTCGGACCAAGCGGAGGCCGTCGAGATCGCGAACGACATCGAACTCGGTCTCACGAGCGGCGTCTTCACACAGGATATCGATACGGCGCTGCAACTCTCGCGTGACATCGAGGCCGGAACCGTGTACGTGAACCAGTGGTTCGGCGGCTCGACCGCGACGCCGTTCGGCGGCTACAAGAAGAGCGGAATCGGGCGCGAGATGGGTATGTACGCGTTCGAGTCACACCTCCAGACGAAGAACGTCTGTATCGACCTCTCCTGACGACGCTCTCTGACACCCTTCTCTCACTGTCTTTACTTCTGTCGCCGTCAGCTGTCGTCCTCGATCGAGAACAACTTATTTGCTGCTTCGGTATGAGGAGAGGGTATGGCAATCCTTGCTGCGATCGACGAGAACGAACAGTCGAAAGAGGTCCTCAAGATCGGATACGACCTCGCGGAGCGATACGACGACTCCCTTATCGCGTTGCACGTCATCCCGACCGAACAGCACGAGGAGTACGAGGCCTCGATTCGAGACATCGCCGAGTTCGCGGACTACTCGTTCACGCAGGAGGAGGCGAGCGCCGAGCAGTTCGTGCGGCACTTCGTCTCCGAGACGCTCGGCGACGCTGAGGCGGATAGCGTCGAACCCCGCGGCGCGGTCGGTAACGTCGCCAACGAGATCATCACCGAGGCCGACGCCGTCGAACCGCGATTTCTCGTCATCGGCGGCCGCCGCCGCTCACCGACCGGCAAAGCCGTGTTCGGTGACACGGCGCAGAAGATCCTGCTGAACGCGGACTGTCCGGTCGTGACGAAGATGGCTGACTGAGTCGGGATCAGTCCGTCTCCTCTCGCCGTGCGTTCCGTCGATTAGCTGTCGTCGTTGCCGGTTTCGTAGTCCAAATCCAGATCCTCCGCCGAGGGGTTGAGGTGGCCGCCTCCTTCGACTTCGAGGATCGTTCCGTCGACGAACTCCGAGAGATCAGACACGAGGTACAAGACGCCGTTGGCGACGTCTTCGGGCTCGACGAAGCGGCCCATCGGGCCGCGCGGACTGCCGCCGGGACAGAGCGCGTTCACCCGGATGTCGGGACCGAGGTCGCGCGCGGCGTGTTTGGTCAGGCCGATGAGTCCCCATTTCGAGGCCGTGTAACTCGGGTTGCCGTTGACCGTCACGTTGCGGCCGGCCATCGACGAGATGTTCACGATCCGGCCGTTTCCGTGCTCCAACATCCCGGGCATCACGGCCTTCGAGCAGTTGAAGGGGCCCGTGAGGTTGAGGTCCAATCCGAACTGCCACGCGTCCGCTTCGATCTCTTGGAACGTCTCACCGCCGGCACCCCCCGCGTTGTTGACGAGGATCTCGACGGTGCCGAATCGCTCTTGCGCCGCCTCGACGAGCGCTTCTGCCGAGTCGCGATCAGTCACGTCGCACTCGACGAAAATCGTCTCTGCGCCGTCGTCTGCGATGTCGGCTGCGACACCTTGTCCCTTCTCGACTTGGACGTCCGCGAGGACGACGTTCGCCCCGGCCTCGCCGAGCTGTGTGGCGATTTCTGCGCCGAACCCCTGCGCTGCTCCCGTCACGATCGCTGTCTCTCCGGAGAGGTCGATCATACCCGCTGATTACGGGGTGTGGTAATAAATCCCGGGGAGGGCGGTCGATAGAGTGTCGTCCCTCCGAGCTCAGTACGTCGATCCGTCGAACCACTGCCGATCCAACGCGTACTCCTCGATGAGGTCGTCCCACCCCTCGGGGAACTCGATCGGTTTCGTGACCGGACCGCCGATCGACGGGCCGACGATGGCGTTGACGCGACCGGGGCCACCGATCGTCGCGATCTTCACGTACTCCGGGCCGTCGATCTGCGGTATCTGTCGCGGTCGGACGTTCCCCTCGCGTCGGCGTAGCGGGCCGTCCCAGATAACCCCTTTCTGGTAGTCCTCGGCCCGCAGATAGGAGTTCTCGCAGAGGTACTGTTTGATGTCTCCTTTGCTCATCTCGGCGGCGGCCAACTCCTCGGCGTTGTACTGATTGACGAGGTGGAAGATGGTCTGGTCGATATCCCCACCCTGCTGTCGCCCGCCCACCATCGACGGCGGCGTGTTTCGGACCATCCCTTCGAGGATCTCCTCCGCGTCGTTCTCGTGGGGGAACCACTGGACGAAGCTGTTCGGGCCCGCGAGCGTGATCGTGCTCTCGTCGGTGTCGTAGCCGTGCGTTGCGTGGTAGGGCTTCCACGGACTCGCCTCCTCGTTCTCGCCCGCGAGCAGGCTGAATTTGAACGGGCTCCCCATCACACCCATGTCCTTCTCTCCCGGTCGGAGCGAGGCCGTGTTCTTGTACGCCAGACCGAGCGCGCGACCGATCGTCCGGTTGGCGTGGAAGTTCGGCCCGAACGCGCCCGACCCGCTCTCGATGTCGAGTTTGTTCCGAACGGGTCCGTTCACGATCCACTGATACGCCCACGACCCGGTGCTGACCGACACCTGAATGGAGTTAGATCTCGGATCGGCAAGCGCGCGAACGCCCGCTTCGAGGACCGGCATATACGGGGGAGCACATCCCGCCATCACCGCGTTGGAGGCGAGCATCTCGACGGTGATCGGGGTGTCGTTGTTGCCCAGCCGACCGAGCACGTGATCGCGCTCGTGGGCCGTCCCGCGGAGCATCTCTGTGACCTTCTCGTCGGTCGGCGGCACTACCGGGAGACCGTCGGTCATCCCCTGTTCGTAGAGCGATCGCGACACCGAACTCGGTGAATCGTCCTGCTGGTTAGCCATCGGTGAATCAGGTGACTGATACTCCAAGCGCGTCGCCTTGATTGTTTCGTGTCGACGGCCCACGGGCGTCTGCCGCTCGCCTCGTCACGGTTCGACGAGGACCTTCACCTCGCCGCTCTCGCTGTCGGCCAGCGCCTCGAACCCCTCGTCGACGATGTCGTCCAGCGGGACTCGAGACGTTACGAGCGGATCGGCGTCCAACTCTCCGTCCGCGAGCATTCCGAACACCGCGCCGAACTCCCGAGCGGCCAGCGGTCCCGTCTCGTAGGCGGCCGAACCGTTGATCGTCCGCTCGTGGTTGACGAGGTCCATCGGATCGATCTCGACGGGGCCTTTGAACACGCCGAGCACCGTCGTATGTCCGCTCGCTCTGGTGGCCGTGATCGCGTCGTTGAGCGCCGACTCGTTGCCGGCGACCTCGAACGACACGTCGGCTCCGTCATCGGTCACCTCGGCGACGCGCTCGGCGAGATCCGTCTCCCGCGGATCGACGACGACGTCGGCCCCGCACTGGTGGGCGAGTTGCCGTCGCGACTTGCGGTGGCCGGAGGCGATGACGGGCCCCACGCCCGCGGCCTTCGCGAGTTGCACCATCCCGAGACCGATCGGGCCCATTCCGACGACGACGGCCGAGTGACCCGGTCGAAGCGGGGATTCGAGCAGGCCGTGGTACGCGACCGTCAGCGGTTCCGCGACCGCAGCGTCGGCCGGGGAGAGGCCGTCCGGAAGCGGGATCACGTTTCCGGCCGGCGCAACGATCTGCTCGGCGTAGCCGCCCCGTCGGTGCGCGCCGATCACTTCGAGGTTCCGGCAGAGGTTGTACTTCCCCGCGTCGCAACACCAGCAGTCCTCGCAGGCCACGAGCGGGTTTACACCGACGTCGGTTCCGACCGCGAGGTCGACGCCCTCGCCGACCGCCGCGACCGTCCCGCCGAGCTCGTGGCCCATCGTGTACGGGAGGAACGAGTCGTCGTCGCGACGCGGGCCGTAGCGGTACTCGCTGAGGTCCGACCCGCAGATTCCACAGGCCTCGACGTCGATCAGTACCTCGCCCGATCCGGGCTCCGGCGCGTCGACCTCGTCGATACGTACGTCTCTGTTCCCGTAGTAGCGCGCTGCTTTCATTCTGACTGGACTTTCTCGTAATGCATTATAAAAGATGGTCCGATACCGCCGCTTCCCGCCCGCGAGTAAGTGACCGGGACCGAATGATATTTGACACCCTGTTTAAAACATTAACGTTGATGTACGACTACGTGATCGTCGGTGGCGGGAGCGCAGGCTGTGTGCTCTCCCATCGACTGACGGAGGCGGAAGAGGTCGAAGTTCTATTGCTGGAGGCGGGGACGCCCGCCAGCGAACGCGGCGCGGTGAAAGACCCCTCGCGCGTCTGGGAACTGATGGAGTCTGACCTCGATTGGGCGTTCAAGACCGAGCCGCAACCGACGATGAACGGGCGTCGAATCGACTGGCCGCGCGGGAAGGCCCTCGGCGGGTCGAGTATGATCAACGGGATGGCGTACATACGGGGTCACCCCTACGATTACGACACGTGGGCCGAACTCGGCAACGAGGGCTGGAGTTACGACGATCTGCTCCCGTACTTCAAGAAATCGGAGAACTTCCAGGCCGACGGGGATATGCAGTACCACGGGACCGACGGTCCGCTCTCGGTCTCCCGCGGCGACAACCCGGAGGATCTCACGCCGAGTGAGTTCCAAGAGAAGCTGGTCGAGGCGGCCCGAGAGGCCGGGATGGAAAAGAACTTGGACTTCAACGGGGAGCGGCAGGCAGGCATCGGCTGGTATCACTCCACGATACGGGACGGTGAGCGCCACAGCGCCGCGAAGGCGTTCATCGAACCGGTCCTCGGCAGACCGAACCTGTCCGTCGAGACGGCGGCTCACGTCACGCGGCTCACGTTCGACGGCGACCGCGTGACCGGCGTCGTCTACGAACAGCACGGGCAGGAGCACGAGGTCGAGGTCGCGGGGGGCGGCGAGGTCGTGCTCTCGGCCGGTGCGATCCAGTCGCCGCAACTGCTGATGCTATCCGGACTCGGCCCGGCGGATCATCTCGCCGAGCACGACATCGACGCCAAGGTCGATCTCCCCGGCGTCGGCCGCAACCTGCAGGATCACCTCCGAGTGAGCGTCGCCTACGAGACCGACGAGCCGGTCACGCCCCGCGATCCGGACGATTTCCCGGACAAAGGAGCCCGCTACGACCGCGTACTGACCGGGGCATTCGAGCGCTCCTCACCCGACCTCCCCGCGCCGGACATCCAGTACGGGCTGTCGGCCGGACTGGATCCGGAGCACCCAACTGAGGGCTACTCGGTCGCCGCGCTCCCGCTCCGACCGACGAGTCGCGGGCGCATCACGCTCGCCTCCACGGACCCATACGACGACCCGATCATCGATCCGAAGCTCCTGTCGACCGAGAAGGATGTCGACGACATCGTCACCTCCATTCGCCGGGCCCGCGAGATCTCGAGGGCGGACGCGCTCGACGACGTGCGGGGCGAGGAGGCCCGTCCCGGGCCGGACGTGGAAACGCACGAGGAGATCGCCGATTACTGCCGCGACACCGCAGAGTCGGGATACCATCCGGTGGGGACCTGCAAGATGGGCGACGACGAGCTGGCCGTCGTCGACGACGACCTCCGCGTCCACGGCGTCGAGGGGCTCCGCGTCATCGACGCGTCGATTATGCCCAACCTGATCAGCGGGAACACGAACGCGCCGACGATCGCCATCGCGGAGAAGGGTGCTGATCTCCTCAAGCAGAGCCGATAGGGATTTTTCGCGGCTTCACTTCCCGCGTCTCACGTCGTCGTCGCTGCCGCCCGTCGAATCGCCGGAATCTATGCACAAAGTTAATTATGTATCCTTTCCTGCAGTCAATCGCTAATGTCGAACGCGTACGACTACGTCGTCGTCGGTGCCGGATCTGCTGGCTGCGTGATCGCGAACCGACTGTCTGCCGACGAGGGGACCGACGTACTGCTACTCGAAGCCGGAAAACCGGACGAGAAAGACGAGATCCACGTCCCGACGCTGTTCCCCGCACTGATGCAATCGGAAGTCGATTGGGACTACTGGACGGTCCCGCAGGACGGGCTCAACGGCCGACGGGAGTATCACCCGCGCGGGAAAACCCTCGGCGGCTCCTCGGCGATCAACGCGATGATGTACGTCCGCGGCAACCCCCACGACTACGACGCGTGGGCCGAACTCGGCAACGACGGGTGGAGCTACGACGACTTGCTCCCGTATTTCAAGCGGATGGAGGACTTCGAGGGCGGCGAGTCCGAGCACCACGGCGAGGGCGGTCCGCTCCGCGTCGAGCAGGAGCACCCCTACGGCGACGTCACGAACGCGCTGCTCGACGCTGCCGTCGAGGTCGGCTTCGAACGCAACGAGGACGTCAACGCGGGCAGACAGGAGGGGATGGGACACCTCCATCTCACGGTCGAAGACGGCACACGACAGAGCACCGCCGTTTCGTACCTCCACCCCATCCTCGACCGGGAGAACCTCACAGCCGAGACGGGCGCACACGTCACGCGGATCGAGTTCGACGGAGACACCGCTTCAGGGGTCACGTACGTCAAAGACGGGTCCGCGCACACCGTCGACGCGACCGAAGAGGTCGTTCTCTCGGCGGGCTCGATCGACACCGTCCAGCTACTGCTGCTCTCGGGCGTCGGCCCGGCCGACGAACTCGACGCACACGGCATCGAGGTCACACACGACCTGCCCGGCGTCGGGAAAAACCTCCAAGACCACCTCGTCGTGTCCTCGGCGTACGAACTGAACGGCGATCCCGAGATCGAGGACGGGGAGGTACTCTGTCAGGTCACCGGCTTCGAGCGGACCGACCCCGACCTCCCGGCACCCGACATCCAGTACTTCCTTGCCCGGGTGTACTTTATGCGGCACGGGTTCGACAACCCCGAGCAGGGCGCGGGGATGACGCCCAGCGCGACGCTGTTGCATCCGGAGAGTCGCGGCGAGATCACGCTCGCGTCCGACGATCCACTCGAGGATCCGCTCATCGATCCGAACTATCTGGACGCGGAAGCGGATATGGATACGCTCGTCGAGGGGCTCAAGCGGACCCGGGAGATCGCTCACGCGAGCGCGCTCGACGAATACCGCGGCGCGGAGATCTGGCCCGAAGGCGACGTCGAGGGCGACGAAGACCTCCGCGAACACGTTCGAGAGACCGCTCAGACGATCTATCACCCCGTCGGAACGTGTAAGATGGGCGACGACGAGATGGCCGTCGTCGACGACGACCTCCGCGTCCACGGACTGAACGACCTCCGCGTCGTCGACGCGTCGGTGATGCCGCGTATCACCTCCGGAAACACGAACGCGCCGACGATCGCCATCGCGGAGAAAGGTGCTGATTTGATCGAAGAAGCGCGCTAGCCGCTCTGCTCGACCGCTTTTTCGCCGGTTACGACCAAACGTCCTCGCCGTTCAGATACCCCTCGACATCCTGCGGGACGAACCCCTCGTACTCGAGGACGCGCTCTGCGTGCACACCGCGTCCGGTCTCGCGAAGCTCCGCGGCGTACTCCTCCTTGTCGAACCACGTGGTGCCGGTCTTCCCTTGGAACGGTCCGCCTTCGTGGAGGACCTCCCAGAGCGGATCGGCGGGCGCGCGCTCGTGGTCGGGGTTCGCCCCGTTGCGGTCGTGTACGACCTCCATCAGGCGCTCTGAGACCCACTGATCCAGCATCGCGAGTCCCTTCCGAACGACGTCCGGGCGCTCGCGTGCGAGGTTGTTCGTCTCGTGGGGGTCTTCGGAGAGATCGTACAGCTCGACGGGATCGAGTGGTCGGATGCCGTCGTGATAGGTGCGAAGGAGGATCCACTCGTCCCACCGAACCGCGCGCATCATCGAGAGTGCACCTTGGCCGACGACGAGGTACTCTCGACCGTCGGATTCGCCGTCCGTGATCGATTCCGCGAAGGAGCGGCCGTCCCATCTGTCGGGAACCTCACCGCCGGCGAGTTCGACGAGCGTTGGCGGGAGGTCGAGATGGTAGTGGAAGTCGCCGTCGACGTCCTCCTCGACGCCCGGGCCGTGCACGATCAGCGGGATTCGGTTGGTCTTGTCGTCCGCAGTGACGTGGTTCCCGTAGACGTTGAGCTCGCCCTGATTCTCGCCGTGATCCGCCGTGACGACGATCAGCGTGTCCTCGAAGACGCCCGCCGACCGCAACTGATCGAGGAGCTTCTCGATGTGGTCGTCCATGTACTTGATCCCGGTGTCGTAGCCGTCGATCCACTCGACGTACTCCTCGCGAGTGCCGATCTCGGAGGGCTGTCGCGGGAGGGAGTCGTCCCAGACCGGCGGCTCGCGTGCGCTGTGGAGCCCGTAACTCTCGTACTGCTCGTCGAGCGTCTCTTGATCGGGCCACTCGGGGGCAGGCTCGCCCTCGAAGGGGTAGCCGTACTCGATCGGCGTGTCGTACGGCGCGTGCGGGTCCCAGAAGTTGACGTGGAGATACCAGTCGTCCTCGGTCGCGTGATCGTCCAGCCACTCCTCGGCGAACGGGTAGGTGACGTCGGCGCTCTCGAAGCCGCGCTCACCCGTGTCGATCCATCGGTCGAACCCGTCGACCGTGTGCCACGCGCCGTGGCGCTGCGGGAACGGGCTGATGAGCGCTGTCTCGTGGCCCGCATCGCGCAGGGCGGTCGGGAGCGATCGGTACCCGTCAGTGGACGTGTTCGTGTTCCGTCGATGACCCCGATGCCGGAGTTCGGCGTTGACCCCGCCGTGGTTGATCACGCCCGAATGGATGCCGAACCGACTCCCGAAGAAGGCGGTTCGAGACGGCAGACACGGCGCGTCCGACACGTAGTAGTTCGTGAACCGTCGACCGTTTTCCGCGAGTGAGTCGATCGTGGGTGACGTTTCGCGGTGATACCCGTAGCAACCGAGATGGTCCGGCCTCAGCGAGTCGCAGTCGATGACCAGTATGCGCATCGGGGGAGTAGACTCGATTATTCTTCATAAATGTATGGGAAGATTAGCTGGTGGATCGGCGCGCCAGCGCGCGGTGAACCGGCCCTCCGTTTCAGTCGAGCCGCTCGCGGAGCCGTTCGAGCGCCGCCGGGTTCTCCATCGAGGAGAGGTCGCCGGGATCCTCGCCGGCGGCGACCGACTTGACCGCTCTGCGGATGATCTTCCCCGACTGGGTTCGGGGGAGGTCGTCGACGAAATGAAGCCCGCGCGGGCGGAACGGCTTGCCCTGCTCCCGGCCGACGAGTCCCCGGAGCTCCTCGGCGAGCGCGTTGGACGGCTCGTACTCCGGATCCGGAATGACGAACGCGACGACGGCCGTCCCGGTCGTCTCGTCGGGGACGCCGACCACCGCGGCCTGCGTGACCGCGTCGTGCTCGGCGAGGACGCCTTCGACCTCCGCCGGGCCGACCTTGCGTCCGGCGACGTTGAGCGCGTCGTCCGCGCGTCCGTGGAGGAACCAGAAGCCCTCCTCGTCCTTCTGCGCCCAGTCGCCGTGGTCCCAGAGGTCCTCCCACGTCGACCAGTACTCCGCCAGATAGCGCTCGTCGCCGCTCCAAAGCCCCTTCGTCATCGACGGACAGGAGTCACGAGCCACGAGGTACCCGCGCTCGTTGTCGTCGGCGACGCTGTCGCCGTCGGCGTCGACGATGTTGATATCCATTCCCAACCCCGGGCCACCGAGCGAGCAGGGTTTGAGGGGCTGCGTCGGCATCGGCATCAGGAAACAGCCCAGGATCTCGGTCCCGCCGGAGATGTTGATGATCGGGCACCCACCGTTACCGACTGTCTCGTAGAACCACTCCCACGACTCGCGATCCCACGGTTCGCCGGTCGATCCCAAGAGGCGCAGACTCGAAAGGTCGTGCCTCCCGACCCAATGGTCGCCGTGTTCGCGGAGCGCTCGGATCGCGGTCGGGGAGATTCCGAACTGGGTGAGGTCGTGCCGATCGATCATCTCCCAGAACCGGTCCGGTTCGGGGTGATCCGGCGCACCCTCGTACATAAACACCGTCCCGCCGAGCGCGTGATTGCCGATGAGCGTCCACGGCCCCATCATCCAGCCGATGTCGCTCACCCAGAAGAAGCGGTCGCCCGGCTTCTGATCGAAGCCGAAGTGGATCTCCTTGGCAGGTTGCACGAGTCCCCCCGCGTGCGTGTGAACGATTCCTTTTGGTTTCCCCGTCGTCCCCGAGGAGTACAGCAGCATCGACTCCTGATCGGACGGTAGCGACTTCGACTCGTAGCTGTCTTCGGCGGTCGCGACGGCGTCGTTCCACCAGACGTCGCGACTGTCGGTCCACGGGATCGGCGACGCCGCCGCTTGGTCCTCGCTCCCGTGGCCCTCCGGCGAGTCTCTCTCGCTCCCGTGGCTCTCCCGTGTGTCCCCTTCTCGCGACCCGAGTCGGTCGTAGACGACGACGTGTTCGACGTGACCGACCTCGTCGATCGCGCTGTCGGCAGTGCCCTTGAGTCTGATCTCGCTACCGCGTCGATAGAACCCGTCGCCGGTGAACAGGACGGAACACTCGCTGTCTTCGATCCGCGTCGCCGTCGCGTCGACGCCGAATCCCGAGAAGATCGGGACGGCGATCGCGCCGACTTTGAAACAGCCGTAGAGGATCGCGGCCACCTCGGGTACCATCGGCATATACAGGCCGACGGTGTCGCCGACGCTGACGCCGACCGAGTCGAGGTAGTTCGCGACCCGGTTCGCCTGCTCGTGGAGGTCGCCGAACGTCACCTCGCGGATTTCCCCCGGCTCGCCCTCCCAGAGTATCGCGATCTCGTCCCGTCGGTCACTCCCTGCGGCCGCGTGCCGGTCGAGGACGTTGTGGGCGATGTTGAGTCGACCGCCGGGGTACCAGTCGGTGAACTGCGGGCCGTCGGTGTCGTCGCACACCGCGTCGTACGGCTCGTCGAATTCGAGGCCGAGGTAGTCGACGAGTTCGTCCCAGAACCACTCGATTCCGGCGTTTCTCACGCTCTCTTCGCCACCCGTGGTGCGCTCGATCAGCTCCTCGTAGTCGTCGATGTCGTACGACTTCATGAACTTCCAAACGTTCGTCGACTCGACCCACTCTCGACTCGGTTCGTGGACGACGGGATACTGAACGGCGGATCGCTCTGTCATGTTCGTGGCGGATAAACGTCCGACTGAACAGTGATAACTTTTCTCATCCGATCGACTGTCCTCTCGCGAGTGAGATCAAAGAGCGTGCCGGGACGACTTCTGCAGTCCACACTCTCGATGTGGTTTTTTGATTCGAAGAATTCGGCTCCGACGTCGACGCAAACGGGAACGGTGCGCTTAGTAGTTGTCGCAGAGCTCCGGGAGGCAGGGCCAGCTGTCGGGGTTTTCACAGGGAGAGGAATCCTCCGGCCACGGCGGCGTCAGGTCCTTGTCGGGCGGGTAGTGAAGCCGCCCCTCGTCGTCCCACCCCCAACCGGCGTCTTCGAGGATCTGTCGCGCTTGGTCCGGGTTCGCGGTCGGGTCGCCGACCGTCTTCATATTGCTGTCGTCCTCGGGGTACGACGGGTGCGTCCTCGGGAACCACGAGGATTTCGTCTCGATCTCGCCGGCCCCGTTTTCGAGGAACGCTCTGGCGCGCTGTCGGTCGATCGACCAGGAGACGGCCTCGCGGAACTCCCGGAACATCGTCGGGGCCGTTGAGTGCGTCGACTGCACGTGCCACGAGGTGAAGTTCCGTGAGGAGACGTACTCTGCGACGTCACTGAGGTCCTCTTCGACCCGCTGTTGGGTCTGACCAGACGCGTTGAACAATACGTTGACCGTCTCGTCCTCGAACGCGCGGAACGCCGCCTGCCGGTCGCCGTAGCCGACGAACCGGAGTCCCTTGTCGGCGACATCGAGCCAGTGGTCGTCGACGGGCTGCATCGCGAGCAGTTCTCGCGGCTGCCAGCTCTCGACCTCGTAGGGACCGCACCCCACGATGGTATCGAGGCTCATGTTCCGCGGTCCGTCCTCGGCCCCGGCGTCGATCCAGTGCTGTTTGGGGAGCGGGGAACTCCACGCCGGCGCGAACACGTTCAGCCAGCCGGGGTTCGGGTTCTCGAAGCTGACTTCGAGCGTGTGTTCGTCGACGGCGGTGAGCGAATCGTAATTGTACTGCGGCACGAAGCTGAACTGCGCGGTGTTCTCCTCGATCCATTCGAGGGTCCACCGTGCGTCTTCGGCGGTGACGGGCTCGCCGTTGTGGAACGTGGCGTCCTGCCGCAGGTTGAACGTGAACGTCGAGAACTCGTCGGTGACGTCGTAGTCCTCGGCGATCCCCGGCTGCAGGTTGTAGTTCTTGTCGTAGTAGACGAGCGGGAAGTAGACCGTGTTGAACCACGGGCGTTTGACGCCGAGATGGTACACCGCGTTGGGCATGTTCCCGGGCGTGACGACGCCGGAGAGGTACTCCGTATCGCCGTTCGATTCCGTCTGGTGCAGGAAGTGCGCGTTCGACTCGATGATTCCCTTGTCCCCCAGGTCGTCCGGGAGAGTGAGCTGATCACTTCGGTACGCGGCCCCACCGGCGGTCTGCGTCAGGGGGATCGGCACGACTTCCTGCGAGCCGGTTTCGAGCGCCTCCGTGACGTACTCCTGGCGCTCCTCGGGATTCGCCGCGTACGCCTGCTGCTCGACCGCGCGCGAGAAGTCACAGTTCGCCCAGTTGTTCAGCCCCGCCGACGTCACGTTGGTCCCCGCGTTGCGGATGTGGTACCCGCGGAGCGTGAATCCCGGATCGAGGCGAGTCGCGACCGGGATGACGAGGTTGACGTGCATGTGGGCGGTTCGCTCGTCGTTCTGCATCTCCTCGAAGAACGAGACGAACTCCTTCGCCTCGACGTCCATCGGAACGCCGAGGACGTCGTCGACCTGCTGTGCGATGTGGAGCATCGTCTGCTCGATGTTCTCCGCCCCGGTGAGCTGTGAGAGCGCGACGCCTGTGAGCTCCGGCACGCGCTCGCCGAGCTCTTGGTCACCGCTGCCATCGCCGGAGTCACCACCGCTGTCTCCGCCATCACCGTCGCCGCTGCCGCCACCGCCGCCACAACCGGCGAGGCCCGCGGCCATCGACGTGGCCAACGCGGAGAGGTACGTTCGTCGGTCGATCGTCCCGCTGCTGTCTTCTTGTGCGCTCATAGGTTCGATTGAGGCGTGTTGGTGTCGTCCGATTTATTCCGCGGGCTCGACGATCTCGTGCGACGTGGTTTCATACTTCACGTTAGCATCCTACTAAACTGTAATAAATGTTTTCCATACTTGATGCTGATCGGTTCGTTTCGGAGACTACGCGCGATGCCGACTCGTTCTGACGTGCTCCAACACCGAACGGCAACGGCACCGCGTTCGATAGCTTTGTTCGTCGTCGAAATCGTGACGCGGCGGCGTGCCGATCATTCCTCGCCGAGCGAGATTCGCGGGTCGATGACCGTGTAGAAGATGTCGACCACGAAGTTACCGACGATGATCCAGACGGCGATGATCAAGAACATGAACTGAATTACCGGCGTATCGCGAGCGAGGACCGACTCGAACAGGAGCGTGCCGATCCCCGGCCAGTTGAAGATCAACTCGATGAGAACGAGGCCGCTGATCGCCCGAGACGTCGATGCGGGGAGCGTGGTGATCACCGGCAGCGACGCGTGCTTCATAATGTTCTTGATTCGATCCCACTTTGCCAGCCCGACCGCACGCTGGTACTTCGTGAACTCCTGATCCTTGACGTCGATGATGCTGCCTCGCATAATCAACGCGGGGTAGTAGAGGTATCCGAGGACGATCGTCGCGAACGGGAGCACGTAGTGGACCCAGAAGCTCCCGGTGGTGTAGATCTGCCACCCGCTCGTGCTCGTTAGAATGTCCAGCGAGGCCATCCCACCGGCGGGGAAGACATTGAACCACCCGGAGAAGACGGTCAAGAGGATCATCGCCATAAAGAAGTCCGGCGTTACGCCCACCAGCGTCGGCGGGAGTGGGCCGTACCGGTCGATCCACGACTCCTGTTTCAGCCCTAACAGAGTGCCGTAGAGCGACCCAACGGCGAACGCGCCGAGGATTCCCGGCAGCGCGAGAACGAACGAGTTCCGGAGCGCGTTGCCGACGAGGCCCAGTACCGGCTCACCGTACGCCAGCGACGTGCCCGCGTTGCCCGTCGCCAGATTCCGAACCCAGCTGATGTACTGGATGTAGATCGGATCGTTGAGCCCCCACATCTCGCGAAGCCGTTCGATCTGTTCGGGCGTCATACTGGGATTGGTCAGCGTCGTCAGATACGATCCGGGCATCAGCCTGAACAGCGTGAACAGGACGACCGAGACTCCGGCGATCAGGAGTGCGGTCTGGATCGTCCGCCTGAGGTAGTACTGCGTTCGGCTCATTGCTCTTCACCTCCGTCGCTGATCGTTCTCATAGCTGTATTGCCGTCTCCCGTTCGCTCACCATCCGCGGCTTCAGGACCGGTGTGGAGATGGCAGGCCGTCTGGTGGTCGCTCCCGTCGACGTCCTCGTACACCGGTCGCTCGTCGCAGATGTCCATCCGCTCGGGACAGCGGTCTTTGAACCGACAGCCCGTCGGTAGATCCGTCGCGTCTCCGGGCATCCCCATCAGTTCCGCCCACTCGCGTTCGTGGTGGGGGTCTGGAATGGGAATCGCATCGAGGAGCGCCTCGGTGTACGGATGCTTCGGGTCGTTGAGGATGTCCATCGTCGACGCGCTCTCGACGATCCGACCGAGGTACATCACGTTCACCCGGTCACAGATGTACGACACCGTCGAGAGGTCGTGTGAGATGTACAGCATCGAGACCCCGTACTCGTCGGTCAGCTCTCCGAGCATTTCGAGGATCGACGCCTGCGTCGAGACGTCGAGCATCGAAACCGGCTCGTCGGCGAGGATGACGTCGGGATCCAGAATCAGCGCACGCGCGATGGAAACGCGCTGTTTCTCCCCGCCGGAGAGCTGAGACTCGCTGCGGTCGATGTAGTCCTGCGGCGGCGTGAGTTCCACCTCTTCGAGGATCTCGAGCAGCCGGTCCTCGTCGTAGTCGATATCGTGAACGTTGAGCGGCTCTCTGAGCGTCTCCCGGACGGTGAAGTGCGGATTGAGCGTGTTGAAGGGGTCTTGGAAGATGATCTGGACGTTTTGTCGGAACTGCTTGTGCTCTTCCTTCGTGAATTCGGAGACCGGTTTCCCCTTGAACACGACGTCGCCCTCGCTCGGCTCGTACAACTGCATTATCGTCTCCAGCAACGTCGATTTCCCGCAGCCGCTCTCGCCGATGATCCCCTGTATCTGGTTGTCCTCCAGTGCCATTTCCACACCGTCGACGGCGCGGACGGCATTCCGTTCGTCGCCACCGAACAGCTTCTGTTGGACGGTTTCGAGAATGTTCGTCGAGGGATTGAAATGCTTGTGGAGATCTCTGAGTTCGAGGATCGGTTGCTCGTCGTCGGGCCCATTGCCCATCTCGCTGTCCGCTGTGCGCGCATCGACCCCGTTCTCGTCCGCAGCGTCGAGCGAGACGTCAGTCTCCGCGATATCGAGGTAGTCGGCGGCGAGTTCCTCCATCTCGTCGCTTCGAATACAGGCGATCTCGTGGGATTCATCCGCCGCACTCGGTTCGGCCGGCGGCTGTGCCGTTCGACAGTCGGACTCCGCCCACGGACAGCGCTCGGCGAACGAACAGTAGTTCATCTCATCGCGCAGCATCGGCGGGGAGCCGTCGATGCCGACGAGTTCGCGCTTCGGATCCCTGATGTCGGGGAACGCTCGCTGGAGCAGGATCGTGTAGGGGTGACGCGGATTGTCGAAGATCGTGTCGGTGTCGCCCTGCTCTGCGATCTGCCCGCCGTGCATCACCGCGAGCGAGTCGCACATCTCGAAGATGACGGCGATGTCGTGGGTGATAAACAGGAGGCTGAAGTCTCGGATCTCCCGCAAATCGTCGAGGTACTTCAGGAACTGATCCTGCATAATGACGTCGAGCGCGGTCGTGGGTTCGTCGGCAATGACCAACGACGGGTCCAAGAGCAGCGAGAACGCGATGATCGCGCGCTGTTTCATCCCGCCGGAGAACTGATGCGGGTAATCGTGGACCCGGGACTCGGGGAGGCCGACGACGTCGAATAGTTCTTTCAGTTTGTCGACCGCCGTCTCCTCAGACCAGTCGGTGTGCGCTTGAGCGACGTCGATGGCTTGGGTGCTGACCCGCTTGAGCGGATCGAGGCTGTTCATCGCCGACTGGGGGATGAGTGCGATCTCCTGCCAGCGGATCTCTTCGGTGAACTCCTGTTCGGAGAACTCCTGCAGCTCTCTTCCTTTGAACCTGATCGTCCCGTCGCTGATGCGACCGTTCGTATCGAGGGTCCGCATAATCGAGTCAGCGAGCGTACTCTTACCACAACCGCTCTCGCCGACGAGGCCGAAGTACTCGTTGGACCCGATCGAGAAGGAGGCGTCCGAGACCGCCTTCAGCTCGCCTGCGTCCGTTCGATACGTGATATCGAGGCCGTCTACTTCGAGTAGCGTGTCAGTCATATTAGTCTCCCGAGGCCGAAACAGTCGTTTCGCGGACCCGCTCGTATCCGCGGCCGATCATATAGATGCACAGCACAGTCAGCGTGATGGCCCCACCGGAGGAGAAGGTCCACCACCACGCGTCCATCATATAGCCCGAATCGTAGGCGTTCCGTAGCATCAATCCCCACGTGGGCGTGCCGATGTCAGCGAACCCGAGGAAGGCGAGTGAGGCCGTGATGAGGATCGTGATCCCGATCCCGAGCGCGTAGAACAGCGTGATCATCCCGCCGATGCTGGGGAGGATGTGTCGCGTGAGGATGTACCAGTCACTCGCGCCGAGCACTTTCGCCGCTCGGACGTGCTCGCGCTCTTTGATCTGCAGTACCTGCGAGCGGAAGATACGCGCGTTTCCCCGCCAGAGGATGAACCCCACCGTGAATACGATCATCCACGTTCCCACGCCGAAGTACGAGGCGAAGACGAGCGCGACCGGGATGAGCGGGATGCTGTAAATGAAGTCCGTAATCCGCATCAGGATGTCGTCGACTTTTCCTCCGTAGTAACCGGCGCTCACGCCGACGAGCAGACCGAGCGTGATGACGACGGTGCCACCGGCGAACCCGGTGAGAAGCGTCGGACGGGCCCCGTACATCAGTCGTGAGAGGATGTCGGTCCCCACCGAGGTCGTCCCGAGCGGATGCTTGGCCGACGGCGGCTCCAGTTCTGCGATCTGTCCGCCGTCGAGGAACGTCCGGTTCGGCTCGTAAGGCGCGAGTTCTTGGCCGAACACGGCGAGAAACACGACGAACAGGAAACCGAGGAGGAACAATACTGTCAGATTATCCGACAAATAAAGCTTGGCTGAGGATCGGATATTCCGGAGAAAGTAGTTCTCCTGTACATTGGATAATAGGTCACTCTCCTTTATCCGTTTCAGGATTGGTGCCTCGGTGTTAGATACCATAAGTCAACGATCCTATTCGACCATCATAATCCTTTCCCATATTCGAATGCGGTCCTCGCGACTAATCCCGGCTTCGCAGACCGGGCTACAGGTTCTTGGCTAGCGTGTTAATCTCCCGACGCAGCCCCTTCGGTCCCGGATTCCCCATAAAGCGCGATTCGATGGTAGTCCCCGCGCAGAAAAGCGTCGTCGGCGACCCGCCCATGTCGTACTTCTCGGAGAGGACTTCCGCGTTATCGGGCCCGTAGACGGCTGCCAAGCCGAACTGCTCGAGAATCGTCCCGTCGCGCCGAAGATCGGCTAAGTGATCGCCAACGGCGCGGCACGGATCACAGTTCTCGCGCCAACAGTAAACGATCGATGCGGGATGCGCTCGGAGAAACGATTCGATCTCCTCGCCCGCGAGGGAAACGAATCCGGCGGGAACGTGCGACTCGTCTTCGGCGGCTTCGCTTCGATCCAGCGAGAGGGCGACGTGCAGGCTGGTACCGGCGTCGACCGTCTCGCAAACGTCCGAGACGGCGAGCGCGTCGGCGAAGGTTCCGTCGTCGACCTCCTCGGCTGAGAACGGGGTTCTCTCGACGTACTCCCCGAGCCGGGGAACGTCGGCGTCCTCGTCGCGCCCGGCTATCGCTTTTCGGAACCGCTGGCGAGCGCTTACGAACTCCTCGCCCAACTGGAGCTGTTCGTCCTCCGATTCGAACAGCCCTTCGTCGAGCAGCCGTTCGTAGAGGTCTTCCGGATCGGTTTGTGAGCTCATACCACGTTCATACCGGTGGGAGATTAAACATCTTTCCGTGATCCGTAGCGGATGTCGATCCCTTCTCTCATTCCGCCCGATCACGGCCCCCGTCCCGTGCTCAGAGGTTCAGAATCTCACGAGCCTCCTCCGGCGTCGCGATCGGCCGTTCGAGACGGTTCGCGATATCGGCGGTTCGCTCGACCAACTGGGCGTTGCTCTCGACTAACTCGCCGCGTCGGTAGTAGACGTTGTCCTCCATTCCGACGCGGACGTGTCCGCCGAGCGTCATCGCCATCGTCGTCAGGGGGAGTTGGTGGCGACCGATCGCCATACACTGCCACTCGGCTCCCTCGGGGAGGTTGTCGACGAGGTTGAGGAGGTTTCGTGGCCTCGGGATCGTCCCGGTCTGCATTCCGAGAATGAGCGTCGTCCAGTACGGTTCCTCGATCAGCCCTTCCTCGACGAGGTGGTGGACCTCCGTCAGATGTCCGGGACCGAACACTTCGAGCTCCGGTTTGACGTCGTGGTCGTTCATCCGGCGGGCGTACTCCTCGTTCTGTACCCGCGTGTTCATCGCGACGGTGTCGCCTCGGGTGTTGAGCGGGCCGAGGTCGATCGTCGCCAGATCCGGTGTCGGTTCGGTTTCGAGGACCGGTCGGATGCGTCCCTCCCGGTCGTTCCCGCCGCCGGTCGTGAAGTTCACGATGATATCGTCACAGCGCTCCTCGATGATATCGCGGAGCTCTTGGAACTTGGCGACGTCCTTCGTCGGCTCACCGTCCTCGTCTCGCGCGTGGACGTGGACGATCGACGCCCCGGCTTTCTCGCAGTTGCGAACGTCCGCTGCGATCTCTTCGGGCTGTTCGGGGAGGTTCGGGTTCGCCTCTTTCCCGTGCATTCCCCCGGTCGGCGCGACGCTGATGATAACCGGCTCTTCGAAGTAGTCTGCATATCCCTGATACGCCATCGATCACGAATTTAATGGGATTGCTAATAAGGTTTCCCCGAGGGGTACCGCCTCGCGGCGGTCAGCAGTGGAGACTGGTAACCACGGTGTGAAACCGTGGCCTGTGAGGCCCCCGCGGAGCAGCGGTCTAAATCAATCCGCGCCCGCACGCGCTCTGGCGACACCGGCGCGACCGATCGCCTTCCAACGGTTCGACCGGTATCTGGTCCAGTTGATCGCCGCTCGAACGTAAATATCAGCCCAGATCGAGATGAAAACTGCCGTGAGGCCGATACCGAGCCCCGGAGCGACCGTGTATCCGAAGGCGGTGAACGTCACGCCCGCCGACAGCGCGAGGACCGAGATCGGGAGTCGGATCACGTAATTGCCGACGAGCGTCGCGTAGAAGGGGACCTTCGTATCGCCGGCCCCACGGAGCGCGCCTTGGAACGTCCGACTGATGCTGAATCCCACGATCGCGGCGCTAAATACGTAGATGAACGTCACGGTGAGCCCGATGTCATCCGCGCCGAACAGCAGCGCCAACTGCCGGGCACCGATGACGACCAGCGTTCCGAGGATGATCCCCGTCGCCAGCGAGATCCGGAAGGTCTGCCACCCGTACTTCTCGGCGGTGTCCTCGTCGTCGTTACCGAGCGCTTGGCCGACCAACGTGCTCGACGCCGTCGCGTACCCGAACGCCGGCATTCGGGCCAGCGTCACGATCCGGCGACCGATGGCGTACGCGGCCACGACGTTCGTTCCCAGTGCGCCGAGGACGAACAGAAACGGAAATCGCGCGGCGATCCCCGCGACTTTTGTTCCCGAGAGCGGCAGGCTCACGCGGACGATCTCGCGGACAATCGCGAGATCGACGTGAGGTCCCGAGAGGTTCAACTCGATGCCGAACCGCCCCGAGAGGAACGCGGCGGTGAATATCACGGCTTGGAGGGCGTTGGCGACCGCGGTGCCGATCGCGGCACCCGCGATCCCGAGGCTGGGAAACGGCCCGAGGCCGAAGATGAGAACCGCGTTCACGACCGTATTCGTCGGCAGCGAACTGGTGCGGATGTACATCGGCGTTCGGGTGTCGCCGACGCCGGCCATCGCCCGCGACGCGACGATGTTCCAGAAGTGAAACGGCGTCGAGATCATCAGCAGTTTCAGGTAGATCGCACCGAGGGCGATCGCTTCCGGGTCGTCCGTCAGCACGTCGATCAGCGGCGCGGCCCAGACCCACCCGATCACGGCGAAGGGGATCGAAATGACGAGCGTGAGCCAAAGGGACTGTTTGAGCGCGAGATTCGCCCGCTCGGCATCACGAGCGCCCGTGAACCGCGAGACGATGCTGATCGTCCCGCTGGCCAGCGCGAGACCGATGCCCAGCGTGAGCAAACTGTACTGAAACCCGAACTGGAGGGCGGCGACGGCGACGGATCCGAGCGCGAGGCTCACCATGAAGAAATCGACGGTCCGGATGAGCGTGCGGAGGCCGCCGGAGACGATCACGGGGACCGCCAGATCGAAGATCTCCTCGCCCATCTCCCGGTCGACGACGCCGAGACGGGCTAACCAAGCCGGATATTTCGCGAGTGCTGATCGGACCCCGTTACGGAGACTATCCACGGGCGAAACTGTTAGCGCACGAGATTAAATAGCTTGGCGTCGCGCCGGAAACGACGTCACCGAGCCAACGTTTAAGCGGTACTCGGCGGTAGCTGAGGTATGGAATCTGTGACGTCTGCCGACGGTACAGCCATCGCGTATTCGCGCGGCGGTGGCGGGCCCGCGTTGATACTCGTCCACGGGACCGGGGTCGATCACCACGTTTGGGACGACGTCGTTCCCACGCTCTCGGAGTCCTTCGAGGTCTATGCGATCGACCGTAGGGGAAGGGGCGAAAGCGGAGACACAGAGGAGTACTCCATCGAACACGAGTTCGACGACATCGCGGCGCTCGCCGCGTCGATCGACGGTCCGGTGAACGTGGTCGCTCACTCGTACGGAGCGATCTGTGCGGTCGGGGCCGCACAGCGCGTGTCCGAGCTACGCCGACTCGTCCTGTATGAGCCTCCGCTCTGGCGGGGCGACGGGTCGCCGTCGCCGCCTCCGGAACAGCGCCGGATGCGGGAGCTGGTCGACCGAGGCGATTATCAGGGGGTCCTCGAAACGTACTGGGTCGATATGCGCGGCGAGCCCGACCGATTCCAACGACTCAAGTCGCGCTCGGACTATGACCGACGGGTTGACGTCGCCCACACCTTTCCCCGAGAGATGTCCGGCCGGCGAGAGTTCCGTCCTACCCCGGAGACGTATCCGGCCGTTGAGGTCCCGACCCTCCTCCTCACTGGCTCCGAAACCCACGACTCGATCAAGCGATCTGTTGCCGCGACCGCGGCGCTCTTTCCGGACGGCGAAACGGTGGAAATCGACGGATGCGGTCACGCGGCGATGAATACCGCACCCGAGAGATTCGTCTCGGAAGTCGTCGATTTTCTCGTCGACGGCTGACCCCCGGCGGCTGTAAACTGATCTATCATCCGCGTCCGTGCTCCTCCCCATCCTTTCGTAATCAGTCGCTTCGACCATTTGAGCGGGGGTTGCGCCGCTGTGGGCTGCTTCGTCTTTGCATCGTTTCACGGGCGCAGTAGTGGAATCGAGTGCCGAATAGATTTGAATGGGTCAAATAGATCGGTTGGTTACGGTAGTTCCCCCGACACCGCGACTCACTCCCGACACAGGGGTATCTATAATTACTATTCCTTATGTAGCGAGTGTGAGACACTCGAATCGTACCCCCGAATGACAGTTAATTTAACAAGAGTACATATGTTATTTTCACAGCCTCATACAGCTTATTTTGACAGTATGAAATACACCTGCCGTACTCGAGCGCGCCCGATCGCGATTTCACTTCGGCGTATTCCGTCGGGACTGAAGTTCATCGTCCCTCGTCGCTCTCCGAACGAGTTTTTCGGGTGCTCTCTCGCAGTTGTCGGTTCGATCGGCTGCGTCATACCCACTCGTTGGACGATGAGTGGACGTCGCACTACTCGTCCGGTCGCTCTCGGTCGACGATCAGGTCCCGCTTTCCAACAACCTTTGATAGTATAGAATAACCCGCTCGCCGAAACAACTTTGTCCCTTTCGGCGTCAGTTCGAACTGATTATGAGAGACGCTGTTATCGTCGATGCCGTCCGTACCCCGTTCGGTGAGCGCGGAGGCTCGTTCCGTGATCTGCATCCCCAAGACTTGGCTGCTCGACCGTTGACGGGATTGCAAGAACGGAACGGCTTCGACCCCGCGGTTGTCGACGACGTGATCTACGGCTGCGTCACGCCGGTCGACGAACAGGGGATGAACATCGGCCGGCTCGCGCCGCTCGTCGCCGGCTGGGGCGACAGTGTGCCCGGCGTTCAACTGAATCGCTTCTGCGGCTCCGGCCAGCAGTCCGTGAACTTCGCCGCCGGGATGGTGATGTCCGGGCAGCAGGACGTTGTGGTCGCCGGCGGAGTCGAACATATGAGCCGGGTGCGGATGGGATCAGACGGGTCCGACGAGGACCTCACCGACACCTACTTCGAGCACGTCGAAGAGAAGGTCACTCAGGGCGAGGCGGCAGAACGTATCGCCGAAACGTGGGACTTCACTCGCGAGGAGATGGACGAGTTGGCCGTCGATTCTCACCGCCGCTGGAAAGAGGCACAGGACGACGGACGGTACGACGATCAGATCGTCCCGGTCGAGGCCGAACTGGACGGTGAGACCGTCGTGGTCGACGAGGACGAACACCCTCGCCCCGGCAGCACCGTCGAGAACCTTGCCGACATCCCGCTGGCGTTTCGCGAGGAAGAAAACGGCGTCCACCACGCGGGCAATTCCTCGGGCATCGTCGACGGCGCGTCGGCGGTCTTGATCGCCAGCGAGGAGATCGCGGCGGCGCACGGTTGGGAACCGATGGCACGGATCGTCGAGACGCAAGCCGTCGGCAGCGACCCCGTATTGATGCTCACCGGGCCGATTCCAGCGACCGAGCAACTCCTCGACACCGTCGGGATGGACGTCGACGACGTCGACCTGTTCGAGGTCAACGAGGCCTTCGCGTCCGTCGCCGCCGCGTGGATGGAAGAGACGGGGGCTCCGTGGGAGAAGACGAACGTCAACGGGGGTGCAATCGCTCACGGCCACCCGCTCGGGGGGACCGGCAGCGCGCTCGTCGGAAAGCTCGCGCACGAGCTCCAGCGGACCGGAACCGACTACGCGCTCTCGACGATGTGCATCGGGTTCGGTCAGGGTATCGCGACGCTCTTAGAGCGGGTCTGAGCGCTCCGGCGACGGAAGAACGGACTCGACTAGATTCGCCCACCACGCGGTCCGAGTAGCCAGTGCCTACCCGGGGCCGCTTACGCCGTGCCATTTCTCAGACGTACTGCTCCGCCGTTTCGACGTTGCTAACGAGCGTCTCCAGAAACCGCGCGGCGTCGGCCCCGTCGACGATCCGATGGTCGAAACTCAGACTCAGCGTCATATGCGGGCGAAAGCGGACCTCACCGTCCGAACGGACGGCTCGATCGGTCGTTCGGCCGAGCCCGAGGATGCCGACCTCGGGCGGGTTGATGATCGGGTCGAACGAGTCAACGCCGAGCGGCCCGAGGTTCGAGAGGGTGAACGTCCCGTTACGGAAGAGGCTCATCGTGTAGTCGCCGGACTGTACGCGTTCGGTCAACCGCTTTCGCTCAGCGGCCACCTCGTAGAGCGATTTCGACGCGAGATCCGCGATGACCGGCGTGACCAGCCCGTCGTCGATCGTCACGGCGATACCCACGTTCCGCTCCTCGAAGAGCCGGTGCGTGTCGTCCTCGAACGTCGCGTTAAACGCCGGATGCGCTCCGAGGGCGTCCGAAAGTGCACAGAGCAGGACGTCCGTTATCGCCGGGTCGACGCCGTCGCATCCGGCCTCCGCGTTGCCGGCCGCGGCTACTACTGATTCGGCATCGACGGTTCGATTTACCGTCACGTGCACCGCCTGCCGATAGCTGTCGCCGAGGCGGCGCGAGATCGTCTTCCGCATCGGCGTCAACGTCCTCTCCTCGCGGACGGTTCGCTCGGCCGGTCCGTTCTCATTCATCGGTTTAGCTCACCCATTGATTCTGCTCGCTTATTTGCTCGTCTCACGCGTCTTCACCCTCCATTCCGTCCGGAGTAATCCACCCGAGAGTCTCCCCGCGCTCGAACTCGGCGTCTTCGCCGCGAAGGATTTCCGTCAGCGTTCCCGCGACCGGCGCGTACACGTCCAGACTGACCTTCTCGATCTGCACCTCACAGAGGCTCTCAGAGTCCTCGACGGCGACGCCCTCGCCGACGAACCAGTTCACGACGACGCCCTCGTCGCTCTCGACGTCGTCCGGCCACTCCCCGACGGTCACCGCCACGCGGTCGTCGTGCTCGCTCATCGCTTTACTGGGCCCGTTCGATCGCACTCACGATGTCCTCGGTGCTCGGGATGATCTCGTTTTCCAGCGGTCGTGAGTAGGGAATCGGAACGTCCGGGACCGCAACCCGTTCGACGCGTTCGAGCGCGCCGAGCGCCTCGTCGGCGACGCTCGCGACGACCTCTCCTGTCACGCCGAAGGAGCGGTAATCCTCGTCGACGACGACGAGATTCCCGGTTTTCTCGACCGATTCGACGATGGTATCGGTATCGAGCGGCACCAAGGATCGGAGGTCGATCACCTCCGCACTGACGCCGTCGGAATCGAGCGTTTCGGCGGCTTCGAGCGCTCTGTGTACGTGTAACCCGAGCGTGACGACCGTCACGTCGTCGCCCTCGCGTTTCACGTCGGCTTTGCCGAACGGGATCGTGTAATCAGTCTCCGGGACCGGGGTTTTCGGTCCCTCCGGGGCGGGCATCCACCCGATGCCCATCAGCCGCTTGTGGAACATATACAGCACGGGATCGTCGTCGCGGATGGCGTTATGCATCAACCCTTTCGCCTCGTAGGCCGTCGACGGAACGACGACTTTCAGTCCCGGGATATGCGCGAACGTCCCGTAGAGGGTCTGTGAGTGCTGGGCGGCGTCGTTGTACGTCCCGCCGACCGCGGCGGTGAGGACCATCGGAACCGACACGGTCCCGCCGCTCATATACGTGTTCTTGGCCATCTGGTTGTAGATCTGATCCATCGCGACGCCGAAGAAATCGACGAACATCAACTCGGCGATTGGGCGCATGCCGACCTGCGCGGCCCCGACCGCCGCGCCCAGATAGGCGGTCTCGCTGATAGGTACGTCCATCACACGGTCGTAGCCGAACTCCTCGCGGAGCCCCTGCGTCGAATCGAAGATGCCGCCGTAATCGGCGACGTCCTCGCCCATATAGAACACCTCGTCGTTCTCGCGCATCTCGTGAGCGATGGCCGAAACCATCGCTCGACTCATTGTCAGCTCGCGGGTCGACTCGGCTTCTGACATCAGTCGTCACCTCCGGCGGTCCCGACGTCGGGTTCGCTGTCGGTCACGCCGCTCGGCGGGTTCACGAACACGTCTTCGTGGGCGGAATCCGGATCCGGTTGCGGCTGTTCTTTCGCCCACGCGATCGCCTCCTCGACGCGGTCGTGTGCCGTGGTCCGTATCTCCTCGATCCGTTCGCCTGTCACGCCCGCCTCACGCAGATCCGCCTCCAGCCGCGAAATCGAGTCGCGTTCGGCGGCCGCCTCCTGGTCCTTCTCCGGCCGATACGACTCCGGGTCGCCCATAAAGTGACCCATCCGTCGGTGCACCTGTACTTCGATGAGCGTCGGACCGTTGCGATCGCGTGCCCGACCGATCGCCTCCCCGGCGACCTCGTAGACCTCGATCGCGTCGTCGCAATCCACCCGGACGCCCGGCATCTCGAACCCGTCCGCGCGTTTCGCACCGTTTTCAACGTCCGTGACGCGCTCTTTCGGCATACTGATCGCCCAGTCGTTGTCCTCGATGACGAACACGACCGGGAGATCGAACAGCGCCGCGAAGTTCAGCGATTCGAGGAAGGCACCCTGATCGATCGCCCCTTCGCCGAGATACGAGACGGCGACGCTGTCCTCGTTTCGCTTTTTCGCGGCGAGTCCGGCCCCGACAGCGGGCGGACACCCCTCGGCGATGATTCCGCTACAGGCGAAGTTCACCTCGGGATCGAAGAGGTGCATATGCCCGCCCTTTCCTTTCCCGAGTCCCGTCTCGCGGCCGAATATCTCCGCGGTCATTCGCTTGAGATCGACGCCTTTCGCGATCGCGATATGGTGGGGTCGGTGCGTCGCCGTGACTACGTCGTCGTCGGTTAAGTGTTGACACACTCCGGCCGCAGCCGCCTCGTGTCCGGCCGCGAGGTGTAACTCCCCGGGAATGGGCCCCGCTGAGATGTCGAAAGCGGGCTGTTTTCCTTCGAGGTACTCCTCTTGCAGACGCTCTTCGTAGTGACGCGCTGTCACCATATCCTCGAACAGTCCCGTTACGGTTTCTTTGCTAACTAATGGCATCGTTTCAGACAATCGAATGATACGCATTGTAGTTATGTACCGAATACGCGTCCCGCGGCTAGTAGGACGCCTCTACCTGATATTCCGATTTACTACTCATTGCGGTCGCCTGCTGCTTGCTGCCTGTCCACTGATTTAATATAGCATTATATGATTTATTAACAGACTCGCTTATGAGCGATGTTTGTGTGTTGTTTCGTTGTCTGCTCGGGACAACGACGCACCACAAAAAATAAGTAATCATACAGAAATCTGCTAACACCCGAAATCAATGCGCTTGGAATCACCCGCTCACCGAGTTTCTTACCTTCTCCGGTGTCTTGACCCCATATGACGCCGACCTACGCCCAATTCGACGATATCGAGGAGTTCAAGCGGTTCTATCACGTGGAGATCGCCCCGACGATCCGCGAAGATCCAACAGTCGATGTCGATCCCGCGAGCGACACGCCGACGTACGCGTGGCTCAAATCGAACTACTCGGGATTCGTCGAGCGGCTTCGACGGGATTACGACCTCTCTCCGGGCCAGTTTTACGATTCGGTCGGGATTCCCGCCGAACGGGACGGTGACGGGGACTGGGAGATCGCACACGACCCTACTATCCGTGCGCTCGAAGAGTACCTCGAAGAACTCGAACGCGACCGAGGACGGGCGGAGACGACGATCAACCCACGTCGTTCGCGACTGCGAACCTACGCGCGGACGTATCGTGCTGTCAACGGAACGGGTGATCTTCTGACGCCGCTCTCGGACGAGCGGGCCCGACCGGACGAGATCGCGCGCGTTCGCGACACCTTCCGCGTCCTCGACGACGAACTCGGAACGCTCGCCTCGAAGAAGAAGTACGTCTCCGCGGTGCGGAACTGGTACACGTTTGTCGTCGAGATGGGACGCGGCATCTACAACCCCGCGGAGAACCTCCTGAACCGGTTCGGCTGGGACGAGGATCCGCAGTACGACCATCCAGCGCTCTCCCGCTCGGACCTCGAAGCGCTGCTCGACGTCGCCGACCCCGACGAGGGATTTCTGTTGCTCGCGCTCGCGGGGTGGGGGCTTCGGCCGGTCGAAGCCTGCGAACTGCACGTCGACCAGCTCGTCCTCGATCCCCCTCCGGACGCCGGGACCGTCCCGTATGTCGAATTCGCCGCCGGTGAGCGGAAGAACGCCCGCAGAACGCGAAACACGGTCGAAATCCTCGTCGGCGTCGCCGCGACTGAACGGCGTATCGCGCTCCTCTCCGATCGAGAGGGTTGGACGGGCTATCTTCTCCCGGGCCAATCCAGCAGCAGACCGATGTCGACGGCGACCGCGAGACGGTGGCTTCGTGATCTCGGCCGCCGCGCCGACGTTCAGATCGATGGTTCACACCCGTTACCGAAGATGGGACGACGAACGTGGTACCGGCTGTACCGGCGGCAGCGGCCCTCTATCGAGGCCGGAACGGCTGCCGTCGCGGCGTCGCAGGGCAGTCGTGATGCGGCGGTTTCCGAGCGCAACTACCTCGACGAGCGGACCCGGCGGGAGGCCCGCGCGGAGGCGATGCGCGAGCTCGTCCGCGAAGAACTCGCTTCGGTCTTCGAGTCCCGACTCTGAGAGATGTGACGCGGTGTATCGTTCAGATGCACTCGAGACGCCGGAGAAGTCATACGTCTCCCGGTTGTAGGCCCTCGAAAGTATGCCACGCGAACGTGACACCGTCCGGCTCCCGCTCGAACCGCTGCGGAAACAGGTAGCGGACGCAACCGGGAACGCCGCCTCGTTTCTCGACATCACCGACGTCGCGATCGATGAGACTGCGCTCGAAGTCACCTTCGAGATCCCCGACGCGGACGTCCCGGTCGTCGATGTGGTCGTCGAGGGACCGAACGCCCAGACAGACACGACGCCAGTGAGACTCGATCAACCGTCGGGATTGAAAGTCTACGGCGAGTTGCTCCGGATCGAGTACGCCGGCCGCGACGCCGAAACGAACGAAATTCTCGTCTCCGTCGCGCGTCGCTCGAACGACGGCTGGCAGACGGTTCTGGGATGTGGACAGATGTGGGCGGTCGAAACGTCGCAAGGCAGCGATCCGGTCTCGGTAACGTGTCACGTGGAGACGCCCGAATCGGAGGTGAGCGATCCCGAGAACGAAGACGACCGGCCGGAAGCAGATCCATCAGTTGACGGGTCTTCCGGGGATTTTGACGGCTTTTTGACTGACAACTGAACCACTCTCTCCGAGCGGTTTCTCCCACCTAATGAATTATATACTGCTATATCTTATCGGCGGCTAGGGAAATTGAGACTGCTGCTCTCAATGTAATGGCTCTACTCCTCTCGTTGGAGACGATAGGTCCGGGCCATTAGTTGTCTTCGTCCGATCTCTGTACTTCATTCGGTGTCCTAATAGCCCGTTGAACGAGGTCGTCTCGTATTGATCGGATGGTGACGCTCACGGTGGACGACAGCACGGGCTAGTACGCAGTCACAGGAACGGGCCACCACTCCATCCATCCCGGCTGGCTGAGTAGCGATATGTGGCGTGCACAAGTCGAACACGACGCCGATTCCTATCGAGTGATCACCTACGACTCGCGGACACGGTCGGATAGGACCGATCGTCGGCGCTACTCGATCGACTCTTCGTCGACGACCTCGAAGGCCCGCTGGATCACCTCAAGATCGCTCGACCGATCCTGTGTGGCCCCTCGCTCGGCTCGGTGATCGTTCAGGAGAATCGGAACTGTGACGGGACGCGAGCAATCGACGCCCCGTTCTAGGAGTGACTACTCTGGGTGCGTGTCCTCGTATGTTGACCCCACGCAGACAGTGAGCGACTGCGGATCCGCATATAACACGAGTTCGGTATGGGTGTTTAGTTCGCCATCGAGACTAAACGTGATCGGATCACTGCCGCGCCCTCGAATCTCTAGTTGGCTCGCCTGAACGTGGAGCACGTGTTCAGTATCGCGACCAAATACTCGCTGCGCGGTCGCTTCAGCTAGGATGTCACTCGCAGGCATCTGCTCGATGAGGACGACATCGAAATGCCCGTCTTCGACGTTGGCTTGGCCGCCACGATTAACGAATTGCAGGACGTTCCCGACGAGGACACACAGCGTCTCTCCCGACCAGGTCGTTTCCTCGCCGTTCGAGATAGCAGTGAGATCGATGTTGAGTCCCTCGAACGCTGTGAGTTCCTGTAGACCGGCGACGACGAATGCCAGCGAGCCGAACCGCTCTTTCAGGTCGCTTGACGCCGCCACGCTGACCTCGGCAGGGAATCCGGCAATACACGACACGACAAACGGTTCCCCTCCGGCGAACCCGACATCGATTCGTCGTCGCTCACCGTGGTCAAGCAGGTCGAATCCCTCTTTGATGCTTGCTACCCCAATGTTGGTTGCAAAGATGTTCTCCGTTCCCGTCGGGATCACGCCGAGGGTTACCTTCCCGAGAGCAGATACCTCTACGAGGCCACGGACTACCTCGTGGAGCGTACCGTCGCCACCCGCGATAGCCAGTCGATCAACGTCGTTCGCGGCAGCATCCTGCGCCAGTTGCACCGCGTGTTCTTCGTGCGTGGTTTCTTGGATCGTATAGTTCCGTTCATCTGCGAACTGGCGAACGTCGTCGGCGTGATCTTCCGTTCCGCTCGTCGGATTGAGGATAACCCACTGTTCGTTCTCGTCTGAGTGGGTTGACGCGGGGACGTTCTGGTCGTCGGGTGCTGGATTTCTATTGTCAGCCATCGTCGTTCTCATTCCCTTTCCACGTCTCTGGATCGCCTTCACGAAACTCTCCTTTTGCATGCCGTTCCCGGGGCCACAGGGCAATTATAATGACAGCTATGTAATAGAGAGCAATGGCAGCTACGACGAGAGCTCCAGGGACGACGGCGATGGTGGCTGTCGTCAGTGGACTCTCGTTTGGCGCGAACGCCGTTATTCGGAACAGCCACGCGACGAGTAGAACAGCCAGCAGTGGAAGGTAAATTCGCCGAAGACGGTTTGCTGTGGCTTCCAATGTCGATACTTTCAGCGTCGGTGTCCGATAATCCCGACTGAGTTTGCTCCGCCAATCCTCATGTTCAACCCCTACTGACGGATCAAGCGCGTCTGCAAGCAAGTTCTGCTGGAAGAGACGCACTCGTGAACGATATATGTCATAGTCACGATACCGTCGTGCTTCAATAAACAGGAAGAAAGAGAGAGCTAGAATACCGACGAGGATGATATAATGTGGATTATCGGCACTGGAAAACGCCCACGTGAGAATCGCAGCCACAACCGTTACCCCCCATGTAGTCGTCTGATCGAGGCGTGACCGCCATGTGGTCTCCCGGTCCAGTTCTCCGCGATAGGCATCACCCAATATCGAACTCATCTCCGTGCTGTGATCGGCGATCTCGCTGCCAAGTTTGGCTTCCTCTGCTCGTTCTGAGTCGCCTGGCGTTTCATCGGACATACAGAGAGGTACGGTACCAGCAGTGAAAGCACTTACACGGTCTGGCTCTCTGTAGATATAGAATATTCCGGCTTTGTTGAGATCCTCTCTAAGCCCAGCGAATCGCTGAGAGGCCAGATTCTCACCGAGTCCGCGAAAATTCGTGTGAGGTGCTGCTCTTCTGAATATCAACTCTAGAGGGATCAACGGAGCCGAAAGAGACGATGACCAGATTGATCGAGTGAATTATTGACACAGATGGAGTCACCCGGTTACTCAAAAACGGGATGAGAGTGAATACGTCGCGAGTTAAAGTACTCAGGAGACGTAGGTGGGTTATGATTGCATCACACGGGGTTCTGGATAGTGCGGTCTCAGTCCAAGCGGTGCCGTTGCAGTTCGGAGGTGGTTTCATTGAGCTTGCAGTCCTCTTCTTGATACTCGCGGTCGTCGCAGCAGTGCTCGGTGCTCGGGGGGTCGCTGGACTCAGTATGGATATCGCAAAATGGCTCGTCATCATCTTCGTCATTCTCGCGATTGTCACGTTCATTCTGTAGACTCAGAATGATACCTGTCGAGTCAGTACGGGGTAGCGGCCGATGGTAGATGTCATGGGGCACCTCGCATTCGGATTGCTGTTCGCGCTCCCGGCGTGGTTCGTCTGGAGCGGCAGGACTAGCGTCGGGTTCCTCACGGTGATGGTGGTCGTACACGTTTCAATCGCGTATCTGACCACACCCGCCGACCACCGCCATCGACTGCTCCCACTATGAGACCGACACCAAACAGACACACACGGTACGGGCCGGAGTCATGGGGGCAAAGCATCCCTCGCCGATCGTCCAGTCACGCGAGCGGTCGAGTATCGGCGCGTGGGGAACGGCCGGGGGTCCGCTCGTCCTCAATCCGGTACAGGGAACTCCTGTCCTCCCCGGGAAGTCATCGGGCGGGGACACTAGGATCGTGACGGTACCGAACCGGAGCAGTACGTTCTGGTGGCTCTACGTGTCCGTCCTCGTGGGGGCCGCGCTGTTCATTGCCCACACGTTCATCGGCATACTCGTTCTGGGTGTGTCCGGGTACTACGCTACCCGGCCGATCTCCAACCGCTTCGAGACGGTCACCGGATCAAAGTGGAGGGCAGCCGGGCTGACGGCGCTGACCGTGCTGATCCCGGTGCTGGTACTCGCGCTTTACGCAGGGATACGGATCCTTCTGCAGGTCAAGCAGCAGTTCGACGAGAGCGTGTTCTCGCTGCTCGTCTCCCGGGTCCTCGGTCTCGACGTCGAAGAGTCGAGTCCGGCGGCGCTGCTCAGGAATCCGCCGTCGCTCGATCGACTGACTGACCTGCTGTCCGGGGAGGCCCTCCAGCAGGGACTACAGGTCCTCGACCTGGTCTCCGGAACGATCCTCCTGTTGTCCCTCGCCGTGACACTGTCGTATGCCCTGCTCGTATACGACGAGGCGCTCTCGAGCGCGTTCGCGAAGCTAGTCGGCGGTCGGGAAGAGACCGTGTTCGCGTACGCCCTCACCGTGGACACCGACCTCGAGTCGATCTTCTTCGGGAATCTCCTATTCGTCCTCTTTATGTCCGTGGTGGCGACGACGGCGTACACGATCACGAACCTCGTCGCACCGCCCGAGATGCAGATCCCGATGGCGTTCACGCTGGGAGTGCTCACGGGACTCACCAGCCTCATCCCCATAGTCGTCAGCAAGGTAGTTTATATTCCGATCGTCGCGTACCTCGCCGTTCAGGCAGGAGGCCGGCAGTTTGTCTTCCTCGTCGCCCTCCCCGTCGTCTACTCCATCGTGCTCGATATCCTCCCGCAGTCGCTCGTCCAGCCCTATATCTCGGGTCGGCAATTGAACCCGATAGTCCTCCTCTTCGCCTACATTCTTGGTCCCATCCTGTTCGGGTGGTACGGGTTCTTCCTCTTGCCAATAATTTTCGTCCTAATGCTCGAGGTGATCCGGATCGCCCTTCCAGAACTCCTTCACGGCGAGCCCCTAGGACCGGAACCCGGACTCGCTGAAGAGACCGGTGCCGACGCGGAGGAAATGCAGGAAGACGATGCCGACACGGCTACGTCGGATACAGATGGAACGAGCACGACCCGGGGTTGACCACGTATCCTAGGGTCGCCGTCGTGAGTTCACTCCGTGGGATGCTCGCTACGATGTCCGGAGTGTATTCCACTAGCAGGCCCCACAGTCGGATATCGTGGTGAGGTACGCGACTGTCCAAGGATCGGAGGCTCCGACGTCTATCGCGAGCGGAATTCATCATCTCGCCCACCCGGAAGACGTGTCGCACCTAGCCTAGCGGAATTCGATACCACAGCGACTGCGAGGTCGTTGCCGTTGCGCCAGCGATGGGTGCCGGCGTACACGCGTTGGGGAGACCGATGTGGACTCGGAATTACCGCTGGTTCCTCCAGCGAGTCGAAAATATTAGCGGACCATACGAACACAATCGGATCGCACAGGTGTACCGACATTCTGACAACTCCCGGCGAGCATCCTCCAGAACCTCGCACAGCTAAAGGAATCTCGATGCGACCCGCGTTGTTGGCTATTTTATCTGGTGCTCGGATACTGGCTCGCGACGTTCTGCCGAGAAGCTCTACAAGATCTTCCTCCCGCATCCGTCCCTTGTCGATACCGTGGACCCCGGAGTTCTAAGAGCCGAACCGACGCCTGAAGAATCCCGCAAGCGGAACGAAGTACCTGGAGCCACCGACGGCCACGATCAGTCCGCCGACCGTGTTGAACACCATGTCTGTGACGATGTCGTCGACACCATAGACGACCAGCGGTGCCTCGATACCGAGTACCTGCGCTACCTGTCCGGACGAGAACTCGAGTAGTTCCCAGACGACGGAGACAGCGAGGACGAATACGACGATAAACACGGGCCGGAAGCTGGCCGGGACGTGAAGTTCCTCCGAGTGCTGTTCAAATCCGCGGAAGGTCGCGTATCCCAGCCCGGCGACTACAGTCGCTGAAACGGTGTGCGTCACGCTGTCGAACCAGGAGAACCACGAGTACGGCCCAAGCGAACCGACGCTATGGAGACCGATGGCGACGGTAATCCATAGGACCAGCGCGGGACTCATCGTGTAATCGTACTCCCGGCGGATCGCGGCCGGGATCAACGTAAGCGCCAGACCGAACGCCCCGTTGACTGCCATCCCCGGGCGTAGCGTGACTAGCCCGGCGAGGAAGACACCCGCCAGCACGAACTGCAGCAGCCGGGTCAGCAGGCGTTCTCTCCCCTCCGAGAGGCCGATAGACTCGGAGACTGTCATGATGCCTCCTCCGGGACGACTGGTCGGTGACGTGAACCGACGTGTTCGATACGGTCGAAGTACCACATAAAGAGTTCACCCATAACCAGACTGACAATTATGGCGGTGACGAGGCCCCACTGAAGGTCGGCCTGTGAGTGAATAAACGAGGTGCCGAACCACTGGTCCGAATAGTAGCCGGCGATCGTCCACCACGACTGGAAAGCGATAGTCGTCATAACGGCGAACAGCACTGCAAAGCGGCGACTCATCTCCACGTCGGTGAACGAGTCGAACTCGACGACAACCGCGAGCGCGACGGACGAGATGGCGACAAACCCGGTGACTTCCGGGGCGACGCCGAACGTCCGCGCGGTCACTCCGACGGCGACGACCAACCCGAGTGGCCACGGGAGCATCACCCGCCAGTCCCGCCGTAGCACCGCCGGAACCACGAGGATTCCGGCAGCGACCAGTGCGAGCAAACCCCAGAGTAGCGGCGTCATAAGGAGGCTAACGGCGGCAATCAGGATCACGACACCGACGAATACCCACCCAAGCGTTGCGTTCGTTGTCACGTTTTGTGCGAGCGAGTGTGTGATAGGCATTGGTAGCGGGGCCTTTTCTCACGTTCGACTAGTTCAGCGAAAAGATTCCACCCGACGCGGTCAGCCGCGCGACGGTGGAGAGCCGGAGCATATAGGCGGTCAACACGAGGTAGGGCGCGATGGAGACCGTGAACGCCACCGCCACGAACGGCTGTAGCAGCGGGATGCCGAACATCAACCCGCTTGGGAGGACCTGCCCGTTGACCGCGATAATCATCGAGGCGTTGAACAGGATGGCAGGGAGCGCGATAATCAGCAGCACCTGGGACAGCTTCGATACCTCCTTGGTATAATACAGCGTTTTGAAGTACTCCTTCCCGATGGCGAACAGTTCGAACGCATCGATCAGGTCCTCGAAACGCTCGGCTGAGGTATCACGAGAGGAAATAATCGTCCGGGATCCCTCGATATGTGAGCCGTAGTCGAATCCGAGTCCCTTCCAGAGGATGGCGAATTCGGCGCCGGACGTCTCATCGACTGCCCCGAGCTGGTCGGCGGCGTCCGAGACCAACCCCGAGTACTCGTCGATCTCGTCGACGAGTTTCTTATCGGCACCCTCCAACTCGTCCGCGAGCGCGTCCGCGCGGGTGCTGATGATCCTAGACATGACCTTGAGAAACGACCCGGGATCGGTCGGGTTCTCTCCGGGGACGGTCAATTCACTGAGGTCCCGGCGGAAGTTTATCGCGCCCTGAACGCGGTCCTCTTGATCGGTGACGGCACTCATGTCGTGTGAGAGCACGATCGAATTGATCGAGACGACGATGGAGACCAGGAGGATCATCCCGCTCAGGAATGTGTTGAGAATTGTCTGGATAGTAGAGGTGTCCATCAGCAGCGTCTGCATCTCGAAGGTCCACACCGTGGCGATACTCATGAAGGTCGCGAATACGAACGTAAGCAACGCTCCTGTCACTGCCAACCGGTCCCCCTCGAGCAAGAACCACCGCTTCAGGGCGAATCCGCTGCTCCGACTCGGGACCGGAAACCAGTTTCTCCAACGGCTGAACCTCTTGGCGATACTCATGACACCGGCCCCTGAGCGCTACGGCTGGGAGGACCGACCCGTGATCGATAATTCATACGATAAGGTACGGTCCACAGCCGCAAAATCTTGCGGGTATGTACTAAGGATGGCTGCGTACGTGGTGGCGTCGCAGGTCACGCGCCGCACCTCCCGTTCACCCGGCGGTGTCGAAGGTCTACGGCCTGTCACGGAAGAGCGCGAGATGCCGGAGCGCCATCCGATTTTCGGTACCGCCGGCGAGCGCGCCCGACAGCACACCGAGCGTGCTGATGAAGGCCCCGACACGGACGAGGTCGACGAGCCCGACCGTGGGCTCCTCGAGGCTCGGCCAGTTCGTCATCAGATTCGGCGGAAAGACGGCGAACTCGATCAGGAGCATAATCGACCCGACGAGGACGAAGAGCCCATCATCGCCGCGACGAGGATGAAGAACACAGTCACGTTCACCAGTGCCATATGCTCGGTGAACACCTGGCTGCGCTCTCGCGGGAACGTGAGGCGCTGAACGTACAGGAGATGGATTGCGGCAGCGATGACACTCCCTATCGCGAAGAGTGCGGCCGTGCGGTTGGTCAGGTTCAGCCCGACGTCCTATGCCTCGGCACTGAACACGAGGATCAGTGTCGGCGTCACGGCGGCCGTCGAGAGACGCGGGAGTGAGAACGGGAGCAGGGGGGCGCGACTCTGCAGCAGTGTCGCGGCGACGATACCCGGATTCCGCACGAGACTCACCGCGTGAAACGCCAGCCGTCGAAGCCGCCCTCGCGAGACGTCCGCTTGGGGAATGCGGGTCGCGATCCCTCTGAGGTGATCCGTGATGTCCGCATCGAACGGCGGGACGCTCCGTCGGGAGGGGTCGAACGAGAACGGAGCCATGACGCCGCCATCACCGTGGTCCGCACGAAACACGTGTCCCAGGAGGTGAACGAGGAGGGTCGCAGCGTTCCAGCGGACGGCCGGTGAACCGAGCGTCCTGACCGTCTCCCGGTCGTGGGTCCGAAGGAGTCGTCGTGTGGAGACGACAACGACGCGGGCGAGCGGGGAAGCGAGTCCCTCGACGGATCGCTCCTCCCGCGTGGTGAGGGGCACATCGGTCACGACGACGACCAGGTCGTACGGGCGTTTCGCCATGTGAAGCGCGGCTTCATCGAGGAACTCCGACGGCCGTCGGGGAGCACGGTCGGTGAGCGGGTCCGGATCGGCACAATGCACCCGCCAAGCTACGTCCGTGGCCGCCGCCAACTCGTCGACACCGTCGCGGGCCATCCGCTCGGCGAACGACCGGAGCGGCTCGACATCCCCACCAGGCGAGTGCGCAACGAGGATCCCCACGTCGATCGGTGACCCGGCCTCATCGTCGCTCCAATCATCCACAGTCGGCTGGTCGGGCTGATCCGCCTCATCGCCCCCAGGTACCGCACCGCCTGAGGAGTTCCGGTCGACGTCGGAGGACTCGTGATTCATCGCCTGAGTATCGTCCATTAACAGGCGATCTCAGAGATACGCATCGTCCCACTCGTCAGCCAGGTGAGCGTTGCCACAGTTCCCGCACTCGAGCCTGCCTTGTCCGTCGGCGGATACGTCAGTACTGCCGCACTGTGAACAGAAGTACCCGTACGCGTCCTCCTCGTCCTCTGTATGGGACACCGTGAAGAATGGGGCCTCCCTGCCGGGAACGCTCTCATCGCGATTGACGGACCGGGCAACTCCATCGACGGTAACGGATTCGGGGATCGGGACGGCGGGTTCGTTCGGCGTCTCTGTCCTTTGCCCCTCTGTGAACATAGTGACATCGAACTCCTCCCCGCCGAGCAGTATCTGGTCGTGGTCACTCTCTTTGAGGCCGAACCCTTTGAGGAAGTCGCCGCCCTCGACGGCTTCGTCGAGGACACACGCCGCAATCGACTTCTCGACAAACTCTTCGCGAACGCGATCGAGCAGCGCCGTGGCGATGCCCTTGCCCCGCGCCTTTGGATCCACGTGGAGCCACCGGATCGTCGCTTGTGTTCCGACTTCGACGGTGATGAACCCGTAAACAGTCTCCGTGCCGCCGATCGTCTCGTCGACGACGAGCACCGTCGTATCAGGATCGGTGAGCAGGTCGTTCAGTGACGTATCGTCGAATTCCTCTTCGAGTATCGTCTCGATCTGCTGTGGGCTGAGCGAGTACGACGATCGCAGCGAGTCGTCTGTGATCGCTTTGATCCGTTCCCTGTCGTCCGACTCTGCAGGGCGAACTTCCATGCAGTCTGTTATCGTTGAACAGGGATAAGTCGTCTGTTGTCTTCATCTTCCCGTCGAAAATATCGCGCTAAAAAGTGATCCGCAGGAGACGGATCGGTAACGTCCAGCGGGCGAGTTACCTACTCAGGTGAATCTCGTTGTCGGAGACGCTCTCGATCTTGGAGTTGTCGAGTCGGTAGCTCTCCTTGTCGCCCTCGCCCCACCCCAGTTTGGATCTGATTGTGTCCGTCAGCCCTGGATCGGGATCGACGTGTGCCTCGCCGTGTTCCACCTCGATGACGCGACCAATCTGCTCGCCGTTGTAATTTACCACGTTTTTCCCCTCGTCATCTTCTGTCAGCGTTACATCGTTCTGCATTGCGATCGAATCAATGGTGCTTCCGGACCTGAGGGTTCTGCTTGCCTGTGCCGGGTATCCATTAGGAATTAGCCTCCGGTCGGAATCTTCGGGATGAACCACGTTAGAAATCAGCCCTACCACCGCCGCCCACAGACAGAGCGGAGGAGCGAGGGGCAAGGAGAGAAATCAGATTCCACTGGAGCAGACGCGACGGCAGGGCTTTGACCGATTTTGTCTCAGTCGCGGCGTCCACTTCAGGGTCGTTTCCGCCCCGGTCGCTGTAATCTCTCTGCTTGATCGCCTCGTCGCCGACCATATTGAACACAGCCTGCCGGACACTCTCTGCGTCCTCATACTGGCGTTCCTGTTCCGGGGAGAGTACTTCACGGAGCGTGACCTGATCGCCGACGAGGTCAAGCACGCGGTCACCGCACCGAATGAGGAGCGTCTCGTGAGACAGCGGGTAGGACTCGTCCTCGAGGTCGCCAGTTAGCGCGCCGAATCCGATGCTATGCTCTCGGGTTTTGTCGGGTTCGTTCGCCAAAGTCGCCACTCGACAAGACGATGGGTAATGGTTTCTGCAGGCAGATGCAAGGTAGTATGGCTCGTTTCAGAGTCCAACACCCGTCATCGACCGGGAACCGTCCACTCCGTTTGCGGGAGGAACCACACAACGGTACCGGACCGAGATGTGACACCAGCTGCAGCCGACCAACCTTCACGCCCTGCGCCGATAGGAAGTGACCTCTGTTGTCCCCACCAGATTGAATACACGTTCGAACCTATTACACAGTGTGGACGATCAGGACCGAGTCCACAGTGTGTCGATCGAACCGGGAGAACTAGTGGACGACAGCAACAGGCGACTGGTGGGGCGCGTGAGTGGCCTCACCGACGGTGGGAACGAAGACCAGCACCTACCAAAGATCGCGTCTGCCGGATTCGTCAAGTACGACACTAAGAACGCGGTTGTCGATGCGACCGACGCGATAGAGTCCTGAGCTATGTACACACTCAGCACCGGCGTCGAAGTCGAACTGTGGGTTGTCGACGAGATAGGGCGACTGTGTGATGGGACTGACATAACCGATGCACACCGGCGGATAGAGCCCGAGTTCATCGACCCGCTCATCGAGGTGAAGACGGAACCGCATACCAGCGAGCTCGACCTGCGACGTGATCTCCGGTCGACGCTTCGGACAGGGATCCGAGCGGCGAAGGCCGTCGGTAAGCGTCTCGTTCCATTGGGGACGCCGTTGACTGCCTCAGACGCCGAAGCAAACTGCGACCGTGGACGGATCTTCGAGACCGTCTATGGCAGCGGCGTTCAGAGCGCGAAGAACTGTGCTGGGACGCACATCCACTTCGAGCAGGAGGCGGTCGTAGATCAGCTCAACCTCTTAACCGCGCTCGACCCGGCGCTTGCGTTAGTAAGTTCCTCACCCTACTACATCGGTGAGCGTGGAGCGAACTCCTCGCGCGCACTCGCATATCGGACGGGGTGTGGGGACGAATTCCGCTGTTTCACCGAACTGTGGGACTATGCGGATAGCCTCGAAGAATGGCGCGAGCGTGTCGACGAAAAGTACGATCGGTTCAAGCGGCTGGCGGCCGACCGGGGCGTGTCCCACGATACGGTCGAGACGCTGTTCGAGCCCGAGGATACGGTATTGAATCCCGTTCGGCTCCGAGAGTGTCAGCCAACAGTCGAGTGGCGGGCGCCTGACTCTACCCTTCCAAGTCAGATCTCACAACTCGCGTCTGACGTCGGGAACCTGATCTCGCACACTCGAACGGCCACCGTCGAGTACGGGACCCCGGAGGTCGGCGCTGACCGCATCCGACTCCCGGAGTTCGAGACCCTCCGTGACCTGAGTTGGCAAGCGATCAAGTCTGGACTCGAATCCCCGGACGTCAGGTCCTATCTCCGAAACTTGGACTTCGACCCTTCGGCGTACGAACCGCTCTCGACACGCTTGGACGGACCGCAACAGCTCAGTGACGCAGAGGCACGAGCGCGTCGGTTGCAACAGGCCGATCGACTGCAGGCGGACGTCCAGAAACTGACCCGCGGGGGGACCCGCTATTCGATGTACTCGGCCTGAGATGGCAGTAGTCGCGGCGACGGCGGTCGGATCGTCCCACCGGGACGTCTCCTTCTCGCCTAGCACCTGAGTCAACGCCTGCTCGGTACGGATCGTCTCGGTGAGTTCAGTCCTACGGCGTCGACATCTAGGGGTACGTCTGGAACTGCTCTTCCGATGGGTTGGCTAGGACGTGTCTGCTCCCGTTGAGGGGTGTGTTGCTTGGTCCCTCGTCGTTCGAAACGGAAGAACAACTGCGCGTCGAGTCCGGTCAGTACCTTCTGGAAGCCCTAGAACTTGCTGCGATGCGCGTCCTCGTCAGTGAGAATCGTCACGGCGATATCGAACGCGACGATCGGCTCCGAAAGTCCGCCTGAATCCAGTCATCACCTCGCGGTAAGCAAAGCCACACACCCACCGCGGGCTCGGATGGGGATATCCCGTGAAACAGTGCCGTTCCGGAAGCTGGCTCGATTTAATATCTCGATACAAAAAATATGATTACAGTATTCAACCGTAGGCTGCAGATCATAGATGGCGATTTTCCCCCCTTCGGCGACGTACGACTGGAGGCTCGCCTACGCTGATTATACTAAAGCACCCTCCAGACTGTGGATGTCTATGGAGACGATCGTAGACGCCAGGATCCCAACTGACCAGTTCGTCCTCGAGGAAGCCATCGAGCAGGTCCCAGACGTCGAATTCGAGTTTGTCCGTTTCGCCATCCACGGTTCGGCGTGTATGAAGTCGTTCCTCTGGGAATCGACGAGCCAGCCGGATCGACTGGACGCTGCCCTGCAGAACGATTCGTCCACAGAGCGCGTGAGTTGTGTATCCAGAGGTGACGGTCGGAGCCTGTACTCGATTGACTGGACGGAGCGTGCGGCATCCCTTATCGATGGTTTCGCCGGGACCGGCGGCTCGGTGCTCGACATCCGAGGCACGTCCGACTGGTGGATCTTCCAGATTCTGTTTCCCGATCGGGCGACGGCGTCTGAGACGTTTCAAGCTTGGTGTGACGACGGCATCAACCCGTCGCTATCCCGGGTAAGCAACCATTCGTGTCTGAGCGATAATCTACGGGGGCTGTCGTCGACACAACACAGCACCATCACCAAGGCGTTCCAGCGGGGTTACTACAACGTTCCACGGGGTACGACGCTGGAGGAGTTGGCCACGGACTTGGAGGTGTCGCACCAGGCCCTGTCCGAGCGCCTCCGCCGAGGCCACTCCCATCTCGTCGAACTGATGCTCTCGGAGTCGACGGTTGCAGTGGAACGTCGACCGTGAGCGTCCCGTCGTCCCGCCCCTGAAGCCGGCGGCAAGGTGGAACATCCAACGACGGGATCAGACGCGCCAGTGCGTTTCTCCGATGACCAGCCCGAGACTCGGGGCGGCAGAGTGGTGCCGGTATCGCTTACCCCGATCGAGATGACCCCAGCCTTGCTTTCGTTATGTGTACCGCCTGCGACCTCCTGTGGCGTGCCATCCAATGGCACACAATATCTCTCCACGACGAGTTAGGGATCCAAGAAATATGAGTTTCCAATACACTCACACGGCCGAAAACGTCGTCCGGATCGTGCGGGGCATCGTTCACGAAGCTCGAAATAAAAATCTCTCATTTATCGCAGGGAGTATTGCATATTCTGCGTTCGTCTCACTGCTACCCCTTGTGCTGCTATTGGTGATCGCGGCGTCTGCACTCGGTGGCGAACGTATGGCCAGCGACGTCCGAAGCGTCACGAAGAGTTATCTCACGCCGACTGGACAGTCCCTGTTGGCCGATAGTATCGGCCAGGCCGGCAGTCAAACTGGGCTCTCGATCCTCGGGATCGCCGTTCTCCTCTGGGGGGTGATGAGGCTTTTTCGTGCGCTCGATACGGCCTTCTCGGCAATTTATGGCACCCAGCGGAAGAACGACCTCCTCAATCAATTCAAAGACGGGCTTGTGGTACTGGTGGCTCTTGCTGTCGCGTTGCTAGCGGTGTTCGTGGCGGAGCTAGGCCTCCGTTTCGTCCCGAACCTTCCGTTTCCGAGGCTAGTGAGCGACGTGTTGTTGATTTTCGGCCTTTCGGTCGTGTTTGTTCCCATCTACTATGTGTTCCCTGACGTGGACCTCTCCCTCAAGATGGTTCTTCCGGGGGCTCTGGTTGCAGCTGTCGGATGGATATTACTTAAGGCTGGATTCGGCATCTACGTCGCATATTCATCGACACAGGACTTGTACGGTGTTATCGGTGGTGTTATTCTCCTGATCACATTTCTTTATTTCGGAGCACTAGTGATCTTGATTGGCGCCACTACGAACGTCGTCCTTATGGGCCGTCGCCCTAGTCTCTCCGTCGAGACGGCGACATCTCGTTGATAGTTCTCCAAGACGGACAACGACCGGCTGTTGCGATAGTGGACGTTGTCGCTGAACTTGAAGGAAAGCAAACAGACGAATCGACAACGATCTACGTCTGCATCGACGGGATGATCTCGGAGTTGTATTCGAGTCCGCCGTCACCAGCGGCACAGATGACAGTCGAATTCACGTACAGGAGAACCCATCGGACCATTCTACAGGACGGCCTGTCACGTCCGTCTTTGGTGTCCTCATCGCCGATCGTCTCGCTATCACGATTCGCAAATACGAACAAGAGACGGACCACGGAAATCAATTTACTACTCGAAGGCCAGTCTTATTATGTTTCGGGGGAGTCATAAGTTCGTGTTTAAACTGTTTCAGCCGCGTGCAGCCTGAAACCACGACCTAGGGGAGTTGGAAAAGAGCCTCATATGTCTCTGTGGGCACCGCCCCTAGACGAGCCGCGCCGTCGGCTCACCCAGTAGTGTCAGACTCCGACTCGCTCGCGTCGGACAGATCCTCGCCCTCGACCGGCGCCACCTCCGGGCTCGTCCCCTCGCTCTCGGCGATCAACGCCTCCGGTTGGATCGATTCTCCTCCAAGCAGTTCCGGTAGGACGATCCGAATGGCCTCGAGGACCAACACGAAGAGGATCGGCATCAGGAAGAAGCCGTACCAGCCGAACAAAATCGGACCCAGCAGGTACGCGAATACGAGCAGCACCGGATTGATCCGTCGCCCGGAGAGGTACGGTTGCAGGATCGACTGTGGCAGGATGTCCAAGACGAGCACGTAGACCCCAAGTACGATCGCGACGAACACCAAGCTCGCGTTGTCACCAGCACTGACAGCCTGGAACCCGAGAAGGGCGACAATGGGGACGTAGATGAGCTTGCCGACGACGATTGGGATCAGGCTCGCCAGCCCGGTCAGGAAGCCAGCCACCAGCACCATCGGGACCTCCAGATCCGCTGGCGCGACCAGGTTCGTCGCCGCGTAGGTCGCCGTCGCCAGAACAGCCATAGCGGCGCCGAACAGGAGGTTGCCGAAGAACACTGATTCCAAGTCGGCGTCGACAGCGATGGCATAGGCGTACGCCGTCGACTCCCGACCGCCAAGAAGCTCGACGAGTGTTTCAGAGACGCCAGCGTCGTTCGCAAGCAAGACGTACGCGAGCGTGGTCGCAAGGCCGAGCAGCAGCAGCCCCCCGATAACGCCTTGGAGCGCGGTCAGGGCCGTGCCGATGTTCGACCAGAAAGACCCGCCCATATCGAGGACCGACGTCGGGTTCACGAGCAGCGATATCAGCCACTCGCGCTGGGCCTCCGGGAGCGCGTCTATGCCGATGATCCGGACAATGAGTGATCCGATGAGTCCCCCCCCGTCGAACCGCTGCTGAACGGACTGCAACAGGCGGAGTCCGGCGAAGACGAATATCGCCAGAATCGGCACTAGGACGGCGAGCGCCGTGAGTACCGCCGCGAGTTGACGCGAGTTCACGACCGACCGGAGCCGGACGCAGATCGGCCGGGTGGCGTAGTAGCCGAACAGCCCGAGGACGATGAGTCCCACGAACGAGCTGACGACGTACGCGACCGCCACACCGAGAACCAAGACGAACCCCCACCAGCCGACCCGGCTCCGGGACGGCAAGCGCGCGGCGAGCTCGTCGCTCAGACTGCGATCCACGTCACCACCTCGGCGAGTTCGACAGCTACCGACGATCGGTCACCGTCACCGTCCTCGCGGAAGCCGATATGGCGGGTGACCGGGACCACGAGCGCGAGCCTGACGGCGACGCCCATCGTGGGAGAGAAGAATCGCCGTCGTAGTGGGCGCTCGGGCATTGATTCCCGGGATCGAGCGGTTTCCCACCCCCGCGACAGAAGGGGCGCGTCCCGCATCAGTCCTCTTGGACCTCCGCAAGCGCCTCGCGGGGGGCGCCACAGTCCGGGCACGACTCCGGAAACCCGTCCTCTAGCTCGCCCATCGTCCCGCACTCCGAGCAGCGCCACATCAGGTAGGCCTCGCCGAAGTCCCCATCCGGGATCGACTCTCCGTCGGCGTCGGCATCGGGATCGATCGCCTCGACCTCGAAGCCCTCCTCGCTCAGGCTGACAACCCGGCCCAGCAGCCGGCCGTCGTCGTCGTACACCTGTTCACCGGGACCGATAGACTCGAGAATGACTCGATCATCCGTCATATGGAAGATGACAACGCCAGCGTTCTTGAATTTATCGCGAAACGAGCCGCGCCTACGCCCTCGCTGTCTAGACCGGCCCCACGCCTGCGCGGACCGCATCCACACACTGGGTAGGTACCTGGCAGGTGCCTGCACAGAGGGTAAGTGGTTCCGGCACGATTCCGCGAGTGTGACAAGCGATCAGAACGACGACAGCCGGGAGCAGGGCGTGGAATTCGGCCCGCTCGCAGGCGAGATTGAGGACGAGACGTACCCGATCAACAAGGAGACCTTGCTGGAGCGGTACGGCGACCGTGAGTTGGATCTGGAGGGCGATACGACGACGCTCCGGGAAGTGTTGGAGCCGATGGGTGAGACCACCTACGAGTCCGCCGACGATGTGCGCCAGAGCGTCATCGGGATGGTCAGCGACGAAGCGGTCGGCCGGAAGAACTACTCGGACCGTGGTGGCAGCACGGACACCGAGGAGGGCGACGAGGCGTCGGTGTGAGTGGCTGGCTGGTCGCCCGCTTCGGCCTCCGTTCTCGAGATGACTGGCATCGACCACGACCCCAGCCCTAGGCGGGATCATCATAGGCGACCCCGGCTCGTACCTCGACCACACAACCGATGTCGTCGCCTTGGGCGTTCACCGCGTGTTCCCCCTCGTCGTCTATGAGGTTCGTGCTAGTCTGCATCGGGACCCGATGAAGGTGCCCCGGTCGTAGCATAATTCACCCTGTAGGTGCCGGGGACACGTAGCCCCACCGGGGCTCACCGTCGGCCGCCGGAGCACAGAGTCGACAGTTGCGCAAGCTTGCGCTTGCAAGCTGCCCGATTATGTTCGTCCGGCACCTATTTCGGCTGAGTTATGATCAAGCGCCTACTCAAGATCGCGTACTACGTGTCCAGCGTCGCCACCACCCTCCGCCTTCTACGGAAACTGTTCCGATCGGTCCGCGGTCGACCCAGCTAAGCGGCGCTCGATGGTCGAATCGAACTCTCACGCGGTTCGACACCCGTACGGCGTTCGGTCGGGGCGGACGAGAACCCACTCCGCTTTCGATCCGTCGGAAGCGCAGCCCCTCCAAGGACTTCCTGAGGCTGGGTCGTGTGTTTCCTCAGCGAATCCGACCGTAACGGGGTACTCGGGGACCTCATCGCATCGTTCAACGTCGCTGGCGGCGTACGCTTCCGGGGTTGGCGTCCGGAAGTGCTCGTCGTTCATACCACCGTCGTGGGGGTAGTGGGCCGGTAACCAAGTGAGTCCGAAACGTGGTATGAGCGGCTGTAACAGACACCGGCGGATACTGGACAGAGGTGGGCTCGCGTGAAGGGTTAGGAGAGCCACTAGGCGCTGGACATCGTCCAGCTGTTCGAGCCGATCACGAAGTGGAACACACAGATCACAGACGCCGACATCATCGCCGAACCCGTCCGGAAGGCGTTCAAACTCGCCGAATACGAGAAACCCGGCGCGACCCACCTCGAATTCCCCGAGGACGTCGCCGGGTCGGAGGCCGACGCCACCCCGATGGACTCTCGTGAGCGTGTCCGACTCGCGTCGCCGGACTCGGAACTGCTTCAACGAGCCCAGTCGTTCCTCGAAGAAGCCGAGCGGCCGCTGATCATTGCGGGGAACGGAGCAGTACGGACGGATGCCACGGCACGGCTCCGCGAGTTCGTCGAGACGACTGCTATCCCTGTCGCGTCGACGTATATTGGGAAAAGGGGCGATTTCGGATCGTTCGCCACAGTCGTTGCTCAGACAGTTGTGGCACGTTATTCGTGTCGCCGCCGACATTCGGAAGCGTACATAGCGGTTCGACTCCTAGAAAAACTCCGTCACGGACTACGTGCGCAACCGGCGTAGTATGCGTTTGAATCTGGTAGTCGGTTAGCTCAGAATGAGTGGTCCCATCGAGAGCGTCTGTTTGGCGAGCGTCGCGAGCCGTAGGATATAGGATGTGAACAGCAGAAATGGCAGCGCCGAGATGGCAAACGCGGCGCTAACAATCCAAAGAATGCTCTCGATGCCGAGGAACGTGCCGGTGAACGTTGTCGGGTCGACGAAGACGACCATTCCCCCCGCGACGGTGAGTGCAATCACTGCGGCGTACAGGATGGCTCGTGAGAGTTTCACCAGCGCCCACTGGATGTAGAGGTCTTTGACGTACTCGCGGACCACCCCGTACATCGTGAGCACCTCGAGCAAATTTCTGAACGCGCTCCGTTCCTCGTCGGTGAGGGAGTCTTCGTACTCCATCCCGAGCCAGCGAACGTCGTGCATCTTCCGATCGTAGTTATAATCGAGCGCGGGCGATAAGACGTCGAAGGTGCCGAAATCTGTGTCTTCGAGATGGTTACGTGCGTGGTCAGCGTTCTCCAACAGATCGGTGACGTACTCGTTTACCTTCTTGTAGAGCGTCTGGTTTTCAGTCTCGGAGAGTGTGTCTCGCAGAGTCTGTGCTCGCTGTTCGCTCGTTTCGATAAGCGCATAGAGGTAGGCCGCAGGGTCGGCGGGCGTCGTCATCCCGAGGAGGCTATCGGTGTTCTGGCGGAAATCCATCGTCACGTCCATCCGACTACGCTGGCTCCCGAGCGAGCCGATCTCTTGGGAAAGGACGAGCTGATTGATCGTGACGACGAGCGTCGTTCCTGTGATGATCGCGCCGACGAGACTGGCGAATACCGTCTCAACCATATCGCTCGACTGCATAGTCGAGAGCAACGACACCGGCTTCAGCACGCCCCAGATCATAAACACGAGGAAGATCAGGAACGCGAGCGCGCCAGCGACGACCCACCGGTTAGCCCCGAGCAGCAACCAGAACCAGTACTTGTTGACGCCCGTCCGTTCACGTAGCGTGCTGTCCGTCGAGAGGTCATTCATGAGAGACTGGGCGTTTGAACAGCAGTAGTTTCGTGCCGCCACCGTCGTAGCTGATCGTCCCCACAAACTCCCAGCCCTCTGCACCGAGGCGGTTGAGTTCGTCTGTTGGATCGACCGTCTCTCGCTTGGTCAATCCTTTTGGCGGATCGAGTGTCTTGTATTCCCATTGCTGATGCATTTCGGTACCCATAAGGTATTATCGGCTCTCACGGTGAAGACTCTGATGACAGGTTGTTTCCCGCCGTGTACTGATTGAGAACGGAGCGGTGTGCTCGTGCATCGTTGGCTATCATAATCATAATCGAGATTATCCTTGGATCGTCAGTGCCGCGTTCACCATCTTCAAACCGATCAATTCTCCGGTTTACTTCGTGCATCCGGCGGTTCTCGATGCTCTCGAAACAGACGCTCTCGATGGGACCACTCATTCTCAATTGAGCCGGCTCTGGTATTCGAGACTCGGGACGGGAACAATAGATCAAGATCCCAGACGAGCACCAAGCGGAGCTGTAACGCCTCAGCGTTGTGATCCGCGGAGGATCAGCGGCTCGATGGCAAGTGTCCGTTTCGCTATGGTGAGGATGCGAAGGACATACGAGACAAACAGCATGAATGGAACGAGCGTCACCGCAAACGCACCGCCCACGACGAGGATGATGTGATCGAAACCGAGTGTGCTTCCCGGGAACGTCCCCACATCGACGATTGCGACCATGATACCCGCAACGGCCACTGCCGGGACTGCAGCATAGAGAATCATCTGAGACAAGTTGATGAGTGCCCACTGGAAGTACAGCGTCTTGATGTGTTCGCGCGCCGGACCAAAAAGAGACAGCGCTGTTTTGAGGTCGTCAAGCAAACCGTGTTCTTCCTCACCGAGGCTCTCTTCGTATTCGTTCGCGAGTCGTTCAACTTGGAAAATTTTCCAGCTATAATTGAAATTCAGTGCGGCGAATACCACCTCGAACGAGCCGAACTGCGCACCCTCAAGTTGGTCACGTACCGTGTCAGCGTTCCCAGTGACGCTTTCAGCAAACTCCTCGACCTCTTCTCGGAGGTTCTCGTCATCATTCTTGCCAATAGACTCTCGAAGAGCCGTAGTCCGTTGTGCCGCGATTCCGATAATCTGCCGAAGGAATTCGGATGGATCGGCCGGACTCGGAGCCCCGATTAACTCTTCAGTGAAGTCCCGGAAATCCATCGAACTGGCCATACGCTCGCGTTGATCGCCGAGCGGGCCGTTCTCCTGAGTGAGGACGAGCTGACCGATCGTGACGACGAGTGTCGTCCCAGTCACGATAACCGTGATCATCGTCGAGAACATCGTGTCGATCATATCGCCGGACTCGATTTGCCGTGAAAACGGTGGATGGAGGACAGCAACGGCGATCACGAATGCGACGAACACGGCACTGGTCAGGACACTGGAGACGAGGAGGCGGTTCGCGTGAAGCAGCACCCACAGTTTTATCCGACTCTCTCCCGCGCGCTCACGCATCGTGTTGGCCGTACTGATGTCGGTCTCGTCAGTCATTCTGGGTCACTCGATTGGGCAGGTCGCTTGAAAACGAGGTACTTGGTGCCGCCCCCCTCATAGTCGATCGTTTCCACAAACTCCCAGCCCTCTGCACCGAGTTGGTTCAACTCCGCTTTCGGATCCTCTGCTTCTTTTTGGGTCTCATCGCGCGGCGGTCGAAGCGTCTCGTACTCCCAGTGGGCCGCTTCTGGTTCGGACATCACTACTAATAGGTACTGCAACCCTCTATATCCCGCCCACCATCGGCATGGGGAGAGAGAACATTTCTGATCGGAAATCTGAAGTAAGCAGACGACTACCGGTGAGAACGAACTTTTTTAGACAGGATTACGCGGGAGCAACCGGCCGCTGGCAACATCGAAGCCCTCGGAAGACTCCGGCTTCGACTCGGTGACCTCCTCTTTCGGGCGCACCGCGGGGACGGTAGGCCCGTAGTCGTGGACCTCTCTGACTACGCAGTGGGCCGCCACGGTCACATATTCGCGAACGTCGTCAGGTCCGGCGTGATGCCGTACTTCCTTGGGCACACCCCTGCCCGCCGACGCGAAAGCAAGCGATCACCTCGTCGAAGATCAGCAGGGTCCCGTGGTCATCGCACGGTGCTCGAAGGCTACCGCGGCAGCGCTAATGTACTTGGTTCGGAGCCACGTGCCGGATTCCCCGCGAGCGCAACGTACTGACGACTCAGATTTATGGTCGCGGTCGACGAACGTTGAGGTATGGCGGTCGACATTGACATTCCGGACCCGCCGGATCTCACGAACCGTCGGGTTCCCTCGGATCTCGACGCGGAATCTCTCGACAGTCCGAGCGACCTCCGCCGGGAGGAACTGGAGGGATTACTTCGCGACGGTGCGTGGGACGAGGCGTTCGCCGAGTGGTTCGAGTACACTGACCTCGCCGCGGCGGACGTCGCGACGCTCGACGAGCACGGCGTCTTCGAACAACTCGATTTCTACTGGGACCCGGTCGAGGACCACCTCCGTTTCGTGGTGCCTAGGGTACCGGAGTCGTTGGCGGGAACCGACCTCGAAGACGTCCTGCGGACTGAACTGAGCGACCTCGGGCAGACGGTGATCGAACTGCTCTTGGACGCCTACGTCGAATGGGACGAAACGGGTTCCCCGGCGGACTCGTGGCAGAACGACCCCGTTGACGGCGAGTCCCCATTCGAGCAGTAACTGACGAGTCGGCGTCGACGCCACCAAATTACTGGCAACGCAACACGATGTTGATTCACGTCGATATCCCGCTGTAACGGAATCGGTGGAACGGGTTGGCGGCGGAGAGGATCGATCAGTGCCGGGGTACCGGCCACTCCGGTCGATATGTCACCTCCCGCGGGTGAGGTTTTATCATCCTGTGCTTCGATCTCACACGTGATGGGAACGACAATCGAACTTAGTGATGAGCTCGCAGATCGCATCGAAGGACACCTCGAAGACGACGAGACGATTCCGGAATTCATCGAGGAATTAGTGTCCATCTACGAGCAGGAAGGTCGATTTCTGCAGGAGGGTCCGTAGCGCTCGTCGGCCGTGTCAATGCCACCGCACACGAGAAACTCCCGGCTTACTATCTCCTCTGCATTCGATATTCGGATATGAGTCAGTCGTCGACAGAGGTGTCTCGTCGCGGATTCATCCGCGCGGGAGCGATTGCGACTGCCGCGAGTCTCGGAGCCGGCGCGGCAACGGCACAGGAGGGGGCACGCCACACCATCGAGATGACCGACGATTTGGTGTTCGACCCTGAGGAGGTTACCCTCGCGCCGGGAGACACCGTCATCTGGGAGAACGTGGGCCAAGTCGGTCACTCGGTGACGGCCTACGAGGACGAGATCCCCGAGGACGCCGCGTACTTCGCCTCCGGCGGGTTCGACCAAGAGTCGGCGGCTCGCAGCGCGTACCAAGCTGGCGATCCCGATAGCGGTGACATCCTCGAAGGCGATACGTACGAGCACACCTTCGAGGTCGAAGGCACGTACGAGTACTTCTGTATCCCTCACGAGACAGCGGGAATGGTCGGGGCTCTCGAGGTCACGCCGGGCGGCGACTCCGACGACGGTGGCGGCGCTGCGGTCCCGACCGTCCCCGACGTGGCGAAGACCATCCTCATCGCGACGACCGGTGCATTGGTCGCCGTCGTCTCGCTGGCGTACTTCTTCTTGAAGTACGGCGGCGACTACGAACCGATCGATGAGGAAGGATAGCGTAGGTAGCACAGACTCGGGCGTACGGCGTTTCGCAGCGAGCACGACGCACAGCGTAATGTATCGGTTCTCTCTCAGAGATGGCGAGTCACTCTCGGAACATCGGTCGACAGTGTTAGTGTCGCCTGCCCCGTACGTTTCGATCCGGCCCCTCGATGACACTGACTCGGATGTGCACGCCGAGGGTCGCACAGCGTGTTAGTGAAACCAGCCGGAGGGAACTACGATGCCAGACACCAAAGACGGCCGGGACAAGAAAGGCAACGACGAGGAGGAACGCCAACGCCAGCGAGCGCTCGAAGAGGAGCTCGAATACGCGGAATCAGCCGCCGAGCGCCGCGAAAAACGGGATGAAGAGCTCACAGAGGAGGAACTCGCAAGCGACGAGTGAGAAGCGGACGCGGCTCACTCGTATCGAACGCTACTCCGGAGGAACGAACGCTCGAGCGGGTCGAACCGGCGATCGTCTCTCGCTACTGGGCGACTGTCTCAGATTTTTCATCCTCTGATCTCACTCTTCGGTCCGGAGGTACGTCTTCGCTCGCTCGTCGCTCACCTGCTCGAACGACTCGTAGAACTGCCCGACTGCGCCGAAGTGACTCGGAACCTCCACGCAGACGATTTCGTCTACTTCCGATCGGAGCCGTTCGATCGCCCCGCGCGGTGCGACCGGGACAGCGAGGATTACCCGTTCGGCCCCCGCCTCGGCCACTTGACGAATGCACGCGGTCGTTGTCGCACCCGTGGCGACCCCGTCGTCGACGATGAGCACGCGCTTGCCGTCGAGTTCGAGCGGCGCGCGGTCGTCACGGTACCGCTTCAGCTTCGCACCTGCGGCTTGGCGCTCCCGCTCGATCTGCTCGTCGAGGTACTCCTCGTCGACGCCGAGATCGTCGATCAGCGGATCGTTCAACCAGAGCGTTCCGTCGCTTGCGACGGCACCGATCGCGAGCTCGGGATTGTGGGGCGCACTGATCTTTCGCGCGACGACGATGTCGAGGGGGACGCCGAGGCGGTCGGCGACGACTCGTCCGACGGGGAGGCCGCCGCGCGGCACCGCGAGGACGATGTCGCCCGTGATACCGTCGTCCACGATCGCGTCGGCGAGTCGCGATCCGGCGTTCGTGCGGTCTTTGAACATTTCTCGATCGATTTCGCTCGATCCGTCACTCCACGTCGATATCGACGGTTCGGGCTTCTTCAACGTCGATCTTCGGAAGCGTCACGGTCAGGACGCCGTTTTTCATCCGTGCGGTGACTTCGTCTTTTTCCACCTCGTCGGGCAGGCGGATCGATCGGTGCATCGACTTCTCACGTCGCTCCTGTCGGAGGTAATTTTCCTCCGCTGTTTCAGTTTCCATATCGCGGTTCGCTTCGATTCGGAGGGCGTGATCCGTCACGTTGAGGACGACGTCCTCGCGCTCGAACCCGGGTAGATCGACGGTCACGACGAACTCGTCGTCGTGTTCGACGATGTCGACTGCCATCGACTCGAACTCCGTCGACCACCGTCCGAACGGGCCGTCCGATTCCCAGAACCGACCCGAATCTTCGAACTGTCTGCTCATCCGATCGAACAATTTTTCCAACTCTTCGAATGGGTTACTTCGTGCGCTCATAGTTGGGGACTCTCCCGATAATACTACGGCGACCAACCGCAAATATTCTCGGGTCACTACGATCCGTTCTTGGGATACTGTGACCCGTTGTCGGGACCTCCGCGATCAGTACGGTGGCGATTCACTTTCGATAACTCCGGCGAGGTTGTCGAGTTCGTTGGCAAGCAACACCACGAGGTCGTCAAGCGTCACGATTCCGGTGCGTCCATCGCTCTCGTCGGTACCGGCATTCGACGTACCGCGTGTTCGTGCATCTGTCTGATCGTCTCGAACATCTCGGCATCGTCCTCCGTCGACGGTTCGTCAGATGAACTGCTAATTTCATGTGCTAGACACTGCGGTTCCGACCCCTCCTTCCTCGATGCTGCCGCGATAGTATTCCTACTATCCATATGGAGCGATTACCGTTCAGATACGGCTCTCTTACTGGTAACAAAAGTACGTTTGTTATGGAAATAAGCGAGGGCTTCCATTCACTTCGATCGCACACGCTCTTGTTACTGGTACATCGTCGGTCCCCGAGGTTCTTCGAGTTCCGACTGTTGCGCCGCGGCGATCTGTTGGTAGTGGCGTGCGACCTCTTCCATCTGGGTCCGAATCTGATCGGCCTGCGCTTCCAGTTCCGTCGTGTCGATGTCGAACTCCACCAGCGGTTCGAGCGCGTTCTCGATTACCGAACGAGCGGCGGCGGGGTCAGGAAGGTACGGGTTCGACTTCACGATTAGAACTGCGGCCGGAACGCCGGCCTGATTGCACTCGGAGACGAGCGCGCCGGTTATCCCTCCGAGTAGTCCGAGGCCCGGCGCGGGTTCGATGTCGGCGTCTCGGAGCTGAGACTCGACGGCGTCTGTGGTGGCGATGCCCACGACATCGCCGATTTGCGCTTCCGTTTCCGCGGGCGCGCCGGCGAGAAAGACCGCCCGTTCGAACTCCTGTGCGAGGTCGTCGAGGATGCACCGACTCAACGCTCTGAACGACTGGCCGGGGAGTGCTACGTCACTCCGTAGGGTCATTACGTCCGGACCCTCGCCCGCATACACTCTAACGAGGTCTCGGACGCGGCCGTCTTTGAACGAGGTGATCGGCGGGAAATCCGCGGAGATGACGTTTCCGTGGTGTTCGAGATCGAGCTGTCTGGTGATGACGTCCGCGGCGATTGCTGCCACTAATCCGTGGCCGGGAAGGCCCTCGATCAACGTCGGTTTCGATGCGTTGAGCTGTGTGATTCTCTCGAATCTGACCGAACTGTTTTCCTTCGACATCGTATCAACGAAATCGGATTACTTCGTATTCAGTGTATCCGTCGTCTGAGCGATACTGTTTAGTTGAAGTGAAAGTGGAGGGTCGATACGGAGAAGACTGCGGAAGCCCCCGCTGTCTCGGTTTCTAGGGCTCGCTGTCACCGAGGGCCGAAGTTTTCCGAGATGATGAGAGCGCGGCCTCTTCCAATCCCACCCAGCAGCGGTTCTTCGGCCGGCTATCGCGTAACTAAACGCGACCGCCGTATCCGGAACCACAAGCTAGTGCTGTCGGTTTCGCATCGGAGAGTGGTTCCTACTGGTCGGGGGCGTATCGGAATCCACCGACGTCGCTATATGCCGAATAGCTCCCGAGCGTTTGTCTCGAATATCTTTTGCTTCTGTTCATCACTCAGACCTTCGACATTATCGACTGCAGCCGGGGCGTCGAAGTCTTGGTGCGGGCGATCCGAACAGTATATCACTTGATCTTCGAGGTCGGCGCGTTCGATGAGGTCGACGACGTCGACCATTTTGGTCGCCTCCTCGGGAAGCGGTTGGGTGCCGTAGTAGAACTCAGAGAGATACTCGCTCGGGAGTTGTGAAAGCTCGGCGAACTCGCTGGACCGTTCGAGGTACTCACGGTCTAGCCGCTCGCCCAGCGCGGGAATCCACGAGAGGCCGCCCTCCCAGAACCCGAAGTCGACGTCGTACTTTTCGGCGATCCCGCGTAGGATCAGGCTGTTCGCGTGCCACATCTTCGGGATCGTGTGCCCGAGCGTGTGGAACTCCGCGAAATTCTTCGGCTGCATTCCGGCGATCGGGAACCCGGCGACGATGCCCGTCGTCGAGTGCAGAATGATCGGCAGGTCGTGTTTCTCTGCGGCCTCGTAGATCGGTTCGTAGCTTTCGTGCCCCATCGGGAACGTGGGGCCGACGTCGGTGATCATCGCGCCGACGATGCCGTCTTCGTCGCCGTAGCGTTCGATTTCCTCGGCGCTTTCTTCGGGGTGGTTGCCGAATATGTAGAGCTTCGCGTAGTAGGTGCCGTCCCCGCGGGCGAACCGGTCGACGGTGAGGTCGTTGAACGCGCGCATATACATTACCTGCTTGTCCTGTGCGGGAATCGTCGTCATCCGGAACTGCCCGGGCGAAAAGACGACGGTATCGATTCCGAGCTGCTCACGAATGGAATCTACGTCCTCAGCTTGGGTGATATCCGGCGAGTGAATGTTGATTTCAGTCCGACCACCGGCGCTGCGGTCCCAGCCGTCCCACTGAATCGGACCCCAGTCTTTCGGACCGGCGAGATAGCCCTGTTTCTCGTTTTCGCGCATTTCATCGTCCGCGATGTACTCGCGGATGTCCGCTCCGGACTCGGCACTGTGCCATTCGCCATCAATCACCGTGTGACCCATACCCCTTCCCAAGGGGGTTCACAACTTAATATCCTCGGTTTCGAGTATTTCCACCGGGCATTCCAAGTTCTACTGCTTTCAGCCACCGCGTCGTGACACAGTGTCGCCCGCAGAACTCACACGCGGACGTGAATCTGATCGCCTTCGACGACCACGTCGTACGTTCCGACTGCGTCGTCTCCTTGGACGTGTTCTCCCGTTTCGACGTCGAACTGCCACCCGTGCCAAGGGCAGTACACGCAGTCGTCCTCGATGCGGCCCTGTCCGAGTGGACCGCCTTGGTGGGGGCAAACGTTGCTCAGGGCGAAGTACTCGTCATCGACGTGAAACAGCGCGATCTGTTCTCCCTCGACTTCGACTACCGTAGAGGTCCCGGGTTCTAGTTCGGCTACGGTCGCAACCTGATGGAGTGCGGTGTCGTCTGCGGTCTCCGTCATACACCCCCGTTGGAATCCATATATATTAGATTTTCTTTTGTGCTAATCGACGCCTCGAACGCTTCGTCACTCGATGGGTCCATATTTTCCGATTCTATCGGATAGTACTTCCACTGAAACAGATCTCTTCTTTTATCTGTCATCCTCTGACAGCAGCTATAGTGCCCGTATATCCCTTTGAAACTTTGATTCTCTCGGCTACTCTCTGGTTTTGCGCTGGGTTTGTTTACGATACTATCGGAACAATTTCGCTACGTCAGTGACAACAAGATATTACAAAAATAGAGATGTAAAGACGATAACGGTACCTGTGTCTCTCGGTATTCTCGTCCCGGTCCTATCCTGCTCGTGTTTGGTATCGAACGAACACACTGAATGATACGCTGCCCCCCAATGATACTGCCACGAAGTCACGTACTCACGCATTCGGCATTGTCGGATTATTCTTGGCAATCGCAGCCGCCGCGGTCGAGCAGCGCTGTGATCGAATAGCTGGCACCACAGTCCTCACAGAGTATCTGCACGTCGACGAGGACGTTGAAATCGCCGAGCGTGAGTCGGTCGGTCGCACGGAGTTGTTCGAGGTTGTTCTCGATGACGGCGACGAGACGACTCTGCAGGCGTTGGACCGTCGTACGGACCTTTTCGACCCGGTTTCCGGACGACCGCTCCTTCGAGGCCTCTCTGAACTCGGTGAGGTACGTGTAGACCGCTTGGTGAGACACGAACTCGGTTCGGGCCGTCTCGGGGTCGATCCCGTTACGTTCGAGGGTCGCTTCCGCGTCGATGCGCATACCCGCAGTCACGTCATCTTCGGTGAGTAGGCGATACAGATTCGCGACCTCACCATCGATCGGGTTCTCACCCGCTTGTTCCAACTTCGCGGCGAGTAACCGCCGGTTGAACCAGTCAGCGAGCGATCTGAGGCTTTGGCTCTCGTAGCCCTCGCCGATCCATCGGTCTTCGAGTTCTTGGCCGATGTTCTCCATCCCGTAGGTGTCGATGAGGCGGCCGACTTTCGAGCGAGTGGGGTCGGGCGTTTCACTCATACGTGGGCGTTGCTCCGAGCCTATGTAAATGTGCGAGTGATCTGCCGTGGGTACTGTATCGTTAGGCGTGAAATCGGCAACGTAGTTCGGAAAAAACCGTGAAATCCCCACTCAACGGCGGTTGTGTGGTACAATCGCGTAGCTATACGTGATCCTGTCGTGTGCCCCGTCGCCGTTTCAATACCTCCCAAAAACATAAAATAAAATTTGTATCTCTATAATTGATAATAAACGCGACGAGGGAATCAGCGTATTCGCTCTGTGATCTCCCTTCGACTTTTCTAACGGTACGCCGGTTGATCCCAATGTGCCGCTCTTCGCTTCACTTGTTAACGTACAAATCACGGTTTTCCCGTCCGAGGACGACTCTTTGGCTCGCGTTCGGGACCGTTCCCACACACGACGGGTAGGGTTTACTTTGGGGCGTCGAACCGGGCAGCAAATGCTTGGAGTCAATTTTCGGCAGTTTGCGGTCAACTAATCACGACCTAGATCACATCTAGGACGGGTTTGTACTGGTCTCACAGAGATGCCGGAGTTCGGAGACGGACTGTGCCTCGAAATCCCGATGGCTACGGTTAGCACTGCAGCAGTGTGATCTTTCGAAGTCGGTATGTACATTTCGACCCCGATCTGTTCCGATAAATAGTCAGAACCACATACGTTCGACTCGAATTTCCCCGTATATTGTTTATATAGTGGCTAACAACCCCTGCCCGGTTACCCGCTCTGTCCGTAGTCGCTGAACCGGTCGAACAGGTGCTCTAGTTCCGCGTCGGGCAGATGGACGGGTTCGCCGATGTTGCTTCCTTGGTAGTGGACGCGTGCACAGTATTCGACCATCAGTGCGACCTCGAAGGCGGCTTCGGCGTCCTCGCCGACGGTGATGACGCCGTGGTTCCCCAAGAGGCAGGCGTTGTGGTCGTCGCCCAGCGCTTCGACGGCCGCAGCCCCGAGTTCCTCGCTGCCCGGTTTGGCATACGGCGTGACCGGAACTTCCTTGCCGGCGAAGGCGATGAGGTAGTGCGTGGCCGGAATCGGCTCGTGGAGGCTCGCGAACGTGCTCGCGTACGGCGAGTGGGTGTGAACGACCGCGCCGACGTCGTCACGCTCGCGCATAATCTGCAAGTGCATCGGCTTCTCGGAGGACGCCCCCAGTTCGCCAGCGATCTGCTCGCCGTCGATATGAACGAGGGGGACGTCCTCGGAATCGATCTCTTGGTAGGGGATTCCGGAGGGGTTGATCGCGACGCGGTCGCCGTTTCGCGTGCTGATGTTGCCGCCGGTTCCCTCGGTGAGTCCTTGGGCCAACATCTCCCGGCCCAAGTCTGCGACGGCCTCCCGTTCGGTCTGGAGGTCGGTCGCCGGCTCCGCAATCGCCGTCTCGGTGTCGCCGCTCTGGCCGTACCCCTCGAAGATCTCGATGAGGTCGGCGACTTCCTCGTCCGCGAGGTACTCCGGATCGCCGGCGTTCAGCGCCTGGTAATGAACGCGAGAAACGTACTCGACCATCAGCGCGACCTCGTATGCGGCCTCGGCGTCCTCGCCGGTGGCGATGACGCCGTGGCTCTGCAGCAAACAGGCATTGTACTCGTCGCCGAGCGTATCCAGCGCCGCCTCCGCCAACTCGGCGGTTCCGTAGGTCTCGTACGGCGCGACAGGAATCTCGTCGCCGACGAAAGCGATGAGATAGTGCGACGGCAACACCGGTTCGTCGAGGCTCGCAAACGTGCTCGCGTACGGCGAGTGGGTGTGGACGACCGCGCCCACGTCGTCGCGCTCGCGGATGATCCCGGCGTGCATCCGGGACTCGCTCGATGGATCGGTATCGCCGGCGACCTGCTCGCCGTCGATGCCGATCACCGGGACATCCTCGGGGTCGATCTCGTCGTACGGGATCCCGGAGGGACTGATCGCGATCTGATCACCCTCCCGGACGCTGATATTGCCGCCAGTGCCTTTGGTGAGCCCCTGCTGGAGCATCCTGCGCCCGAGTTCGCTGACTGTTCGCCGTTTGTCGTCGAGTTGTGTGTTGTGTGCCATTCGTGGAATCTCGCGTTTATGCGTATCTCTTCGTCTACTGTTGTCCGACCGGAACGGATTCGTCGGCTCCCCTGTGGAACGATTCCTCACTCACGCCCTGTGATTTGAGCGTGTCGCCGGTTTCATCAAACAGGTGGACCACGCTCTCGTCAAACGCGACCGCCACCTGCGTTCCGACCTCAGGCGCGTACGCCGAATCGACGCGGGCGTCCCACATTTCGCCGGCCCCGTTCACGTCGAGCGTGAGGAAGTTGTCGCTGCCCATCGGTTCGACCACCTTGATCGTCGCGTCGAACAGTTCCGCCTGTTCCCACCCTTCGGGGTCCCGAACGACCTGCAGGTCCTCGGGGCGCACGCCGATCCGAATTCGGTCGCCGGGGGCGGCGTCGATCTGTTCGTCGATCCGTTTCGCCAACGGATATTCGGTCTGTTCGTCAGTGCTGACTAGCGTCGCGGTTCCGGCGTCGCTCTCGTAGGTCGCCGAGAGAAAGTTCATCGACGGCGACCCGATGAACCCGGCGACGAATTCGTTGGCCGGGTGATTGTACACCTCGTCCGGCGGGGCCGCCTGCTGGAGCCTCCCGTCGTTCATCACGGCGACGATGTCGCCCATCGTCATCGCTTCCGCCTGATCGTGTGTGACGTAGATCGAGGTGATTCCGAGTTCGTTTTGGAGCTGTGAGATCTCGGTCCGCATCTTGGTCCGGAGCTTCGCGTCTAGATTCGATAGCGGCTCGTCGAACAGGAACACCTGCGGTTGGCGCACGATGGCGCGGCCTAACGCGACCCGCTGGCGCTGTCCGCCGGACATCTGGTCCGGCTTCTCCGAGAGCTGGTCGCCGATGCCCATCATCTCTGCGGTCTCGCGAACCCGTTCGTTGATCTCCTGTTTCGAGAAATCACTGGAGTACTTCAGCCCAAACGCCATATTCTCTTGGACGGTCTTGTGCGGGTACAACGCGTAGTTCTGGAACACCATCGCGATGTCGCGCTCCCGGGGCTCCAGTCCATTGACGACGGTGTCGCCGATGGAGATGGTCCCCTCGGTGATCGTCTCAAGACCTGCGACCATCCGCAGCGTCGTCGACTTCCCGCAGCCGGAGGGGCCGACGAGGACGAGGAAGTCGCCGTTGTCGATCGAGAGGTTCAGGTCCTCGACCGCGACGATATGCTCGTTGTTATCATTGTACACTTTCTTCACGTCATCGAACGTGACCCCCGCCATCAGTCACCATCCCCACTGGCCTCGGCCGTGAGCACCTCGTCATTTGCGATGTACTTCGGCGTGCCCTCGTTCAGAAGTGCTTCGATATCGTCCGTCACCATCTTCGAGTGGCGGTCGATGACTTCCTCGGCAGCTCCGGCGAGGTGCGGCGTCGTGACGACATTCGAGAGTTCGAGCAACGGGTGGTCGTCGGGGAGCGGCTCCTCGTCGTACACGTCGAGCGCCGCACCGCGGAGCGTGCCCGCTTCCAGTTCAGCGAGGAGAGCATCTTGATCGATGATCGCCCCCCGCGCGGTGTTGATGAAGTACGTCGAATCGGCCATCAGATCGAACTCCTCGGCACCGATCAGCCCGCGGGTCGAGTCGGTAACCGGCGTGTGAACGGTGACCACGTCGGCCCCGCGGCAGAGATCGTCGATACCGACCTTCTCGACGCCCCACTCGGCCATCTGTTCGGCGTCGACGTAGGGATCGAACCCGAGAAGGTCCATATCGAACCCGGCCGCGCGCTGGGCTACTCGCTTGCCGATTGCGCCTAGGCCGACTATGCCGAGGGTCTTGTTCGCGAGTTCGGGGCCTTTGAGTTCGACGTACGGCGATCCCTTGGCGATGCCCCAAGTCACGTCTTCGCGTTCGCCACCGGACGCGGAGTCCGACTGTGGTTCGCCGGTGTAACTTCCCGTGTGAAGCAGGTGGTGGGAGTGTGCAATGTGCCGGGCGGCCGCCAAGATGAGCCCGAGCGTGAAATCTGCGACGCTGACCGCGTTGCGTCCCGGCGCGTACAGCACCGGGATCCCGCGTTCGGTCGCCGCGTTGATGTTCACGTTCGCGTCCGGACCGCCGCGGGGACACGCGATGATCCGTAGATCGTCGACCGCGTCGAGGACCTCCTCGGAGACGCCCTCGAAGCCGACGATGAGGATTTCGACGCCGTCGAGTCGGTCGATGAACTCCTCCGGCGGGAATCGGCCATCACGCTCCGCGATCGGGTGGTACTCGACGTCGAGTCCGATGTCGTTTTCGAGCCGGTACAAGCTGTCGTCGTTCATATTCGAGGTTATCAGCGTCTTCATAGATTTAGTGTCGTATCGTAGCGTAGCGTTCATTGTTTGACTGCTCCCATTGTGAGTCCCTCGACCAAGTGGTTCCGCAGAGCGAGGCTAATCAGAACGACAGGTAGGACGGTGACTGTGCCGGCGGCACCGAGCATCCCCCAGTTGATGGAGAGGTACCCCATCGACGACTGGATGACGAGCGGTGCCGTCCGCGTGCCGCCGCCGGTCAGCACCAGCGCCAAGAGGAAGTTGTTCCAAGAGAAAATGAACGAGATGAACGCCGCGGCGGCGATGCCGGGCATCACCAGCGGCACGACGATCTCGCGGAACGCTTGGATGCGGTTACATCCGTCAACCATCGCCGACTCCTCGAGCGATTGCGGCAACTCGTCGATGAACCCCTTCACGATCCAGATGATCATCGGGAGCGTGATGAGGAAGTGGACGATCATCAGTCCGACCAAGCTTCGATTGAGCCCGACGTCGCTGAAGAAGATGAAAAGCGGCACCATAATCGAGAGCGGCGGGATCATCCGGGTCGAGAGAATCCAGAAGCCGATGTGGTGACCGCCGTACACGTCCATCCGCGAGAGACTGTACGCCGCCGGAACGCCGATGACGATGCTGATCGACACCGCCCCGGCCGCGACCACGAAGCTGTTGAACAGGTACCGACCGAAGTTCTGCTCGGTGAAGAGCGTCACGTAATTCTCGATAACCGGCGTGAAGAACAGGAACCGCGGCGGCCAGTTCATAATGACCTCCTGCGGCTGGATGCTTACTGTCACCATCCAGTAGATGGGAAACAGCATCCAGAGGGCGACAATAATGCCCGCGCCGTACTTGATCGCGGTCGCGAGTGCCGCCCAGGGGTTCTCGGTCGCGAACGTCACTGTCGAGCCGATGTCCGGAAGGTTTCTCATACTCATTGCATACCCAGCCCCCTGATGATGCCCATCGTGATTGCGATCGTCACGACGAGCAGGATGATTCCGAGCGCGGCCGCTTGGCCGCCTTGGAGGTTGACGAACGCGACCCGGTAGAGGTAGATGTTCAGGATCTCCGTCGCGGTCCCGGGACCGCCGTTCGTCACCAGCCAGATGATGTCAAAGCTACGGAAGCTTCGCATCAGCCGGAAGACCACTGCGATTCCGATCATATATTTGATCTGCGGCAGCGTGATGTGTCGGAACACCGCGAGCCGGGGTGCCCCGTCGACGCGAGCCGCTTCGTACATCGTCTCGGGGATGGACAACAGCCCCGCGTACACGATCATCACGATGAGCGGCGTCCACTGCCAGATGTCTATCATAATGACCGTTGCCATCGCGACCGTCGGCGACGACGTCCAAGAGGGCGGCGACATCCCTAGGAAGTTAATGAGCATCCAGTTCACGACACCGATCTGACCGTTGAGCAGCAGCCGCCACATCAGTCCGGTCGCGATCGGCGTCATCACCATCGGGAGGATGAAGATCGTCCTGAATATCGGCCGCCAGTTGCTGGAGAGCGACCGCAAGTACAGCGCCAACGCGATGCCGAGGATCAGCTCGAGCGTTACCGAGACGCCGGTGAATACGACGGTCGCTCTGGCGGATCCGAGGAAACGATCGGACTCCACGAGCGCCTCGTAGTTGGCGAGCCCGACCCACGTCCGCGTGTCAGCCGCGAGCGGCCACTCGTGGAAACTCATCCAGATGCCCTGAATGAACGGATAGATCGCGAGGAAGGCCAAGATTGCGACCGAGGGGAGCAGAAACAGCCATTTGAGCGTCCGGTCGGAGATGTCGATCCGGTTCAGCAGTGGCTCTCGAGCGCCGGCTCTCCCCAACCGCGAACGCACGTATTTTGTTCCGAGCATAGTTGTGAGTGGAACCTAGTCGGATGCGTCCCCTCGAAGGGGGTTACAGGTACTCCTCCGGGATTTCCTTCGCGTACTCCGTAATCGGCGGAGCCGCGTCGTTGAGCGCCTCGGAGGCACTCTTGCTGTCGGTCACGGCACTGTTCATCGCGATCGCCCCCTCGGTCATCATATCCATATTCTGCGGCGTGTGGAGCGGAACCGGCGGCGGATCCGAGGGCACCATCTCCATACCCTGTCTGTGTGCCTCGTTCCAAGATTCCTTTGGACCCAGCTCTTGGTACTCGTCCTGCTCGAACAGCCAGTTGGAGCGAGCAGGACCGTAGACGGCCTGTCCCTCCCACTGCTGGGTGTTCGTGAGCAGCATCATCGGTCGCGAGAGCGCCCACTGCATAAAGAGCCACGCAGCACCGGGGTTTCCGGTGTACTCGCTGATTCCGAGCCCCCACTCCCAGGTACTCGCGAGTTGCGTCCCGTCGGGACCGGGAAGCGGCGGGAGCCACTCCGTCCGGTCGATCTGTTCCTGCGTCCAAGGACCGATCGCCGACGGGGTGTGCAGCGCCATTCCGACATCCCCGTTGCCCATCGCTTGGTTCGAGCGGTACCAATCGAAGTTTCCGATGTCGGCCGGGCCGTAATCGCCCATCATTTCCGCGAAGATCTCCAGCGACGCGATCCCCCGATCCGAGTTCAGTGCCGCCTCACGAGCGTCGTAATCGAGCCACTCGGCGTCGTACGATTTGAACACTGTCGCCCAGTTTGCCGACGACAGCGTCGTCGAACTCGCCCGCGATGCGATCCCCGCGCGGTCGATCTCGTCGGATTCGTGGATTGCCTGTGCGAGGTCACGGAGCTCCGGATAGCTGGACGGCGGCTCCATACCGACCGCCTCCACGGACGGTACGTCGTACGCCACTGCACCGTATGCCTCGACGCCGAACGGTAGCGATACCAAGTCGTCGTCGCCATACGTGAACGCGTTCAGCGCCGACTCCGGCCAATCTCCCGTCGCGAGCCAGTCCTGATCGGTCAGGCTCGAATCATTGATGTACTGGTTGAGGTCCTTGACCCAGCCCGCATTGTGGTAGCGGGCGCTAGGCCACAGCCCGAGGAAGAAGCCGTCGAAGACACCACTCTCGTTGTTGAGGTCGAGTGTGAGCTTCTGCCAGAGCTGGTCCTCCGGGAAGGTGTTATACGTGACTGAGATCCCCGTCAATTCCTCGAAGTACGGAAGCAGCGGTTCGGTGACTGAGGTGAACGGATGTACGTTCATCCCGAAGATCAGCGACGTGCCCTCGAACTGCTGCCAGTCTATCCCCGACTGCCGCGCGTATTCATTGATTCGCTGCCCCCACTCCTCGACAGCTTCCGACTGCGACGGGAGGCCGCTATCGCCGCCACCGCTGCCGGAGTCACCGCCGCCTTCGCTACTGTCCGTATCTGTCGACGTTGACCCGCCGCCTCTGCCGCCACAGCCGGCAAGCCCGGCCGCGGCGGAGACGCCGAGTGCCTGAAGCATTCTACGACGCGAGACTCGCTTGCGATTGTTGTCTACCATGTTTTCGACTCCTAAACAGGAATCTTGTCCCCGCTGATCGACTTCGCAGTCGTAGCGGTGCCTGTTCCTGCCTCGTCACCACCCGATGTAAGCAACCATAATAAATATTGCCCCAAAATAGGGATCGAATTTCGGATCGGGACCAGTCGGCCGGTAGCGACCGTGTGAGAGCGAACTTACACTGCATTTCGATTGTTCGTCAACTCCGAACAATTATGTGGGTTGGGCACAAGGCACAGACATATGAACGAGAACCCACCAGTCAAGGCGACAGCCACCAGTGCGCGCGTCATCGACGCCTTGCTCGACTTGGAGGGAGCAACAGTCACAGAGCTCACCGATTACCTCTCGCTGTCGAAAAGCTCCGTCCACAACCACCTCCAGACGCTCGTGGACCTCGGATACGTCGAACGGGACGAGTGGGAGTACAATGCGAGTCTCAGATTCCTCGAGGTGGGAACGACCGTCCGACACCGATACCGGATCTACCAAGCGGGGGCCGACGAGGTTCGGGCACTCGCGAGTGCGGGGTTCGCCGCAAACCTTGTCGTGGTACAGGACGAAGCGGCCGTCTGTATCGAGACCGCCACGCACAGTGACAGGGAACGGATCGTCGAGATCGGCGATCGGCTCCCGCTACACTGTTCAGCGGGCGGGAAGGCGATGTTGGCAGCGATGGACCACGAGGAACGCACGGCGGTCCTAGACGACATCCCGTTGGAATACCACACCGAAAGCACGCTGACCGACAGGTCGAAGCTGTTGAGCCACCTCAACGAGGTTCGGAGCCGGGGGCTCGCGCTGAACAGAGAGGAGTGGCGCGACGGCGTCCGAGGCATCGCCTCCGCGGTTTCCGCCCCCGATGACACGTTGCTCGGCGCTGTCTGCGTGACTGGAAGCGACGAACACCTCTCGGGCAAGACGCTCCAGCAGGACGCGTCGGGGCTCGTTCTCAGCTCGGCCAATCGGATTCGACGACGAATACGGCAGGAGTAGCGTCGTCTCGTTGCCTCCCCGACATTGATTATTCACTAATTCGGAATTTTTTGAGAGCCCAGAGTCGGACCAAAATAGACAATATGATTATTAATGATAATATGGCCGGATGGGCTCTTATTCTTCGGAATAAGTGAACAAATTCTCCAGTGCTACGGATCAAAGTGCAGGAGTTGGAATAGTACAGCGCACACGAGAGAAGCCGATGAAGAAATAACGAATGTACGTCCGTTAGTATACGTGTGAATATCCCTCCCAGAAGGGAGAAATATGAAACCGGATCTCACTCGTTTCGACAGAGAACGACGTGTGGCAGATTCACACGGGAGGTAATCGGGAGGAACAGTCGACAGGACAGTCCTGTTTGCGTGTGAGTCACATCAGTAATAATTATTCAGTAATAGTGAATAATTTTGGGTAGTGGACTCGAAGTGTCCGTTTGAGCTACCACTCGGCGACGCTACCGTCGTGGTGATACCAGATCGGGTTCTGCCAGTCGAGTCCGGGTTGGGATCGTTCTCGGACTGCGTCTCCGTCGATTTCGATGCCCAGTCCCGGCGCATTCGGGACCGTCACGTACCCGTTCTCGAAGCCGAAGACGTCCGGATCGTCGAGGTACGCGAGATGCTCGTTTTCGTACGGTGCGTGGATGTCGAGATTCTGCGCCTGCGCGATCGCGTTGTGAATCGACATATCGAGCTGGACGCAGGTCGCAAACGCAATCGGTCCCAACGGGCAGTGGAGTGCGACTTGGATGTCCGCCGCCTCGG